>CAZQAS010000098.1:0-13493 GCA_964591285.1 uncultured Rhodothermales bacterium
AGCGCTCGCCTCACACGCGAGAGGTCACTGGTTCAAATCCAGTAGGGCCCACCACTCCGACCCGCACGCACTCCGTAGCGGGTCTTTTTCGTAGCAACCCAGAAGAAGCCGAGACGCAAGCCGTCGTATGTCGGTCTCTAATCGAGAAGTATACGCGACGCAGCCACTCCCGCTGCGCGAACAACTCTCCGACCTGCTGAAGGACACGAAAACCGAACCGGTGACCGGTGAAGTCGCCGCCATCGTCGTTCCTGATGCAAACCTTCTCGAAGGAGGTGGCGTTGCCGCTGACGTGTACAAGCTTCTCGAGGGCCGAAGCTACGACACCGTTGTTCTGGTGGCGCCCAGCCACACAGGCGTCTTCGGACGCATCCACATCTGCAGTGTGGATCGATACCGTACTGCACTCGGCGAGCTTCGGGTGAATGATCAGATCCGAAACGAACTCTGCGACGAAGACGACGACATCTTTCTCGACAACCATGGACATTTCCACACGGAAGGCGTCGACGTCCAGCTGCCCTTTCTGCAAACTATCCTAAATGGGACGTTCGACATCGTGCCGATCGTAATGGGGGACGAGTCTCCGGATTTTTGCAGAGAGCTAGGCCATGCTGTCGGCGAGATCATGTACAACCGGCGCGTCCTCGTTGTCGCGACGGCCAACATCATCGAGGCCGGAGAATCCGCTCTGCAGTCGTTTCGCGAGCACTTCGAGGGAGGCGACGTGGGCAGGCTCATGTCTCTCGTAAACTCCGGGGCTCTCCGCATCGAGGGCCGCGGACCCATGCTCGTGGCACTGATCGCCGCCCTCGAAAGGCGCGTGGATCGCATCCGCATCGTCGATCTGCGCGAACCCGTTGACAGCCTACCGGGGTTCGTGGGAGCCGCGCTCTGGCGTGAGTGAAAGCTCTGTTACATGGAGCCACCCGCAGCGCAATTCAGGAGTAAAACGCCTTCCTCGTCGTCGAAACACTATGAAAATGAAGTCGTTAGCCTCGCCCGACGGGAGGGGTGACCCCATGCCCCGCTTAAGGTGACGGCAGTCACCCGCGATACCGCAAGTTGTTCAAAGGAGTGGTGGAACAACAGCCAGATAGGGTTGTTGGGTGCCCGTTGCAAGTAGAACGACCTAAAATGCCTGTATGAATGAAGGCATTACTAGATATACATCGCGGCTTTTTTCTAAGTCCATCCGCAAGGGAGGCGACCTGAAGGACGATTACCGGGTCAAACTCTCAAGGTTGTCGAGAAACGGCAACCCGGACGTTGATGTCGCCGAACAGCCGGACTGCCCGTTCGCCGAGCAAATCCGTGAGGAGGTTACTCCGGCAAAGAGCAGCGTCGCATTTCAATCGCTCGCGGTGACCTGCCTCCAGACGCTCTGGACTGTTCTGGCACAGGAACGCCAGGCGGAGACAGCTGCTATTTCCCTCGCCCAAGGTGAGAAGCTGCAGCATCTCATACATACACTCGAATCCACGGCCGATGCGGTGGCTGACTTGCTGGACGCGCAGGGGAGCCGGATGCTCAGCTTTAAGTCGGAGGAGGCGATTCAGGCCGAAGAGGACAACTCATGGTGGTTTGCCCTCGCCGAGAGTATTCAGGCTATCGAGGACGGAACCACGCGTATCCTGTCGTTCGCTGCCGGACAGCCCAAGGGCGGCGCCGGCCGTCGACTGAGTGCTATCACTGTACGTCTCCTTCGCAGCCATCACCATAAGCTGCTCGTCGAGGCAGACGCCTGGATCTCATAGCCTGTAATGGATGATCCGATTCAACGCTGCCTGCGGTCCGACGACGACGAGCTGAACGCAGAGTGGCAGCGAGTCCTCAGCTGGATCGAGCACCGATTCGGCCGGCAAGCCGGCATCGAAGCCGTCCTGTTCCTCATCGGGCTACAGTCGCGCGGCATCGGTTATGAGCCGGAGATGGAAAAGGAGCGAAAGCAGGACACCATCATGGAGGGCACGTTCTGCGCATTTGAAAAGCTCGGCTTCTACGAGCGCATCGGCGTCGATGAGCACGGCTTCTGGATCTGGGAGCGATCAGTCGAATCGATCCCTAAACTGTCGATCGAGGATCAGGAAAAAATCCTCAAGCTGGGGATCGTCCGATATTTCGATGACGTTATCGGATCGGCATCTCAAGCACGGCCGTAGGAGCCACTCGCAACATTCCGAACCCATCCGCCGGTCGTCCACTGCTACGCGCGCATAACCGATTGTTCGCCGGCATCCGACCGCGGCGCCGATCACCATTCAACCATCCGTTCTATGTCCAGAGAGCTGAGCGAGCAAGAGCAACGACGTCGTGAGGAGCTGGCGCAGATCCGCGAGAAGGGTATCAATCCTTACCCGTACGCCTGGGACGTCAGCGATCATGCGGCTGCCATTCTAGACACGTTCGACGACGCCATACATCAGCCGACTGACGACGGCGAACCGCGCGAGCGGTACGATGCATCGATCGCCGGCCGGATCGTCTCGCTGAGAGTGATGGGCAAGGCGGCATTTTTTGACCTGCTCGACGATTTCGGCACGATTCAGATCTACGTCCGACGCGACGATTTGCCCGACGGATTCTATAATCAGGTGTTCAAGAAGCTTTTTGACATCGGGGATATCGTCGGCGTCAAGGGTTTCGTGTTTCGCACGCGGATGGGCGAGGTAAGTATCCACGCCGAGGAGCTGACTTTGCTGGCTAAATCCCTCCGGCCGCTTCCCGTCGTCAAGGAGACCGACGGCGAGGTCTACAACGAAGTAACAGACAAGGAATTCAGGTATCGTCAGCGCTACGTCGATCTCATCGTGAATCCCGAAGTGCGTGACGTATTCCGCATGCGCTCAAGTATGATCTCGGCGATGCGGCGTTTCCTGGACAGCAACGGGTACCTCGAGGTGGAGACTCCCGTGCTGCAGCCTATTTACGGCGGGGCGGCGGCGAGGCCGTTCACGACGCATCACAATGCGCTCGACATGAAGCTCTATCTGCGAATAGCCGACGAGCTGTATCTGAAGCGGTTGCTCGTCGGAGGCTTTGCCGGCGTATATGAGATCTCCAAGGACTTTCGGAACGAGGGCCTGAGTCGGTTCCACAATCCTGAGTTCACGATGATGGAGCTCTACGTTGCGTTTAAGGATTACAAGTGGATGATGGATTTCGTGGAGGAGATGATCGAGTACATCGCCACGGACCTGCATGGTACTCCGGAAGTGACGTTCGGTGACACGAGCATCTCCTTCAAGCGCCCCTGGAAGCGGATTCCGCTTTTTGAGGCGATCGAAGAGCACACAGGAGAGCACCTCCACGGCCTCGCCCGAGATGAACTGGCAGCGGCGGCCGATCGCCTCAACGTGGATGTCGACGAGTCGATGGGCAAAGGCAAGTTGATCGATGAGATCTTCAGTGAGCGCGTTGAAGAACACCTCGTCCAGCCGACCTTCATAACCGACTACCCTGTTGAACTTAGCCCGCTCGCGAAGCGACATCGCCTGCACGACGGACTCGTAGAGCGCTTCGAGCTTATCTGCAATTCGAAGGAGATTTGCAATGCCTTCAGCGAGCTGAACGACCCAATCGATCAGCGCCATCGATTCGAAGAGCAAGCCCGCTTGCGCGCCGAAGGCGACGAGGAGGCCATGCAGCTAGACGAGGACTATCTTCGCGCTATGGAGTATGGAATGCCCCCCGCGGCCGGCCTGGGCGTCGGGATCGACCGCCTCGCCATGCTGATGACGGGACAGAAGTCGATCCGGGACGTCATTCTGTTCCCACTGCTCCGGCCTGAGGTGCCTGCGGCCGAAACGGAAGACCAGCACGTCGAAACGGCCGACGGCGTTTAAACGCACCCGGAGCCGACTTTGGCGCCCTATTTGTGAGGGTCAGGGATGAGCGTTCTCAATCTCATTCTTGTACGGCTTCCGGATGACCCTCCCGGAGTGGCGAAACATAGATGGGCTCATCATTGAGCCCAGTGCGGCCCGACAGCCGACTAGCGAACCGTCCAGGTTTAGGTCTCTTATCGAGAAAATGCCGATAAGCGTCACCCTGCTGCGTGGGGATGGCGTCGTCTTGTTTGCGAATGCGGAGACGGAATCCCTGACGGGCTATCAACAGGCCGAGCTTGAAGGGCGACCGTTCTGGCTGGAGGCGGTACATCCGGAGGATGCATGGAAGCTTACGGATGCATTTCGGCGCTCGCACGAAGGTGAGCAACAGGTCACGGTCGTTCGGTTTATGACCAAGCGGCGTGGACCGCGTCTCGTCGAACTGCATGTCTTTCCGTCGGCCGGCGATCGTCTCGGCTTGATGGAAGCGCTTGCCTTCGACGTTACCGAGCGAATTGAGATCGAAGAGGCACTCTTTCAAAGCGAGGCACTCTACCGCGTTTTTCTTGAGCAAAGTCCTATCGGCATGCTCCATCTGGATGCGGCCGGGACGGTGACCTTCGAAAATCACCAGTTCAGACAAATAGTCGGCGAAACGCCCGACGACGCGTGGCTTGGACGATCCATCCTCGCCATTGAGGGGCTGGAAATGCGCATGACCGACCTCTTCCGCGGAATGCTCGAGGACGGTAGCGCCATTGACTGTGAATCAGCCACCTACCATCGGAGATCATTTCCGGTAGCTCAGCACCTGATGTTTCACGGCTCGGCCATCCGTCATCCGGATGGAGGCATTGTCGGTGGCGTAGTAATGGTCGAGGACCAGACCGAGGAGGTGCTTCGACGAGCAGAGATCGAGCTTCGGACCACGTACGGATCAGCCGAATCAGCCCTGCGTGAGGTGGCACTTTCGGAGCCTTCCGAATCAACGTTCCTGAGTGAGGCCGCACGTATTCTCGGCCAGACATGTGGGGCCGACCGTGTATATCTACTCCTGACCAATTCTGCTGGCGATTGTTGTACCGACCGCGCACGGTGGCACCGAAACGGGGAAGCGGTCGATCGTAAGCTGATGATCCTGCAGAATGAACATCCCGCGCTGTTGGAGATCGACCCTGGATCTAGCATCCATCGAATCCGCGATGAGAGGAGTTCGGATGCGCTGTTGGACACGACCGGTGCCGTCGAAGCGGTCTGGATGCCGTTTTGGGATGAGTCGCGCCTTGGAGGGTTCGTCGTGCTCGAGCGACTAAGCATGCCAAGGGGCGAACCGTCGATGTTCTGGTCGGGTGCGGAACGCCGGCTCATCGAGCAGCTCGTCGGGCTGTTCGAGACGCTCTGGACCGGGATGCTCGCCGGCATCCGTTACCGGCACATCACGGGCGCGATCGACGATTGTCTATTCCATTTCACTTTCAACGAGGACGGCGAGCGACGCTTCCTCTTTCTCACGTCGCAGATCGAATCCCTCACCGGTTACACGGCCACAGATCTCGTCGCCGTCGGTGCTCCCGCGGCGCCATGGATCGACGTGCTCGTGCACGAGGATGATCGTATGCAGATCGACCGGCACGATGACGAACTCCGCCGAGGAAACGAGAGCAGAGCGTCGTATCGAATACACCATGCCGATGGCTCCATCCGTTGGGTCCGGGAGCAGGCAACGCCGGTGACGGATGCATCAGGCGATATCGTCGTAAGTGGCATCCTCACCGATATATCGGAGCAGAAAGAGGCCGAACAGGTGCTCATTGAGGCGAAGCATCAGGCGGAGTCCGCCAATCAATTGAAGAGCGCGTTCATCGCTACGATGAGTCACGAGATTCGGACGCCGATGGGTGCTATCAACGGTTT
This sequence comes from uncultured Rhodothermales bacterium, assembly GCA_964591285.1. Lineage (GTDB taxonomy): Bacteria > Bacteroidota > Rhodothermia > Rhodothermales > VXPQ01 > CAZQAS01. The sequence continues at coordinate 5,745 of CAZQAS010000098.1, forward strand.
CGCCGAATTGCTGGCGCGCGAAATGGAAGAATTCGAACAGGAAACCGCCACGACGATTCCTCCGCAGATTTCCGAATTCCTTCTGGCAATTCGGGAGAACTCAAATAAGCTTCTGACGCTGGTAAACGACCTCTTCGATCTAGCCAACCTGGAGGAGGGTTCGGTTGATATCTGGGCGGCTACCGTTTCGCTCAATGATGTGGCCGCGCGAAGCGCTCGAAAAATCTCTGAGCTGTCGTCCACGAAAGGGTTCGATCTTCACGTGGATCTGAGCGCCTCGGAGCCTGTCGTCGTCGCGGATCCTCGCCGCCTCGAGCAAGTGCTGGATAACTTGCTCTCGAACGCGGTGAAGTTTACCGAGAACGGGTCTATCACGATACGAACGGGCGTGGCTGATAGGGATCGGGCCATCCTTGAGGTAGCTGACACCGGCGTCGGCATCTCTCAAGGACATCTCGATCGGCTCTTCGATCCGTTTGTTCAAGAGGACAGCCGCCTGAATAGAGAATTTGAAGGCTCGGGGCTCGGGCTGTCTCTAGTCAAGCGGCTGCTGGACCTCATGAATGGGTCCATTCGAGTCGAAAGTAAGAAGGGGAGCGGTTCGAACTTCGAGATCTCGCTGCCTCTACATCAGGCGGAAGGCGAGATCCGCTAGACTAGTCCCTTGTTGCCGCTGTACCGGCCCCATCCTGTACGGCGTGTTGAAGTGCGGCGCGCACGTTGCGCTTGAAGCCTTCGAATTTCGCGCGCTTAACCGGACTGCGCCGGAAACGCTCGCGAAACTCGTCCAGATTGATCTCGATCCAATCAGTCAACGGTGTCTCCGGAAGACCAGGCCGCGGGCCGTAGGCGGGCTCCGTTGTTGGCTGCTTAAACTTGGTCCACGGACACACGTTCTGGCAGATGTCGCATCCGAATACCCAGTTCTGCAGATTGCCGGCAATCTCGTCAGGGATGGAATCACCGGAATGCTCGATGGTCCAATATGAGATGCACCGGTTGGAGTCGACAGCGTACGGTTCATAGATCGCGTCAGTAGGGCACGCGTCGATGCATCGTGTGCACGAGCCGCAGTAGTCCTGGATCGGGCCGTCGTAGGTGAGCGGTACGTCAATGATGAGCTCGCCTATGAAGAAGAACGAGCCCAACGAGCGGTTGATAAGATTGGAATGTTTGCCCATCCAACCGAGGCCGCTTCTCCGCGCCCACGCTTTGTCGAGCACTGGTGCGGAGTCTACGAACGCGCGTCCCGAAATGCCGCCGACCCGGTCATCGAGCCAGTTGTAAAGTGCAAACAGCTTGTCCTTGATGACACGGTGGTAGTCATCTCCCCAAGCGTAGCGGCTGATTTTCGCCGTCTCGCTGGAGTTGTCGTGCTCGATCGGCTGATAGTAGTTGTGCAGGACCGACACGACGCTCTGGGCACCGTCGACAAGGCGCCGAGGATCAACTCGCTTCTCGAAGTGATTCTCCATCCAAGCCATTCCGGCGTGCTTTCCGTCGAGCAGCCACTCTTCCAGCCGCCGGGCGTCCTCATCGAGGCGCTCTGCTTTCGCGACGCCGCACGCATCAAAGCCGAGGCGGCTGGCTTCAGCTTTGAGCTCACGCGTCAGCTTTTCTTGAGCATGTATGTCGTACCCTGGCATTCCGCTTCGTGACCCTCTCGCTGTTCGATCCAGAAAACGTTGTGGTACACCCAATTGATTCGAAGGGATGGTGCCGATCGGCTCGTGAGTGGCTACGGCGGTATCCCGCAAAAAAAGACGGGCCCACCTTCTCAGGCAGGCCCGTCTTTGCGGTTGGCTGTTATGGGAGGCCTCTAGTCGAGGTCCACGCACTGGACAGGAATGGTGTCCACGCGGCGGGCTTGACTCAAGCCTTCCTTCTTCGTCGTTCCGGGAAGGACTCCGCCGCCCTCAACAGTGAAGCGGCCGGCTTCCAGACCGTTTTCGACGTAGAAGTCCTCGACGGCCCTGGCACGATCCTCGGAGAGCTGGTCGGGGTTGCGTTCACCCGGAGCGGCGTAGCCGACGAGGTTCGCGCAGAGATTCGGGCACTGCTCGAAGATCTCGACGTTCTCCTCCAGCGCCTCGCGACCCTCATCGGTGAGCGTACTCGAGTTCCGACCAAAGAAGACCGCGTTCATCTCCGTGATATCATAGCAGATAGCGGCGATGCACGTCTCGGCCGTGATCGTCAAGGTACGAGTATCACTGCCTGTGGCGTTTGAGGCCGTCAGCGTGACTGTGTACGTACCCGGATCCGTGTAGGTGTGCGAGACTTCTTCACCCATGCCGGTTGTGCCGTCACCGAAGTCCCACTCATAGGTAATCGGCTCGTCACCTTCGACGTTGGCGTCAAAGTCGACCTCGACCGGATCACACAGCTCGAAGCGTGTCTCGCTGGCGTCAATGCTGATGATCTGAGCCGGTTCAGGCGGCGCCTCGACGGTCACCGTGCACGACTCCGAATCAGAGGCACGTTCATTGCTTGCGGTGGCGGTGACGTTGTACGTCCCCGGCGTCGACCAGCTGTGCCGTGCCGTCATGCCGGTTGCCGTGGTGCCGTCTCCGAAATCCCACCGAATGCTCACCGGCTGTGTCGCGTCCGCATTCACGGAGGCCGTGAACGTTGTCGCCTCATCCGTCTCAAGGGCGGCCGCGGGGCAGTCGACGGCTAACAGCTCGACCGGCGTAAATGCACTCCCGAAATTGATCTTCAATCCGAGTGTCAGTGCATTCACAATGTCGAACGGCAGAAAGCCGTCATCCTCCGCATCTTCATCCCAGTTGTCAAACCCATCGTCCGGGAACGTCAGGTTCGCCAGATTCTCAAGGACGAGTGACATGCGGTCGCTGACGACAAAGTCGAGGCCTAGCCCGACCGTAGGACCGTAGGTCAGGCTGGTCCGCCCATCCTGTCCATCCGTTACGTGGGCACCGATGGCAACGAATGGTGCGACGCTCGTAGGCGCGGCAAATCGAAAGAGCAGCTGACCACTGTTATACCATCCTGCCGGATCTCCGCCGGTTGGCGGATCCTCCTCAGGATAGAAGAGCGCTAGCGGATGGTTCGTGATCTGCCATCCGAGCGACACGCTCGTCGACTGATTGTACTGGTAGCCAAACTCGAGTCCGCCCGCTAGTGGTGGCGGCTCGCCATCGACCGTCCAGTTGTCCATGTTGAAGTTAAAGGGTGATCGCTCCGTGTCGGATAGGTACCATGCAATGCCGACACGCGGCTTGATATAGAACGTGTCCTCCGGACGCAGTGACTGAGCCTGCGAGTCCGGGGTTAGGAGGAGTGCGAAGACGCCGAGCATGCCAAAGCTGAGCACCCTCCTCACTATGTCACTCCTAAGTGGTATGGATTGCATCTTATCGTTGTCGGTTTTGGGGTGATTATTGCGGTAAGTGATGCCAGGACTTCTTTTTGTAGAAGCGGGCCTACCCGATGACCAGGCAGACCCGCTTCATTTGCACATCTTAGCGTGGCGAGCGAACGCCGGCGCCTAGTCCAGATCCACGCACTGTACCGGGATGGTATCCGCACGACGGTGCTGACTGGTGCCTTCCTTCTTCGTGGTCGTCTCACCAACCATTCCACGGCCTTCCGTAACGAAGCGGCTGGCCGCGATACCGTTGTTGACGTAGTAGTCTTCGACCGCTTCCGCACGAGCTTCTGAGAGAGCCTGCGGATTGCGTTCACCCGGGCCGGCGAATCCAACGACTTCCGCACAGAGGTTGGGGCACTCCGCGAAGATCTCGAGATTCTCGTCGAGTGCCGCGCGTCCCTCTGACGTGAGCGTGCTGGAATTCCGCCCGAAGAAGACCGAGTTCATCTCGGTAATCTCGTAGCATATTCCCGCGGTGCACGGTTCTGCCGTTATCGTCATAGATCGCGTCGACCGTCCGTGCGGGTTCGATACCGTCAACGTAACCGTGTAGGTGCCCGGCTCCGTGTAGGTGTGCTCGGTATCTTCACCGATGCCCGTGCTACCGTCGCCGAAGTCCCACTGGTACGTCACCGGTTCATCGCCCTGAACGTCAGCATCGAACTCCACCGTTACCGGTTCGCAGAGCTCGAATTGGGTCTCACTGGCGTTTAGCGTAACGATCTCAGCCGGCACCGGCGTCTCGGCAACACGCACTACACACGTCTCCGTGGCGCGAGCACCATTGTTGCTTGCCGTGAAGGTGACGGTGTAGGTACCGGGTCGATTAAAAGAGCGGGAAGCCACCGAACCGGTAGCCGTCGTTCCGTCGCCCCAGTTCCAGGTGAAGGAGACGGGCTGTGTTGCAATGTCGCTGTTGGTGGTCGCCGTAAACGTGGCCGATTCTCCTACCTCCAGCTCGTCAGGACACTCGACGCCGAGCACCTCGACGGCTGTGAAGGGTCTAGCGAAGTTCACTTTGAGCCCCGGGCCGACGTAGCTGACGAAATCAAAGCTTGGAGCCGAGCCCTCCCCGGGTGCAACCGGGCAGTTGCCGTCTTCACACGCGTCGAACCTGTCGTCCGGCGGCGTCAGATTCGTCAATGCTTCCAGGAATAGATAGACTCGATCAGTCAGTGCGATGTCGAGTCCCAAGCCGGCCGACGGACCGATGGAAATGTCTCCGACGCCATCCGTGCCGTGGAGACCACCCTGCACGAAGAAAGCGACCGGGGCGGTACCGGCACGTGCGGTCCATCGAAGCAGCAGGTTGTGAGTAATGCGGTCGTCATCCATCGGGTGGGGCTCCAATGAGGAATACCGCGCGTAGTTCGACTGTACACTTACGCTAAATCGCGTGGTGACCTGATACCCGAATTCAAGTCCGGCGCTGTACGGTATGCCCTTATCGAAGGCGAAGGTGAAGTTCTCTGTCAGATCGCCGTAATAATGCGCTAAGCCGATGCGTGGCTTTATAAAAAACGTCGATTCTGCGCGCAGCGCGCGCTGCGCCTCGGCAGTACTTACGAGTAAGAAGAGCAGTCCGCAAAAAATTGCGAACGATGGTAGTAAGCGCCTTCTCATGGGACGTGTCCTCCTTGTATAAGCTGTGTCCGGTTGTCGTCTTCAATTCGCTCTATGGTGATGGCTGCTCCTCCTAAGCAACCCTACAGGCGAAGTATACGGCAGGCAGTTCCGCCTTGCACATTGAAATACATACGGAAGTCCTAGCACTTAAATATGTTAAATCTAGGTAACTCCCCAGGCCGAAATTACCGCATTGCGTGAAATCTACGTGTGTACGAAGGCACGTGTCGGGTGAAAAAAGACGTTTCAAATTTCAGGAGCGGTTCTCAGCCCGCGTGGCAACTTAGACTCGAGCAAATACCGATCGTGTTCCCCCAGTCAGCACGCGGTCCCCCATTAGGGACTGCATTTACACTTTTATTACGACCTGCTAGGTACAACCAAATTCATGGAGCTTTGTGGGTGACAGTATACACACATATTAGGTGATTGTGTAGATCTTGTTACGCGGCTGACACGTGCTCACCCGGCGCCACCGCGCCGCTAAAGAAAACAACCAGCCCCCGCAATGTGGAAGGCTGGTTGCAACGAATAAGAAAAAGCTAATTCAACCCTAAAGGAGCGGGGCGCTTGACCGATCCTTATATAAAGGCCGGCGGTCGCGGCCAGGCGGCGAGTTCTCCGAACCGCTCAGCCACCGAGCCCGCTAACGTGCTTCTCCAATTGGCTCTTGTAGTTTGCCGCCTTGTTCTTGTGAATGATACCTTTAGAAGCAAGTCGATCAAGAACGGATTTTACCTTCGGCAGCTGAGCCTCCGCCTCCGCCGGGTCGGTCGTGTCCCGCAGCTCTTGCACGAGCGTGCGCATCTTGCTCCGATGGGTACGATTACGCACACGCCTCTCGGCATCCTGGCGTATCCGCTTGGCGGCTGACTTGTTTTGAGGCATACCAACAATTATGAGTTATGAAGACATTTTCGATGGAGTTGCCCTCGGGCTCTAAGCCGTTACCGCTATGCACGGTAAGCGCGGCAAAGTAGGGGCCGTAGAAAACAGTATCAAGCAGTGAACGTAAGCGGAGTTCCGCGTCTGTCGTACCGCCTGCAAGAACGCAAGCTTTTGCGCGATGTTTTCATTTCTATCTGAATTTACCAGGGACGTCGACTCGCCCTCTACATTCATCGTCATGGATGCAGAAGGGCTCGAGCAGCCCCGGCACTATCATGTGAATCCTCGCCAGGTCCTCTATACGGTCGCCGGCGGAATCGTGGGGCTGGCACTCGTGCTGCTCCTTCTGATCATGGCTTCTCCTATTAAGGAGTTGATACCCGGCTACGGTACGGCCGCGATGAAGCAGAACGCCCGACTCAATACGCTGCGAATGGTCGCGCTGCAGGATTCGCTTCGTGCACAGGAGGAATACATGACGCAGCTGAGACAACTGATGTTGGGGCAAATCGACTCAACGCAGTTCGCCGGCTCAACGGCCCCCGATCCGTTGCTTAGCGTCGACACGTACGAGCAGCCCGTTCGTGGCGAGCCGTCGCCGAATTGGACGGATCATCAGCAGCCCGCTATCCCCGTCGAACGGCTCACCGGTTCGGATCGAACACCATTTAGACTTGCAAGCATGGGGGGAACGCGCCTCCCGAGCATATTGCTTCCGGCGCTGCCGCCGGTGGACGGGTTCGTGACGCGCAACTTCGACGCTCGGACCGGCCACTACGCAATAGATATTGCCGTCGATGCCGGAACGGTCGTACGCTCAATCGGGGAAGGCTATGTGATTCTTGCGGACTGGACCGACGAAGGCGGCTACGCAATCGCCGTGCAGCACGCAGATGGCTACGTATCTGTTTACAAACACAATCAACGTCTACTTAAGCGAGTCGGGGATCGCGTCCACGCGCGCGACGCTATCGCCGCCAGCGGCAATTCGGGTGAGATTTCGACCGGCCCGCACCTACACTTCGAGCTTTGGCACAACGGTTTGGCGCAGGACCCTGGCGAGTATATCTTAGGAACGTAAATACGGCAGCATTTGCATCCTTCGACAAAGCCTGGTGCCGGTCATGCACCGGCTCGAACGGATCACGAGACCCTCAAGAAAAGATGAGCTGGAACGAAATGTTTGCACGCAACGAGGAAGTACCCATGGCTAGACAGGCTAATGCGTCGTCTCCAAATCAAATCAATATGATTGGAGACGGCACCGTTTTCGAAGGAACGCTCACAGCCGAAAGCGACGTCCGCGTCTCCGGCCGGATCGTCGGAAAGCTTAACATCAAGGGCAAGGTGATCGTAGCGCAAGAAGGTTCTCTCGAGGGGGAGGTGAAGGCGGTCAATCTCGACGTCGGGGGCCATATTCAGGGCGAAATCGATGTTTCAGAGCGCGTAGTCCTCAAGAGCTCGGCGCGCATCGAGGGCAACATCCGAACGGGACGTCTCGTGGTTGAGGAAGGTGCGGTCTTCAATGGCAAGTGTCAGATGGGCGGCCGTACCGTTGACTCGGAAGCCATCGCAACGAAAGCTTCGAAAGAGCCGTCTGTCGACAGGCCGAAGAATCGGGCCGTAACCGAGGCTTAAGATGCCCTCGTCCGACAGGGACCCGACGAATCACTCGTTTAGTAATGCCTTTCGCGAGGCCGGTCCCTATCTGACGCTAGGACTCGAACTGGGCCTGACGATGATCGCCTGGTCAGTAATAGGGTACTTGCTCGACGGCTGGCTGGGCACGCTTCCGTGGCTGACCCTTGCTGGTGTGGCGGTTGGAATGGTAAGCGTTTTTC
>CAZQAS010000099.1:0-7952 GCA_964591285.1 uncultured Rhodothermales bacterium
GGGATGTTCTCGAAGGACATCACCCAGGAGAGTGCCATCGAGGTGCCGATCAGCAGCATGACGATGGCCGTCGTCGAGACGGTATCGAGCAGGATGGACGGCAGATCCTTCGGGGTGATCTCGCGGTACAGCAGCGCCAGTACGAACGCATACGCGACGGCTACGGCCGAGGCCTCGGTGGCCGTGAAGATGCCGGCCACGATGCCGCCGATGACGACCACGAGCAAGAAGAGGCTTGGGAGGGCATCGAGAAACTTCCTCAGAGCCGTGCGGACGCGGATTTTTTCGGCGCGCGGGTACTTGCGTCGGTAGGCCATGACTCCCGCCACCAGCATCAGCGCAAGTCCCACGACGATGCCCGGGAGGTATCCGGCGAGGAACAGCGCGGCGATCGACGCCCCGCCGCTGGCGAGCGAGTAGACGATCAGGATGTTCGACGGGGGGATGATCAGGCCGGTCGTCGCCGAGGTGATGTTAACGGCGGCGCCGTAGGCCCGGTCGTAGCCTTCTTCGTCCATGCGCGGAACCATCACGCCGCCGACAGCCGAGGCCGCCGCGACCGACGAGCCGGAGATGGCGCCGAAGAACATCGCGGCGATGATGTTGACGTGGGCGAGGGCTCCGGGCAGCGTACCGACCATGCTCTTTGCAAAGTCGATGAGTCGCCGCGCAATGCCGCCGCGGTTCATAATCTGGCCGGCCAGAATGAAGAAAGGGATGGCCAGGAGTGCGAAGCTGTCGAGTCCAGTAGCCATGCGCTGCGCGACGGTCGTCAGCGCCGGCAGCGTATGGATGCTCACCAGCATCGTCGCGGTGGCGGAGATACCGATGCTGAAGGCGACCGGAACGCCGATCAGCAGCAGCACCAGGAAGACGATGACGAGAACGAGAACGCCGGTGAGCTCCATGGTCAGTCGATCGGCTTGTGCGTGGTGCGCTCCGATTCGACGACGTCTGCGCGCCGGCCGCGTATCGCCTGCGTGCGTTCGATAATCGACAGCACGGCGTAAAATGCAATAACGGCTCCACTGAGCGGGATCACCGAGTAGACCCAGCCGAGCTGGATGCCGAGTGCGGCGGACTGCTGCCCCATGAGGAGGGTCAGGCTCATGAGCCGATAACCGCCGACAATCATCACGAACACGGCGAAAGAGAGGATGATCACGTCGATCAAGATCTCGAGTGCATGTCGACCCGACCCTTTGAGACTGTTCGGCAGGAGGTCGATGGCCAGGTGCATCTTCTTGCCGGCCGCGTATCCGGCGCCGAGGAGGCCAATCCAGATCAGCAGGTATCGTGCGAGCTCCTCAGTGTAGGCGCTTGGGTCGTTCATCACCCATCGGGTGAAGACCTGCCAGAGGACGTTCACGACGGCGATGAACATGAGCGCGATGAGGAACCACGCGAGGACCTGGTCGAGAATGCGGCGCAGCCTATCCATCAGTCCATGGCCCCAGCGACCTTCTCGAGGGGCTCCTGCGCGATATACTCTTGCTGGCCGGGCTCTTGCTCTACAGACTTCGGCTCGCGTAGCGGCCGCGCGCCATCGTCGGCCACGAGTGAATCGCCGCCCACCGCCTGAATGCGCTGGATCAAGTCGTAAACGGCGGGATTGCTCCGGAAGTCCTCGTACATCGGCTGCACGCCTTCTCTGAACGGCTCCTTGTCCGGCCGAATGATCTCGACGCCGGCCTCTTCAATGGCCGCCAGCGACGCCTCGACTGATTCGGCCCACAACTCGCGCTGGTACTCGGCGGACTCGTCGGCCGCCTCTCGCAGCCATTGCCGCTGCTGCGGCGTGAGGTTGTCCCAGAGCACGGTGCTTACGAGGACCACGTCGGGCACGGCCGTGTGCTCATCCAGCGTATAGTAGCCGCAGACCTCGTAGTGGCGCGAGAGAAAGAAGGATGGCGGATTGTTTTCGGCGCCATCCACGATGCCTTGCTGCAGGGCGGTGTACAACTCGCCCCAGGCGATCGGCGTGGGCGACCCGCCGAGAGCGGAGACCATCCGCATCGCGACGGGACTCTCCTGAACTCTGATTTTCATCCCGCGGAGGTCGGCGGGCGTTTCAACCGGACGGTCCTGCGTGTAAAAGCTGCGGGTTCCGGCATCGTAGTAGGTGAGCCCCCGGAGGCCGAACTGCAGGCCGCTGTCGAGGATGTCCCTCCCGACCGGCCCGTCGAGCGCCGTAAATCGATGCTCCTCGTCGTGAAACAGGTACGGCAGGCCGAAGACCTGGAATTCCGGTACGAAGCTCTCCAGAACGCTCGACGAGACTTTCGTGAGGCCTAGACTTCCGATCTGAAGCAGCTCCAGCGTCTCGCGCTCGGTGCCGAGCTGCTGGCTCGGGTACACGTCGATGCGCATGGTGGAATCGGATTTCTCGATGAGGCGCTCGCCCATATAGACCATCGCCTCATGGACGGGATGCGACACGTCGAGCCCGTGTCCGAGCTTGATGGCGACGACGTCGGATCGCGTCGCGCAGCCGGAGAGCACGAAGGCCATAACGAGGATGATGGCGGTTCTGACCGGCATTACAGCGTCACCCCCTCCTTCCAGATTGCAATTTCACGGTAGTCATTCAGCTCGTTTTTCGCGCGCTCCTCGCCGGACGCGACGCGCAAAACGAGGTCGAAGAGATCGGCTTCCAGCTCGCTCATATCGGATGTGCCGTCGAGTAGCGATCCAGCATCGAAATCGATCCAGTGAGGCTTCTTTTCGGCGATCTCTTTGTTTGAGGAGATCTTCAGGGTGGGTACCGGAAAACCGAGCGGCGTTCCGCGACCGGTCGTGAAGAGCACGATCGTAGCCCCGCTTGCGACTTCGGCAGTTACGGAGACGCCGTCGTTGCCCGGTGCATAGAGCAGCGCGAGTCCGCCCGCGCGCGGTACGGCCGCTTCGGCGTAGTCGAGGACGTGTTTGACGGGCGCCCGTCCCCCCTTCTGCACGGCCCCCAGCGATTTCTCCTCAAGCGTCGTGAGTCCTCCCTCCTTGTTGCCGGGCGAGGGGTTCTCGTAGACGGGCTGCCCGTGGCTCGTGAAGTAGTGTTTAAAATCGTTGATCATCGACACGAATCGGTCGAACGTCTCCCGATCCGCGGAGCGATTCATCAGCTGCTGCTCGGCGCCGAACATTTCGGGGACTTCAGTCAGGATGGAGGTGCCGCCGAGCGCGCTGAGATGATCCGCCACACGGCCAACCAGCGGGTTGGCGCTCAGGCCGGAGAATCCGTCGGATCCGCCGCACTTGAGGCCCAGCATGAGCTCCGAGGCGTCGCACTCGGTCCGCTCGTCGCCGCGCATGATCTCAACGAGCTCCTCGACTTTCTCGATGCCCGTCTCCACCTCGTCGAGCACCTCCTGCGAGTTGAAGTATCGGATGCGCCGGTCGTCGACGTCGCCGGCGATGCGGAGCAGATCGTCCATCTGATTGTTCTCGCAGCCGAGCCCGATCACGAGCACGCCGCCGGCGTTCGGATGGCGGATGAGCCCGGCGAGCACCTTCTGCGTGTATTGAAGGTCATCCCCCAGCTGGCTGCATCCGAACGGATGCGCGAAGGAGTGAACGCCGTCGATCTCACCGGCGAATCGCTGGTCGCACATCCGGGCGATGCGCTGGGCGGATCGGTTTACGCATCCTACGGTGTTGATCACCCAGACCTCGTTTCGGGTGCCCACGCGCCCGCCGGATCGTCGGTATCCCATGAAGGAGCGCCGCTCGCCGTTGCCGGAAGCGGCGATGCCGTTGGTGTGTGCCGCGTCCGGACGGTACTCGTAGGCGACTTCACCGGAGAGCGTGGTTTTCAGATTGTGCGCATGCACCCACTCGCCGCGCCGGATCTCCGCCGATGCGCGGCCGATGACGTGTCCGTACTTGATGACCGCCTCACCTTCGGAGAGGCTCGTCATCGCGATTTTGTGCCCGGCCGGAACGTCCTGCAGCAGTGAAAGCCGCTCCTCGGCCAGCTCGACGGAGGCACCCTCCTCGAGCGCGTGTACGGCGACACACACGTTGTCGTCGTCATGTATGCGAATGACGTCCACCATCTCCATCAATCCCTTCCGTTCATGGCATAAAAAAACGAGTCGAGCGCCTGTGAGGCGCCATCGTCGAGGATTCCCTTCGTGTAGCGGGCCACAGTATCGACAAACTTGGGGAGGTCTGCGAGTGGATTATCCCACAGCCGTTCGTCAGCGGCGAGGGAGCGGACGAAATCGTGCAGATCCTCGTGTCGGCTTCGAAGTTCGCGGACGACATCGGCGCTCTCGTCCGTCGGCAAGCGGGCGTTTGCCGAGCGCCCTTCGCCGAGAACGAAAACCAGGAAGGCGGCGAAGCCGAAGGCGAGATGCTGGGGCAGCTCACCCTGCTTACTGACGTAGGCTTCGAGCGAGGGCCGGACGCGCACGTTCATCTTGCTCGTCTGATGAAGTGCGATGCTCAGCAGTTCGTGGTTCACGAACGGATTGGCGAAGCGGTCGAGCACCTGTCCGGCGAAGCGCTCCGCGTCGCTCTGGTCGATGTCCATGCTCGGCACGATCTCCGTCAGCATGGCCCCGCGCACAAATCTGGACACCCGTGGATCCTCCATCGTCTCGCGAACCGTGTCGTTGCCGCACAGAAACGAGACGGGCACCAGGATCGAGTGGGCGCCGTTCAGAATGCGGACCTTTCGTTCGCGGTACGGTGAGATGTCGTCTGTGATGACAATGGCAGGATCGGCGGTGCTGAACGGCAGGGTTTCGCGCAGGCTGTCATCCCCTTCGATCGCCCATAGGCCGTAGGGCTCAGCCTGCACGGCCAACTCGTCTCGATATCCCAGCCGCGCCTCGAGCTCGTGGCGGCGCTCCGGCTCCGGCTCTCCCGGCACGATGCGATCGACGAGCGTGTTGCAGAAGAGGCAGGACCACTCTACCCAGTTCGTGAACGCCTCGCCGAGCGACCATTGATCGCCGAGTTTGAGGATGATTTGGCGCAGCCTATCTCCGTTGCCTTCGATCAGCTCGCAGCAGAGGATCACGAGGCCGCGGGACGGATCAAAATCGAACGCATGCGCACGCTCGTGCAGCACGGCCGCGAGCTTTCCCGGGAACGAGCGCGGCGGATCGAGGTCCTGGCGATCGTCGGGATCGAACTGGATACCGACTTCGGTGGTGTTGGAGATGACGTACCGAAGGTCCGGGCTGCGGGCGAAGGTGACGACGTCCGACCAGTCTCGCGTCGCGGCGATGGCACGGCTCAGCGAGCCGACGACGCGATAGTGCTCGACGACCTCTCCATCGGAAATCCCCTGTACACAGACCGTATAGAGGCCGTCCTGCTCATTGATCAGGCGAACGCGTGCGCTTCCGGTCGAGCCGACGACCACTACTCGTCCGCCGAAAATGCCCTGTCGGTTCGCCTCGTCGACGAAGACGTCTGAAAAGCCGCGGAGGAAGGCGCCGGTGCCGAACTGCAGGATCGTCTCGGGCAGTTCGAAATGCTCTGCGCGAGGCGGTTCGACGTATTTGCCGTTGACGGCTGTATGACGGTTCAGCCGGCTGGTTGAGGATGCGGTGGTCATCGCGGCGCCGGACTAACTCAGTTCTTTCGGATCGGCCATCGTCGCATCGGCCACGGCTTCTTCCAGGCCGTGCCCGTCGCTCGGCAGGACAAGCGAGGTCTCCAAGACTATTTCGCGCGGATCGTCGGGCTCGTGCCCGTCGTCGATGGCGTCGACGTCCTCGAGCAACAGCCTAACGGCTTGGCGACCCATTTCGTCGGTAGGCTGCCGAACGCAGAAATGTGGATACAGAAAGAACTCGTCGAATCCGCCGACACCAAACGAGATGACCTGGACAACCTCAAGATCGTCGCGCTCACTTTCGCGGATCGCAGCGCGGGCGCCGAGCCCGACGGGGAACGTCGCGGCGAAAATCGCTTCCGGAAAGACCTCCTGCTTCAGAAGGCGCTTAGCGGCCCGATAGCCGTGGCGCTCGTCGAAGCCGCCGTCGATGATCCATTCACTTCGGCGCGGAAGGTCGTGCTTCTCCAGTGCCTGGAGGTAGCCATCAAGCCGTGCCTTTCCGATCTCTGTGTCGAGCGAACCGGCGATGTGAGCGATGCGCGTGTAGCCTTGTTCGATCATGTGCTCGACGCCGCGCTCGGCCCCTCCGAGGTCGTCCACCACCACGCTCGAAAACGGCAGACCTGCGACCCGGCGATCGAAAAACACGAGCGGCACCTTCATGGTGCGGATACGCTTGTAGACGTCGAGATCAGGCTCTTCCTGGGAGACCGATATGAGCAGGCCATCGACACGCATGGCCAGCAGGCGCTCGATGTGTTGTCGCTCGAGCGCAGACTGCTCGTTCGAGACGGCGAGCACGATGCCGTACCCGAGCCGTGTAGCCTCCTCCTGAATGGCATCGATGGTGGTCGCGAAAAACGTGTGCGCAATCTTAGGGACCACGACGCCGAGCGTATTCGTCTTCTGTGATGAAAGCGAGCGTGCAAGCAGATTGGGCGAGTAGCCCATCTCAGCGGCCGTCTTCTTGACGAGCTCGCGCGTCTGCCGAGAGATGTCCGGATGGTCGCGCAGCGCCTTCGAGACGCTCACCTTGGTGATGCTGAGGCGCTCGGCGATGTCGACCAGGCGGACGCGTTTGGCCATGCTTTGAGGATACCTGCTAAAGGGGCGGAACTGGTGAAAAAACGGTTACTTAACCGGTAAAGAAGTTACGATGTTTCGCTGCAAGTCGCAAAGCGCGCCCGGGCTCATGTCGGCGTGCATGCGTGCTCGGGCCGCAGGTTCAAGGGCGAGCACTGCGCATATCCAATGTGTAGTGAGTACGTCACGGACGCGTATCCGTTGTGCCGGCGATTTCCAGCTCCAGGCCCGCCATGATGAACGGTCCGACGCCTTTATTGTCGTTGAGGCGGATCGGCTCGCTCATGTAGTAATCGAACGACCCGTCGCGCTGGTCGTCGCCGCCGAGGCCGCCGACGGAGACCGTGCGATCCAGGTTCACGAGACCCTCCGCATCCACCTCGATAAAGTGATCCACCACGCCTCGATACCCGCGACGCGCTCGATCGAGATAGCCCGCATCCAGATACCCCATCCGCACACCCTTCGCGAGCGTGTAGATGAACATGTTCGAGGCGGATGCTTCGAGATAGTTTTCGGGCCGCTGCGGCACGTCGAGCACCTGGTACCAGAGGCCGGTGACAGGATCCTGCACGTTCACGACCGCCTCCGCGAACCGCTGAAGAATTCGGATGATTTCCGGGCGGTCCTCATGATCCGCCGGTAGATAATCGAGCACGTCAACCAGCGCCATACCGTACCATCCCATCGCACGGCCCCAGAAACTCTCCGAGAGTCCGGTGAGCGAATCGGCCCAGAGCTGCTCCCGGGACTCGTCCCATCCGTGATAGTACAGGCCGGTCGCCGGATCGCGCATGTAGCGCGTCACGAGCAGTATTTCGTGGACGATCTCATCGATCGCTTCAGGGTCGTCGAATTCTACGCCGTAGCGAGCCAGAAACGGGCCGGCCATGTAGACTCCGTCGAGCCAGAGCTGGTAGGGATAGATCTTTTTGTGCCAGAAACCTCCCTCGCTGGTGCGCGGATGCTCCTCCAGCTGCCGACGCAGGGTGTCCGCGGCGCCCCGGTAGCGCTCGTCTCCGGTGCGTTCGTACAACATGAACAGGGCCTTTCCTGAAGCAATCTGATCCAGATTGTAATCGGTGAGATCGTACGTCCGGATGCTGCCGTCCGGCTGAACGAACTGATCTAGATTGTGCTTGACGTACTCGTAATAGCGCTCGTCGCCCGTGTGTTGGTAGAGCCGCTCGAAAGCCTTCATCATCAAGCCGACCTCATAATGCCAGCGCTCCATGAGTGTGGGATTGCGCTGCATGACGGATTCGGCCATGCGGATGTGCCACGGGTCGTCGCCGGCAGT
>CAZQAS010000099.1:8052-13288 GCA_964591285.1 uncultured Rhodothermales bacterium
TCGGCAGCGTCGCCCCGGCACCGTCGAGAAGCATGCGGAAAATCGTCGTCGCCTCATGCGTCGTCACCGGCGCTGCAGGAAACGGCCGCGGCGCGCCGAAGGCGGACTTCGCCGCGAGGCCGGAAAATTCGGCATGCGGCTCGATGAGCATCCAGTCCGTCAGCCGCGTACCGTCGGTGCGCTCCAGGACGTTCCCCTCGACGTACATTCTCGCATCGGTCCCGCCGGCGTGAAAGGCGACGTCCGGGTTTCCGCTATAGTCGAGCGGGCGCAGATAATTGCCCACGTAGTTCATCCGCACCGGATCGCCCTCGTTGTAGCCCGCTCGGTCGCCCCAGCCGTAAACGACATTGTTCCGGAAATCGAGCAGCGCATCGCGCGGACGCGGATTTCGGCTCTTGTGGAACGCGTAGACGTTGTGATGCACGCTCACGTCGCCGGGCGTCGAAATCAGCGAGCCGTATCCGTGCTCGCCCTTGCTATGCACCGATTCGTTCAGACTCTCGGCGATGAGGCACCACTGGATGGTGACGTTCGTCGCGTTGCCGATCACGCTGACGGTTTCGTCCGTCGCCCAGCTCGCCGAACAGTGATCCACGACAACGTTGGATGAGCGGATGTTGATGGCATCGAGCTCCTGGCCGGCCGAATCGCCGGGACGCACCCGCAGGTAACGCAATATGACCTCCGGAGCGGCCACATCGACGCCGTAGTTCCTGATGGATATCCCGTCGCCCGGCGCCGTCTGCCCGGCGATCGTCAGGTACGGCTCGTGGATTTCAAGGGGGCGCACCAGGTCAATGTATCCGCTTACTCCGAAGACCACGGTCCTCGGACCATCGCTTTCGACGGCCGCGCGAAGGCTTCCGGGGATTGGAGCCTCGCCGGCGTGATAATCCTCGAGTGTCGTGACGACGAACACATCTCCTCCTCGTCCACCGGTCGCATGGGCGCCGAATCCCTCCGCACCGGGAAATGCCGGAATGGCGCCGGAGGCCTGGCCGAGTGCTCCCAGGGTACCCGGAGCGCCCATCATGCAGACGATGGCGCATACGACGATCCGGGCCGTCCACGTGCTATGTCGATGAATGGGGTTCACAGGTCAGGTTTTCAATGTCACTGTACACGAACGATCGTGCGCACCTCGGTGAAGCTCTCCGTCGCGACGTGGCAGTAGTAGACGCCGGCCGGATGGTCCGCCGCATTCCACCTCGCCTCATGCCGGCCCGCCCCTCGGTGGCCGGATGCCAGGAGGGCGACTTCCCGGCCGAGAGCATCATAGATCTTGATCGTCACGTCGGCCGGTCGTTCGAGGCGGAAGGCGATCGTCGCCGCGTCCACGACCGGATTCGGGTAGATGTCCTCGAGTGAGGCGGCGAGCGGTACGTGCGGATTCTCAGCCGCTACGTTCGCCGGACCGCCGACCATCGCAAGGTACATCGGTGCATTGGAATCGCCGTCCAATGAATTGCGGCCGAGCTTGATCGTGTCGCCGGCGGCCGCCTCGCGCTGGTAGATGGTGAGCCAACGTTCGCCGATCCCGTCCGCTGCAATGCCTAGATCGGTGTCCGTCTCGGCATACGCGGCGAGCCACGCCGGCTTCTCGGTGACCGCATCCGCATGCGCGACGAGCACGAATGCATCGCGCAGCAGGACAAATTCCGCAGGCTCGAACAGATAATTCTTCGTGCGGGAAGAGGCGGCCGGACGGATCCAATCGTAGACCTCCAGATTTGTTGGCAGCCCTATCAGCGTCTCGTTGCTGCCGCCGTAGACTTCATCGCCCGTCTCCAGCTCATCTACGATACTCCACTGAGCCGCATTCTCCAGATCGAAAACCCTCAGGTCGGCGACGGAGGTGCCCGATCCTCGCTCGATCCACGGCTGGATGCGTTCGCCGCTTTCGTGCTCGTAGGCGCCCATATCCGGTGCGGCGCCGTAGAATGGCTCTCCGATCGCTAGCCCACCATCCACCAGAAAACTCTCCGGTGTCGGCCGCAGGAGATCGATCGCAGGAAGTGAGCCGTCGGGCTCTCGCGGACCCTTCGCCTCCTCGGTATCGACGCTCAAAAACATGTCGGTGGTGACCTCGGTCTCCGACTGCCAGCTGTTGCCGGCCGCTACGACGTCTTCCAGCGGCAGTTGAGCGTGCAGGTTCGTCTCGGCGCTGAGATTGTTCAGGAACACGGCCTGTCCTTCAGGCGGATTGATGGGGAAGTAGTAGTTCCGTCCGTTGTTGTAGGCGGTATTGTGGAGGAGGGTCATCGCAGCGGGATTGCTGTTGTAATCGAACCCCTTCGCGTTGCCGCTCGAGCCGAAATTGTTGAAGGCCATGCTGTAGCGCACGACGTGTGGTGTGTACGGAGCGGGATTGCCGCCCCCCAGCTTGAAGCCGTTGCCGTTGCCTTCGAACACCTGTGGATCCACGTCAAACACGGAGGCATCGCCGTTGCCGAAGGCCCAGCTGCTGTCGATGATGATCGTGCTCTCGGCCTCCCAGAAATCCCAGCCGTCGTCTGAATTCTCCCAGCTGCGACATCCCACGTACCGGTTTTCGGGGCCGATGTCGAACTTCGCGCTGAAGCCGTCGGCGTTGTTTCCGATGCGCGGCGTTCGGTTCGTATCGTAGTTGAAGTTGCGAAAGCTGTCGCTGTTTTTGATCAGATTGTACGAAGCTCCGCCGGCCATGTGGATGCCGGAGTCATGATTGCCGTAGGCCGTCACCTGCTCGAGTATGTTGTAGCTGCCGTCCATCCGGATGCCGTTATGTGAAGCGTTTCGGATCGTGATCCCGATCAGGTGCCACCAGTTTGCATTCAGGCGGATTCCGTGGTAATTGCGCTCCTTCGGCTGCGACGAGAAATCCAGAATCGGCACCTCACCCGGGTAGGCAACGACCGTGATCAGTTCATGGAAATAGCCGCTCGGCGTTTGAATGCGGATGATGTCGTCGTGCTCGTAGACCCCACCGCGCATGACAATCACATCACCGCGCGCGACCTGCGTCACGGCGAAGTCGAGCGTCGCCCATGGCTCCTCTTCCGATCCCGCCGCATCGTCGTCGCCTTCCGGTGCGACGAAGAAGGTGTCTCCACCCTCCGGAATCTCGCCGTGGTAGACGTTTAGCCCGGGATCTTCCTCCTGCGCGATTGCCGGGTGGGCACACAAGAGCAGGAGGATGAGCAGCGCACAACGTTTCATAAACACCTCTTACTGACAGTGTGGTGAACGAGGAATCGCCTGCCGAACCGTCGAGGGACTCGACAGGCGATTCCGTTTCACCGTTGGTGGATGGTATCGGCCGAGTCGCCTACTTCACGAGCAGCAGGCTCTTCGTGGCGCTCCAGTCGCCGGCACGGATCTGGTAGTAATAGACGCCGCTTGCTTCGTTCGTCGCATTCCACTGCACCTCATACTTGCCGGGTGCGTGGCGGCTGTCCACCAGTGTCCTGACCTCGCGGCCCATGGCGTCGTAGAGCGTGACGGTTACGTTGGTCTGCTCCTTAATGTCGTAGCGGATCAGGGTCGACGGATTGAACGGATTCGGATAGTTCTGATGGAGGGCAAACTCCATCGGGACCTCCGACTCATCCTCGGCCGAAACCGGGTCGGAGAGCGATCCGCCTTCGATCACGAGCTCTGCATCCGGGCCGAGCACGAACGGAATCGTGTTGTCGAACTCGCCCGCGGCGAGGAGCAGCGTGCCGGTAATCGTGGTCAACTGCGAGAGCGTCACGCCGGCCTCATTGTCGATGGTTAGGTCGTTCACCGTGTTCGGCATGAGCGCGCTGGTGACCTGCGCTTCGGTGCCGTTAAAGGTGAAGTTGATGCCGTCGCCGAGCGAAACGTCGCCGCTCGTCTGGATCACGCCGGCAACGCCGTCCGAATGGGCAATTTGGAGCGTCGCACCGTCCTGCACCCAGAAGATGCCGCTGCCGAGGATCTCGCTGGTTCCAAGAGCGAGTGTCGTGGAGTCACTGACTTCGATCGAGAGATCGGAGATATCCTCTCCGTCAAGGATCGTCAACGTCTGCGTATTACCGCTCGCGAAAATGAACCTCGCATTACCGGACGTCGGGTTCGAGTTCTGCGACTCCGCATTCGTCATCGAGAAGTCGCCCTCGTAAAGGTACCAGAGCGACGTTCCCGTTCCGGAGCCCTGGGATCCGCGGCTGACCGAGAAGTTGCCGTTCTCGACCTGCACGTTTCCGTAGTGGTGAACGACGACTTCGGTCGCACTACCCGTACCCTGCGTTTCGAAGGAAGCATCCTCCACGATCACATCACCCATGATGGTGATCTCTGCGTCGCTTCCACCCACGAGACGCCAGCGGGCTGACCCGGAACTGAGAACCGTCAGATCGCCCCCAATGGTGTTGCCACCCAGACTCAGATCCAGGTTGGTAAGCATGTTCGGGGTATTGAGGGTCAGGTGGTGATAGTCCTGGCCGCGATTGTCCGGAGCGCTCGTTTCGATGCCCGTGAAAAGGGCGGTAGAACCTTCCGCCCACGATCCTGACGGCACGGAGCCTTCGTCACGTGCGTGTTCGTAGACAGCGGTTGCACCGAACGCAAGATCGCTCTCGGCTTCGACGACTCCCATGTTGACGATCGTGCCGTCGACCTGTCCGGCGGCGGCCGTCAAGACGCCGGTCGTGTCCACTGTGAACGTGGCGGTATCGGCGACCGCGAGCATGGCGACGTAATTCGTGTCGGAGAGCGTCACGCCTGCTGCATTCGCAATCGTTAGCGTCTGGAGCGTATCGGGCGCGATCTCGCCAAACCCTTGTGCCTCGGTCCCGCTGTAGGTGATGTTTAGGCTCGATCCGAGGTCGATCTCGCCGGACGTCTGCAGGTTGCCGTCCAGGCCGTTGGGATGGGCCGTAGCAAGCGTCGCTCCCTCCTGCACCCAGAATACGCCGTTGCCGCCGATCTCGCTGGTGCCGAGATCAAGCGTCGTCGAGTCGGCAACCTCAATGGACAGGTTGTCGATCGTGTTGTCTTCTCCGAGCGCCAACGTCTGCATTCCGCCGGCGGCGAAGACGAATCGGGCGTTGCCGGCGGTTGGATTGGAGTTCTGCGTCCGCGCACCAGACATCGAGAAGTCACCTTCATAGAGATACCAGAGGGACGTTCCCGTGCCGGATGCCTGCGAGCCGCGGCTGACCGAGAAGTTGCCCCCTTCAACGTCGACGTTGCCGTAGTGGTGTATGACCACGTCCGTGGCACTGCCGGT
>CAZQAS010000100.1:0-13283 GCA_964591285.1 uncultured Rhodothermales bacterium
GTATCGACGATCCACGCCATGATCTGCTCGTTCGTGTTCATGTCCGGCGCCGGAATATCGCGATCGGGCCCGAAGACGTCGATCATGTTGGCTGTGTAGCGCCGCGTGAGGCGCTCCAGCTCGCCGGGGCTCATCTCACTCGGATTGCATGCGACGCCGCCCTTTGCCCCGCCGAAAGGAACGCTGACAACGGCGCACTTCCACGTCATCCAGGCGGCAAGCGCCTTCACCTCGTCCAGTGAAACGTCCGGCGCGTAGCGGATGCCGCCCTTACTTGGGCCGAGGATTTCGTTATGGATCACCCGGATCCCCTCGAACACCTTGATCCGCCCGTTGTCCATGATGACCGGCACGGCGGTGATGTGTATGCGTGCCGGCGTCAGGAGATATTCATAGAAGCCGGGATCGAGTTCGAGGACCTCCGCCGCGATGTCGAATCGTTCCATCATCGAAGCGAACGGATTCTCGGCGTCGGGGATGGGTGCCGGCTCCTGGTAGACGGCACGCTCGTAGACACTACGCTTGTAGGGCATTGAATGGAATTAATTTGGAAGCGCTTTTCTTAGGGGAGATCAACGTTGCAACCACCGATCGCTCGTCCTTACTTGAGATCGAAACCAGTGTTTCTCTGCGAGATCAAAGATCCATCCGAAAAATTCCCATGGCGACGCCCGGCATCAGCAAGCGACGGATGAAGGAGATTCGGTCGCTGACGAGAAAGAAGTATCGTGAGCGCCGCGATGAGATGCTCGTGGAAGGAACGCGAAACGTGAAGTCCGCGATCGCTGCCGGGGCACCGCTACGTGAGATACTGATCACCGAAGAGGCGCACGAGCGTGCGAGGGAGTTCTTGCCGGACACGGGCACGAATGTCTTCCTCGTCACGGAGTCGGAGATGGAGGATCTTTCGACCGTGGAGACGAGCCAGGGAATCCTCGCTGTCGTCGGCATCGAGCGCGCGTCTCCGGAGGCGCTTGCCTCGGTGCGGCGGCTTGTGGTACTCGACGGAGTCGGGGATCCGGGCAATGCAGGGACGCTGATCCGATCCGCCGCCTGGTTCGGCGTCGAGGCGGTCGTTACGGCGCCAGGGACCGTCGACGTCTACAATCCGAAGGTGGTTCGTGCGGCGATGGGCGGGCTTTGGGATGTGGTGCACGTTCCCGTTGATGATCTCGCTGCCGAACTGTCGGTGCTGCGCGGTCGTGGATTCGCGCTTTACGCCGCCGATCTGCACGGGCGCGAGGTGGACGAGTGGCAGCCGCGAGATCCGTCCGCGATCGTTTTCGGAAGCGAAGCGCACGGGGTCTCCGACGGCGTTTCCGAACTCATCGACGAGCAGATCGTCATCCCTGGCACGCCGCGTCGCAGCGGCACGGAATCGCTCAATGTCGCCGTCGCAGCGGGCATCGTTCTCTACGAATGGACGAAGGATCGAAAAGGCAGATAATTATCGCCTATATTTCTGCGATGTAAAGGGCCGCTTTTTGGGAAGGTTTTCGTTAGTGCCACATGGAAATACCGTCGCTCCAGGGGCTGAGCATCGATCCCGGACTGTTGACGATGGAAAAGCCTCTACCTGTGGGCGAGAAGCACACCTCGCTCCGAATTGGCGTTCCAGCAGAAATATCGAACGAGGAGCGACGGGTCTCACTGGCACCCAGCGGTGTGGCTGCGCTCGTCGCCAATGGGCATGAGGTCTACGTCGAGCAATCGGCGGGTGCGCAGGCTCATTTCTCCGACAATGAATATTCCGAGCTCGGAGCGGAGATCGTCGAGTCGCCGGCGCAGCTCTACAGCAAATGCACGCTGATCGTGAAGGTCGGACCACCGGTCGGCGACGAGCTCGACCTGCTCCAGGAGAAACAGATCCTGATCTCCGCGCTGCACCTCGGGCACACGACGCCGGAATTTCTCCAGCAATTGATGTCGCTGCGGATTACCGGAATCGGATTCGAGTTCATACGAGACCCCGACGGCACCCTCCCGATCGTGCGGATGATGCACGAAATCATGGGCTCGATGTCGGTGCAGATTGCGGCCCGCTATCTCGAGAGCATTGAGGGTGGCAAGGGGATCATGTTGGGCGGCATTTCAGGTGTGCCGCCCTCTACCGTGGTGATCCTTGGAGCGGGGGTCGTGGGTGAGTGGGCGGCGCGGACGGCACTCGGCTACGGTGCCCACGTGATCGTCCTCGATACGGATCTGAGCGCCTTGCGCGGCCTCGAACACTACCTGGACCGCCGCATAACGACGGCGATGGCCTCGACGCAGTATCTCAAGCGTGCCGTGCTCACGGCGGACGTCGTCATCGGCGCCATTATGGCCGACGGCGCGAGATCGCCGATGCTCGTCACCGAGGACATGGTCCGCTCGATGCGGCCCGGAACCGTCATTGTGGATGCGGTGATCGACCAGGGCGGCTGCATCGAGACGAGCCGGCCGACGACCCACTCATCCCCCACCTATCGCAATCACGGCGTTATCCACTACTGCGTGCCGAACATGCCCTCCAATGCGGCCCGCACCGCGACGTACGCGCTGACGAACGTGCTCGTGCCCTATCTCGTGCAGATCGGTGAGGCGGGATCCATCAACGAGGCGCTCTGGCGCAATGCCGGACTTCGAAACGGCACGTACGTCTACCGCCGGCATCTTACGAAGAAGAGTCTCGCGACCATGTTCGGGATGCCGCACAGGGATATCGAGCTGCTGATCACCTCTGCGATTTGAGTTCAAGAGACACGTAGAGTCCAGACCATGGAAGCCGTCGTTAACTACGGTAGCGAACCTGGAAGCGTCGAAATGCGCGACGTGCCGGTACCCGAGATCGGGGAGGAGGACGTCTTGCTGGAAGTGCGCGCGGTAGGGGTATGTGGAAGCGACGTGCACCAATGGCAGGGTTCGCAGAGCTGGCCCGTTAACTACCCGTGCGTGCTCGGGCACGAGTTCAGCGGCGTCGTTGCGGCAGCCGGCGACCGTGTGAAGGAGTTTCAGGAAGGTGACCGTGTCACCAGCGAGACCGCCGCCGTCATCGATCCCTCGTCGCCGCTCACTCGCGAAGGGAATTACCAGCTGGATCCGTCGCGACTGGGTTTCGGCTACGGCGTCGACGGTGCGATGACGTCCCACGTTCGTGTGCCGGAGCGCTGTTTGCATCGGATTCCGGACGAGCTGCCGTTTGAGACCGCAGCAATGACCGAGCCGTGCTGCGTGGCGTATAGCGCCGTATGCGCACAGTCGACCGTGAAACCGGGCGACGACGTGCTCGTGATCGGCCCCGGGCCGATCGGGCTCCTTTGCGGCATCATGGCCCGCTTAAACGGGGCGGGGCGAGTGACCGTCTCCGGATTGGCAAGCGACCAGCGCCGATTCAAGGTTGCCGAACAACTGGGTCTGGATTCGATTCTTCCGGGCGGCGTTCGGGAGCTGATGGAGACGACGTACCGGCAGCTCGGCTTCGACCTCGTAGTCGACGCGGCTGGGGTCTCTTCAACGCTGAAGACGGCGATCGAGATCGTGCGGCCGGGCGGGCAGATCGCCAAGGTGGGTTGGGGGCGAAAGCCGCTCGACTTCAGCATCGATCCGATCGTGCAAAAGGCGGTGACGCTTCGCGGGAGTTTCTCGCACAACTGGCCGATCTGGGAGCGTGTGTTGAGGCTGCTGGGATCCGGTCAGCTCGACATCACTCCTCTGCTCAATCGAGTGGCTCCCCTGCAAGAGTGGGAGGACTGTTTCGAGAAGATGCACGAGTGCGACTTCGTAAAGGCCGTGTTGCGGCCTTCCAACGGGCGATCCGATTCAGCATCCTGATTGAGAAGTTCTGATCCCCTCGATCACCACCATCGCATGTTCACTCACCGTTTGCCGTCATTGCTGCTGCGCGGTTGGGCCGCAGCCGTTCTGATCGCCGTTGCACTTTCATGCACGGCCGCTTCGCTTTATATACCGGACAGCCGAGAAGGGACACTGCGGGTCGCGATCATCGACGCAGGGTCGGCCACGCCGACGCCGGCACGGGTGAAGATCACGGACCTTCACGGCCACGTAGCCCCGCTACCCGAACAGGCCATTGGCGTGATGTACGGTATGTGGGATCACGCCGACGGCTTCGGCTTCCAGCCCGACAGCTCGTTCTACGTCGAGGGGGGATTCGACACCAAATTGCAAGACGGGACCTACGTCGTTGCGATATCGAAAGGGAATGAATATGTCGAAGTTCGAGATACGGTACACATTGACGGCGGTACGGTCGAGAGGGAGTATCGGCTCGAGCGATGGATCGATACGGCCTCGATGGGATGGTATTCCGCCGACGATCATATTCACATTCGGCGCTCGCCGCGGGAGGATCCGCTCCTCGTCGACTGGATCGCCGCCGAGGACGTGCGTGTCGGCAATATGCTGCGGATGGGGGACTTCTGGGCCACGTACTACTCGCAGTACTCTTTCGGCGAAGCCGGTGCGTACCTTCAGAACGGTTATCTGCTCGTCTCCGGTCAGGAGGATCCGCGGACTCCCGAGCTCGGCCACGTCGTGGGCCTCGGCGCGTCCAAGTTCGTTCGTTTTCGCGATCGATACTATCTTTACGACCTCGTTCTGGACAGCGTCCGGTCGCTGGGCGGGGTCGCCGGCTACGCCCATCAGGCCGATACCTTTCATGGATACCGCGGCTTGACGCTCGATGGCCTGCGGGACAAGGTCGACCTCGTCGAGGTGCTGCAGTTCTGCGCACCGGGCGGGCCGATGATTACGGAGCACTTCTACTTTCTGCTTGACCTCGGCTACCGGCTCACGGCGACGGCAGGGTCGGACTTCCCGTGGTGCGGAAAGCCCCACGACGGATCGGCGGAAATCCCCATTCACTTGAATGCACGCATCGGTAACGCTCGCTTCTACACGTACCTGGGTGATACGCTCAGCTACGACGTATGGATGAACGGCGTACGCGCCGGGCGCACCTTCGCCAGCACCGGTCCTATTCTTTTTTTTGGATGTGGATGGCCGTCTGCCGGGGTCGGATGTAGGCATTCGGCCTGGGGATCGCGTTCACGTGCGGGTCTCGGCGCATGGGCACGCCGAGCAAGTCCCGCTCCAAACGCTGGAAATTGTTTCGCACGGCGAGGTTATCGCCTCGGCTTCTGTAGCCGACGACGGACAAACTCCGGAGAGCATGCAGCTCGAGTTGGAGCTGCAGCCCGATCACGGTATGTGGATCGCCGCGCGTGCAACGGCCGGGCCGATGCAGGCGGCGCATTCGACGCCCGTCTACGTGACGGTCAATGGAGGCGGCTTTCAGAATCCGGAAGCGATGCAGTCCCTGCTCCGGCAGTCGGAGGATTACCTGAGCGAGATTGAGGCTGCGCTGGACCACCCCCACGAACACGTTGAGCATCAGATCTGGCGCCACCGCGACGGGCTGATGGAGCGAATAGAGGCGGCGCGGCAGGTGGTCGAGAGGCTGCGTGCCGACACGCCGGATTGACACCGCCACCGACGGCCGTCTTGGGCAACTACCGCCATTGCGAAGGACGACGTTTCGATGTGCGCGATCTCCTTTTCCCAAAATCCGCCCGATTCCTCGATTCTCAGTTCTCACTTCGTTTTCTTTTAGGACGCTCTAGGCATTCGCCCACCCTCGGCCGCTCCCGGAGCTCTTACTTCGACGTGCACGCGGCATCCGCGTACGTCCGCTTAAACGTTACACAAAGGCGAGTTAGAATAATGAAAATCGGCGTTCTGACCGGCGGCGGCGACGTTCCCGGCCTCAATCCCTGCATCAAAGCGATTGCTTATCGCGCCATCGACCAAGGCCACGAGATTGTCGGAATTCGAAGGGGCTGGGGAGGCCTGTTGTGGATCGATCGGGACGATCCGGACACGGTCGAGAAATATACGATGGAGCTTGACAAGCAGACCGTCCGGACGATCGACCGGACCGGCGGCACCGTCCTGCACACGAGTCGGATGAACCCCGGCCGCGTGGCGCCGGTCGACGTTCCTGATTTCCTGAGGGATCCCGAGCATCTCGATGCGGAGGCACATGATCCGCGGCCTCGCGATTTCACGCCTCACGTACTGAAGAATCTGGAGCACCTCGGGATCGACACGCTGATTCCGATCGGCGGCGACGACACACTGAGTTTCGGCGAGCGGCTGCACCGCGAAGGATTTCCGGTGGTCGCCATCCCAAAGACGATGGACAACGACGTCTACGGCACCGACTACTGCATCGGCTTTGGGACGGCCGTGACGCGAAGTGTCAAGTTCATCCACCAGCTGCGAACGAGTGCCGGATCGCACGAGCGGCTTGCCGTCATCGAGCTGTTCGGGCGAAACTCCGGCGAAACCAGTCTCATCAGTTCCTACCTTGCGGGCGTCGATCGGTCGATCATCTCGGAGGTTCCTTTTGATCCGGAGCGGCTCGCCGAGCTACTGATGCGCGACAAGCGCGCGAATCCGAGCAATTATGCCATGGTCACCATCAGCGAGGGCGCGCACATGGTTGGTGGGAAGGTGGTTGAGTTCGGCGAGGCCGACCCTTACGGACACAAGAAACTCGGCGGCATCGGAATGATTACTGGAGAGGCTCTGAAGGACCTCACCGGGCACAACATCATCTACCAGCAGGTGGCCTACCTCATGCGCTCCGGAGCGCCGGACGCCCTGGACCTGATGGTCGGCGTAAATTTCGCCAATATGGCGATGGATGTGATAGATAAGAAGGAGAGCGGGCGGATGGTTGCGCTGAAAGACGGCACCTACACGCATATTCCAATGAGCAATGTCGGCTCCGGTGTCAAGAGGGTGGACGTGGACGAACTGTATGAACTGGACGAGTATCGGCCCAAGGTTCACCACGTGATGGGCAAGCCGATGTTTCTCTATTAAGCGCAGGTACGATGACGTACGAGGCTAGGAAGACGAGGAAGGGACGATGACGAGAGGGAGGGTCATCGCATACGACGAGTCCAGCGAGCAGGGGTACATCCAACCTGACGATGACCACGATCGGATTCCTTTCGATCGCAAGTCGTTGGTCGATTTCGCGCAGGGAGAGCGTCCGTCAGCCGGCGACCGCGTGTCGTTCGACATTGAGGGCGGAATGGCCGGTCTTTGGGCGAAAAATGTTCGACGTGTAGATTGACGCGCCCGTGAAGCCCATCGTACAGATCTCACTGGACGTGACGCGGATTGACGAGGCCGTGGAGACGGCCGAGATGGCGATGCGTGCGGGCGTAGACTGGTTGGAAGTCGGTACGCCGCTGGTTATCGCCGAGGGGATGCGGGGCGTGCAGGTGCTGAGGGAACGCTTTCCGGAAGTGCCGATCATCGTAGATCTGAAAACGATGGACGGCGGATGGTTAGAGGCGGAGATTATGGCCACGGCCGGGGCGACGCACGTCGTGGTCATGGGCCAGGCGCACCGCGAAACCGTAGAGCTCGTCGTCCGAGCAGGCCGCGACTTCGGCGTGCAGGTGATGGGTGACAATCTCGGCATGGCGGATCCGGTCGATGGTGCACGCATGCTGGCCGATGCCGGGTGTGACATCGTCGTCCACCACATCGGCTACGACTACCGGACGCTGCGGAAGGAACGAGGCGAATCGGTAGAGACCCCGCTCGCTCGGCTTCGCGACATCGTTGCGGCCGTCGACGTGCCCGTACAGGCGGTGGGCGGATTGAGCATCGAGGAGGCTGTCAGGGCGCCGGAGTATGGAGCGCCGATTGTGGTGGTGGGAGCGCCGCTGGCCATCGATCCAACCGCATTTAGAGCGGCGGAAGGTGACGTCGAGGCCGCCCTGAGGGAGATCTGCGAGCGCGTGCACGCCTACGGCGACGTAGCCGTCGGTTAGTCCGGTCTTGACCGTCCATTAGACCACGGAGTGCGGGAACCGCCCGCCGCTTATATTACCCGGAGTATTTGACGAGCGACCGGAACGCGAGGGGAAGACCTCACAAGCCGGTACCTGCCAGAGAAAAGACCTATGAATTATAAAAGCTAGGACGATGAGAACGGCCATCATTGCCGTCGGCCTTGCGCTGTTTATCGCAGCGTGTGAACGGCCGATGCAGAATGAAAATGACGCCGAAGCCGGATGGGAGCTGCTCTTTGACGGCGAAAGTATGGAAGCGTGGCAGGGGTATCACTCAGATAGCATTCCTGCAAAATGGGTGGTCGATGAGGGTGCGATTCACTTCAATCCTGAGCAGGAGGGATCGGGCGGCGATCTCATTACGCGGGAAGACTACGATGATTTTGAATTCGCTTTCGAGTGGAAGATCGCCGAGTGCGGGAACAGCGGCGTCATCTACCGGGCCGACGATGCGGCGGAGTACGACAGTCCGTGGATGACGGGACCGGAGTTCCAGATCCTTGACGATGTGTGCCATCCGGACGCGGCGAACGGCGAGGATCGCGTGGCCGGCTCCAATTACGACATGAGTGGGCCGTCGGAGGACGTCGTCCGTCCTGCCGGAGAGTGGAACGAGGCGCGCATCCTGGTAGACAGCGCTCACGTGGAACACTGGCTCAACGGCACGAAGATCGTCGAATACGAGCTGTGGAGTGAGGAGTGGGAGGAGAATGTCGCCAACAGTAAGTGGACCGAATATCCGGACTACGGCACGCCGCGGCAGGGCCACATCGCGCTTCAAGACCACGGCGACCCGGTCTGGTTCAGGAATCTCCGCATTCGCAGGCTTTAGACTCGGCACTCGAGCGGAATGCTTCAGGGAAAGGAACTATTTACGGCCGTCGAGGACTGTGCCGAAGAAGCTGCTTTCTGGTGGCTTGGCCAACACTCGTTCATCGTGAAGCTGGGCGAGACCGTGCTGCTCATCGATCCGTTTTTGATGGAGCGGGACGATCGGAACGTGCCGCCGCTGTTTGCGCCTGCGGATGCGGCTCCCGTCGTAGATCTGGTCGTCTGCACGCATGATCACATCGACCATATCGATCCCGAGGCGATCCCCGGACTGGCGGCCGAAACCTCGGCTGCATTCGTCGCGCCCACCGCGCACGAAGATCGCATGCGTTCCTTGGGTGTGTCGTCGGAGCGCCTGCACCTCGTCGACGACGGTGAAACCTTGAATCTGGGCGGGCTGAGCATCCACGCGATCAAGGCGGCCCACGAGTTCTTCAACCAGACGGAAGAGGGATACTATTCCTTTCTCGGATACGTCATCGAAGGAGCGGGCCGGGTGGTCTATCATGCCGGCGACACGCTCTGGTGGGATGGGCTGCAAACCAGGCTGCGCCGATGGCACGTCGACGTCGCATTCGTGCCGATCAACGGCCGAGATGCGAAGCGCTACGCCAAGGAGGTCTACGGTAACATGACATATCAGGAGGCAGCCGATCTGATCGGCGGACTGGCCGTGGGACTCGCCGTACCGGCCCACTTCGATATGTTCGATGGCAACGCGGAGAACCCGCAGCTTTTCGTCGATTTCGTTCGCGTGAAGTATCCGGATCAGGCGGTTTGGGTGGGCGATTACACGGCCGAAGTCAGCTTCTAGTGCGCGGGCGATTGCCGGCGCGATCGCATCCCCCGGATACTCGCCAAAACATCTCGGTCGAACCTTTGGATATGCTACTGAAGGATAAAGTGGTGCTGGTGACCGGATCGACCACCGGCATCGGTGAGGCGGCCGCCCGCCGCGCGCATGCGGAGGGGGCCTCCGTGATGCTGCATGGGCGGGATGAGGACCGCGCGAAGGAAATCGTGGCGGAGCTCGGATCGTCGGCCGACTACGTGCTCGGTGATCTGGGTGATGCGGACGTGCCGGCGACCGTGGTGGACGCCGTGCTCGACCGATTTGGCCGCATCGACGGGATCGTCAACAACGCCGCCTTGACGACGCGGTCGAACCTCGATTCGACCGATGCGGAGACGTTCGACCGGATTATCAGCGTAAACTTGCGCGCGCCGCTTCTCATCATCCGCGCCGCGCTGCCGCACTTCCGGAAGCAGGGGGGAGGCGTGGTCGTCAACGTCGGATCGATCAACGCCCTGGGTGGTGAGCCGAATCTGCTGGCCTACTCGGTCTCGAAGGGTGGCCTGATGACCATGACCCGCAATCTGGCCGATGCCCACAGCACCGAGGGGATCCGCATCAACCAGATCAACGTCGGGTGGACGCTGACCGAGAACGAGCGCGAGCTCAAGAAAGAGGAGGGGTTGGGCGAGGATTGGGAGAGTCATCTGCCGCCCGAGTACGCGCCGTCCGGACGCATCTTTCGTCCCGAAGAAATTGCGGCCCACATCGTCTTCTGGCTCTCCGATGCCGCCGGGCCCGTTACCTCCACCGTCTTCGAGGTCGAGCAATTTCCGATGGTCGGCCGCAACCCCTCGAAGTAACCCCATGCCCTTAGCCGCCTTCCCCAAATGCTACCTCGACCAGCTCTGCGTCACGCGCGAAAAGAGCGTCGACGACTGGATCGATCTGTCGAGTGAGCTCGACGTCGACGGATTGGAATTCTACTGGGGCTTCACGCCACACGATCAGCCCGGGGAGCTGGACCGCATCCGGAGCCGGGTTGAGGATCAGCGCCGGTCCATCCCCATGATGTGCTATTCGCCCGATTTCACTCGGCCGCATCCCGAAGCGCGCCGCCACGAGGTGCGTGAGCAGAAGAAGGCCATCGACGCGACGGCCGCGCTCGGCGGCTCGTTCTGCCGCGTGCTATCCGGGCAGCGCCGGCCGGACGTCGATTTCGATCAGGCCATGGAGTGGGTCGTCGAATGCATCAACGAGGCCGTCGACTATGCTTCAACGCAGAACGTCACCCTCATCCTAGAGAATCACTATAAGGACGGCTATTGGAACTATCCCGAGTTCGCGCAGCGGATGGACGTTTTTCTGGAGCTGGTGGATCGACTAGGGGATCGCGCGTGTCTGGGCGTGAATTACGACCCGTCGAATGCGCTGATTGCCGGGGACGACCCGATCGAGTTGCTGGAAGCCGTCAAGGACAGCGTGGTCACCATGCACGCGAGCGACCGCTTTTTCGAGGGCGGATCGGCCGAGGATCTCCGCAAGATGGAGGCGAATCCGCAGACCGGCTATGCGGGGATCCTCAAGCACGGCGTGACCGGGGAGGGGCTCAACGACTACGACCGGATCTTTTCGATCCTCGCGGGTGAGAACTTCGACGGCTGGATCTCGATCGAGGACGG
This sequence comes from uncultured Rhodothermales bacterium, assembly GCA_964591285.1. Taxonomy (GTDB): domain Bacteria; phylum Bacteroidota; class Rhodothermia; order Rhodothermales; family VXPQ01; genus CAZQAS01. The sequence goes on from CAZQAS010000100.1 coordinate 11,181, forward strand.
CGACGATCCGGAGAAGGGAATGGAGAATCTGGCCGCGTCCGCCGAGTTTTTGCGAGGGAAAATGAAGGAGCACGGGCTGCCGTAATCCGCCCCTGACGTCCTTCGGAGAATCTGCCATGCACCCACAGCTTCAGAGCATCAAAGATGAGTATTTGAGCGCGCAGGATCGACTGCGGCGCCTGGCGTCGGATCTGCCGGATCCCATATGGGCGGAGCGGCCGGAGCCCGACGGGTGGTCCGCAGCGGAGTGTGTCGCGCACCTGAACGTTACCTCCCGCACCTTCCTGCCCGTCCTTCGGCGCGGACTCGCGGAGGCCGAGCAGCTGGGGGAGGCCCCGCCCGAGCACTATCGTCGAGATCCCGCAGGCTGGTTTTTGTGGAAGGTGATGGGCCCTCCGGTCCGGTTCAGGGTGAAGACGCCTGCTCCGTTCGTGCCCGAGAGCACGGCCGATCGAACGGAGATTCTACGGGACTTCGAACAATTGCAAGAGGAGCAAATCGCGGTGTTGGAGGAGGCGGACGGACTTCCGCTAAGCCGCGTGAAGGTCCCTTCGCCCTTCAGTCCGCGCGTCAAGTACAACCTCTTCGCGTGCCTGAGCATCCTCCCGCCTCATCAGCATCGCCACCTGTGGCAGGCCGAGCGGGCGGTTGAGGCGCTCCGGAGCGCGGGGGGTGCGCCGGCTACCTCGCCTCACGAATAGCTGCCGAGAACTTGTGGCTGACCTCGACGACGCCCTCACGCAGCTTCGAATCTCGTTCGAGCGGTTCGTCGAAATGTCGGATGACGTCTGGACCGAGGTCCGGCGTCCGTGGCGGCTACGATCTGTGCATCGCGGAGACCTTCTCACTCGAGAGGGCGCCACGGAGCGCACCTTCTCGCTCGTACTCGACGGGACCCAGCGGGTCTACTTCCTGACACCCGATGGTCGGGACGTCACCGTTGCGTTCGCGTACCCCTTCAACTATTCCGGGATACCCAGCTCCTTCTTTCTGCAACAGCCCTCCGCCTACTTCCTCGAAGCACTGACGGACGGTGAGATCCTCGCCATCGACCATTCCAGCTTCGAAGCACTGATGGAGGAGCACAGGGAGCTGGAGCGGTGGGCATGGAGACTCCTTGCGACGGCGTCCGCGGGCCGCGCAAAGCGCGAGCGTGAACAGCTCACGCTGACGGCGGAGGAGCGCTACGATCGCCTCTTCCGTGAAGCGCCTCACCTCTTCCAGCTCGTCGCCCAGAAACATCTCGCCTCCTACCTCGGGATGACGCCGGAGACGTTCAGCCGCATCCGTGCCGGCCGTTCTTGATCTAGATCAATAACTCGCGGCGGCTCGCGCCGTAGCATGCCGATGAACGATCCACCAACCGACCCTCATGCGGAGGAGACATGCGTAAGATCGAAAAACTGCGACGGTACAAGATCGCCCTGCTCGGGACGGCGATCGTCGGATTCGGCGGACTCAATGGCGTGTTCGTCTGGTTTGTGCTCAGACAGCCGGAGCTCCTGGCAGACGCACTACGAAACCCCGTGAGCGCCGTCTTCATCTTCGAGGCCTTCATAATGGTAGGCCTCGGGGCGTGGCTCATCCGGTTGTACGGTTTCGAACGTCCAGGCTGGCTCGCATTCGTACTGCTCTCCCTGATCGGAGGGCTTGCGTTCAGTGTACCCGCCTTCCTTCTGGCGCTCATGGGCAAGGCGGAGAAGCTGCAGCACGCGACGGCGTCGGCAGGCGCCGGACACGGCCGCGTCGCCGATGGGGTCGGCAAGGCATAGCCATCAACCAAGAACCAAAAGGTCAAGAAAGGGAGGAAGCAATGGAAAATCTGCAAGACACGATCCGTAAACCCACCGTAATCTTGCCGGACCAAGGCGAATCATTCGACTTTGGCGGATTGGGCGTCGACTGGAAGATCGGCGGGTCGGCAACCGACGGACGCTTTTCGGTCGTGCACCATCCGATCGCACCACGCGCCCTGGCAGCCCCGCTGCACTACCACCACAACGAGGATGAATACTCATACGTCCTGGAAGGCACGCTTGGAGCGCTTCTGGGGGATGACGTCGTGGAGGCGGGCCCCGGAACGTGGGTCTTCAAGCCGCGCAA
>CAZQAS010000101.1:0-4205 GCA_964591285.1 uncultured Rhodothermales bacterium
CAGGAGTAGAAGGCTGAACAGAGCGGGTGTGCGCATCATGTCCTACTTCCGAGATGCTACGCCAATAGAAAATCGGCACGTGGTGCCCGCCGCGGGAACGGCAAGCAACGTTCAACGGCCACTGCCGAATATAATCAAAACTCAGTGATCCGTTCTGCGCACGCGTCTCAGATGCCGACGCGTTCGAATATGTGATCGACGTGCCGCAGGTGGTATGTGGGATCGAATGCCTCACGGATCTCCTCGTCGCTGAGGCGTGCGGTCATCTCGTCGCTCTCGAGCACGATCTCCAGAAAAGATCGGCCCTCCTCCCATGCGCGCATTGTGAGCGGCTGGACTAGATCGTAGGCATCTTCCCGACTCAGGCCGGTATCGATTAGACGCAGAAGGAGACGCTGGCTGTTGTAGAGTCCGTACGTACGTTCCATGTTGCGCTGCATGTTTTCGGGATAGACGACGAGCTTCTCGATAATTCCTGCGAAGCGATGCAGCGCATAGTGTAGGATGGTCGTCGCGTCCGGGAGGATCACCCGCTCGACGGACGAGTGCGAGATGTCGCGCTCGTGCCAGAGGGCAACGTTTTCGTAGGCGGAAACCATGTAACCACGGAGGAGACGAGCGCAGCCGGTGATGTTTTCGGAGCCGACCGGATTCCGCTTGTGCGGCATGGCCGACGAGCCCTTCTGGCCTTTCCCGAAGAACTCCTCGACCTCGCGAACCTCGCTCTTCTGGAGGGCACGCACTTCAACGGCCATCTTCTCGAGCGACGCACCAATGAGCGCGAGCACGGATAGATAGTGGGCGTGGCGATCACGCTGGAGCACCTGTGTGGAGATCGGCGCCGGTTGCAAGCCGAGGCGCTCGCAGGTAATCCGCTCGACGTCGGGTGGGATGTGCGCGAAGGTGCCCACCGCGCCGGAGAGTTTCCCCACGCGCATCTGGTCGGCCGCCTCGAGGAAACGCTCACGATTTCGCTCCATCTCCGCATAATAGAGCGCCAGCTTGAGGCCAAGGGTGGTGGGTTCGGCGTGGACGCCGTGTGTCCGGCCCATCATGAGCGTAAGCTTGTGCTCACGGGCCCTGGTTCGGAGCACTTCGCGCATCCGGTCGATCGCCTCAAGCAGATGAGCATTTGCCCGCTTGAGGCGGACCATCAGCGCCGTATCGACGACGTCCGAAGACGTCAGGCCATAGTGCACCCACTTCTTCTCCTCGCCAAGTGATTCGCTGACGGATCGGGTGAAAGCGACCACGTCGTGGCGGGTCTCCTTCTCAATCTCGTGGATGCGCTCGACGTCGAACGCCGCCTGGTCGTAGAGGCGTCGGACGTCTTCCTCCGGGATGACGCCCAATTCCGACCACGCTGCGCAGGCGGCCAGCTCCACATCCAGCCAGGACTGAAACTGGCTCTCTTCACTCCAGAGGTGGGCCATTTCGGGCCTTGTGTACCGATCGATCATATCGTCCTATGTTTGGAGGAATTTCTCGAAATCCGTAATACAGAAACTTTAAGTCTATATATGGGAGACATCGCGGTGTATCGATTCCGTACTCGCCGTTCGTTTACCATACATAGACGTCAAGTTCATAATACATGGATTTCCACAAAGTCGATCGAAGAGGGCGACGGGAGGAGCGGCGATAGATACGGTCAGAGCGGAATAGCACGGCAAATCGGAGATCGGCCCTCGGTGGGGCGCCCGGTACGCAGCAGCTAGCATTCGGCAGACGGTCAGCGCTCAGAACGTTCCGCGCTTCTCTCGCAGGTACTTGTTGAGCAGCTCGCGGGCGCGGAAGATATGGGCCTTGACGGTGCCGAGCGGCAGGTCGAGCTCGCGAGCGATCTCATCGTAGGTCTTCTCCTGCTGGTGCCGCAGGACGATCACGCGGTAATATTTCGGCGGCAAAGCATCGATCGCCTCTTGAATCAGGGTCTTGCGCTGATCCTCGACGATGTGCCGATCCGGACGGTAGGTCGTATCCGGCAGCTCCACCTCCATCTCGCCCTCGCGCGTCTTGATGGGCTTGTCGATCGACTGGGTGCGCAGCTTCTTCTTCCGCAGGAAGTCGATCGAATGATTGGTGGCTATCTTGTAGAGCCAGGTCGAGAAGGCATACTGCGTCGAGTAGGATTCGAGGGCCGAGAACGCCTTGATGAAGCTCTCCTGCACGAGATCGTCGACCTCGCTCTTGTCGCGGATGATCTTCCGGATGTGATGAAAGAGTGCGTTCTGGTACTTGTTGACCAGCGCGGCGTACGCAGCCTCGTCGCCCCGCAGGGCTTTTGCAACGAGCTCCTTGTCCTGCTCGGCGGACTCCGATGGAGAGGTGGTCGACTTGCGTTCTGACATGAATTACAGCGCGGATCTCAGAGACGCACGAAGATAGCCATTACGAGACCAATTGTGGTGCTTCAAGTATATACCGGTCGTCTGAATCCGCAGAACTAGCTCGGACAAGCGAGGTTAGAAGGACGCCGCACGCGTCGGCGGCGAACGCATTGGCGAACGCAGTCCCTGTCGCCAGCCACCTCACAGCATAAAAAGTTTCCATCACTTATCGTATCTCGCTATGGCCGGTCACAATAAATGGTCGAAAATTAAGCGGCAGAAGGCCCAGGCGGACAAGCGCAAGTCGAAGATCTGGGCACGCCTCTCCCGCGACATCACCGTCGCCGCACGAGAAGGTGGTGGGGACCCGGAGATGAACGCCAAGCTCTCGCTCGCCATCGAGAAGGCCAAAGGCGAGAACATGCCCAAGGATAATATCGAGCGGGCGATCAAGCGCGGGACCGGCGAGATCGAGGGCGAAGACTATGAGGAGGTCACCTACGAGGGGTATGCCCCGGGCGGTATCGCGGTCTTCGTCGAGGCACTGACGGACAACACGAACCGCACGGTGGCCGATCTTCGCCATCTCTTCAGCAAGTCGGGCGGAAGCCTTGGGAAATCGGGCTCGGTCGGTTACATTTTTGAGCGCAAGGGCGTCATTGACGTACCTGCTGCCGGCAATGACGAATTGGAGTTGTTCGAGATCGTCGTCGAAGCGGGCGCGGAAGATATGCAGCGCGACGGCGACAGTTTCGTCGTCACGACCCCAGTCGATCTATTCGATGCAGTGCAGGAAGCACTGCACGCCGCCGGAATCGAGGTCTCGGATGCCGCCCTCGTTCGATCGCCCACCACGACGTTGACGTTGTCCGACGGCGACTCGAGCAAGGTCGTCCGGCTGATTGAGCAGCTCGAGGAGCTTCAGGACGTGCAGGCCGTCTATACGACGCTCGAGATGGACGGCGAAGCCCTGGCAGCCGTATCATAGCGCATCGGTCCCCATGAGGGAGGCGCCATCAGGGCGGGTACGCCGTGAGGGGGGCCATAAACGCGGGGTCCGTCTCGGCGCGGTCGGTCTAGGCGCGGTCTATCAAGGCGGCCCGCATGAAGGCGGGTCTCGGAACTCAGCACCTATCATACGCTCTCACGACGACGGATGATTGTTCTCGGAATTGATCCCGGATCACGCTTCACCGGTTACGGCGTCGTGGAGGTGGAGGGTTCTCGAGAGCAGATCGTTGAGTTCGGGGTCCTACGCCTCGAGACTAAGGCCAACCATCAGCTTCGCCTGAAGGAAGTCTACGATCGGATCTCGGAGGTGGCCGCACGCCTGTGTCCGGATGAGTGCGCCATTGAAATGCCGATCTATGGGCAGAATCCGCAATCGATGCTCAAGCTTGGGCGTGCGCAGGCCGCAGCCATGATGGCGGTGCTGAATCGCAGCGTCCCCGTGACGGAGTACACGCCGAAGGAGGTCAAGAAGTCGGTCACCGGTCGCGGCAACGCCAGCAAGGAGCAGGTCTGGTACATGGTTCGAGCCATCCTCTCCCTAGAGAACGATGAGGAGCCGATGATGCTCGACGCGAGTGACGCGCTGGCTGTGGGACTCTGTCACGCGCACCGGCTCTCGAACGGTCTATCCAAGAAGCACGACGGCTGGCAGGCGTTCGTGCGTGACAATCCGGATAGAATCGTGGGAGGCGGATGAACGTTCAGAGCATGATCGCCTCGCGCATGATCGGCTGACCGGAGGATGATCGCCCAGTGGATCATCGGCTAGCGCATGATCGGCAGACCGGCGGACGGTCCAGTTCGAATGGCCCCGATCAGTCGTAGAAGTATCCCCTCTCCTCGTCGCGCACGCGCACCACGTCG
>CAZQAS010000101.1:4305-13145 GCA_964591285.1 uncultured Rhodothermales bacterium
CCCCGATCAGTCGTAGAAGTATCCCCTCTCCTCGTCGCGCACGCGCACCACGTCGGCCACTTCATCCTCATCCAGATTATTCGCCATCTCGGTGACGAGGCCTGCGATCTGCCGGTCCTTCCGCGGCGCCTGGTTCCACTCCGGATGCGCCTGCTCGACGATACTCACGAGAATTCGCAGATACGGATAGCGCTCCTCGGCCGTCTCGAGTGTGCCGATGGAATGGGCGAAAAGCTCCGCGTTGCGGCCGACCTGTCGGTCGATCATTTTGGTGTTGAATTCTACCGAACTCACGAGGGGGCGTCTCCTTGCTGATTAAGAAGTGATGTACGAAGATGCTGAAGGATGTGCATCTCGCGCTACATAGTCTGTGCGCCGAAGTTCCGGAATATAGGACTCGGGGGGTCCCGAATACAAACGCACTCCGCCGCTGTGGTCGCAGTCGCCCCAATGCCGTACCTTGGCAAGCATCCCGCGGGCGCATCCCGGCAGCCGGAGATAGCCGAGCCGGGGTTCGCCCGTTATGAACCCGTCAGCGGCCACCGCGTTGTAAACGGCCTAGCGTGAGATACGTAGTTCACAGCATCGTGGGAAAGAAGCAGTCCGTCGCATATCGTCTGGAATTGCTACCGGTGATCCCCGCCTTCCATCGCCGTGCCAGACAGAAGAAAGACCTGGCGAAAGGGCAGCTCGTCTATTATGGGCCGCAGCCGCTCTATTATGGCATCGGCGAGGTCAAGCGCATCGTCGGCGGCTACGTGGCCGTCGATTTTCGCGGCACCGGCGAGTTCGGCGTGCACGAGGATGTATTCGAGCGGCAGTATCTCATTCCCATCCCACAGAACAAGCTATCACTTCTGTAGCGGGAGCATCTGATCCGGACCAGCGTCCCAGGTCGCTCGCGCCGTAGTACACCCGTAACCTATGTCCCACCTCTCAGTTGAGAACGTCGTCAAGCGCTACGGAGAGGTGGTTGCGGTCGATCACGTCACGTTCGAGGCCCGGCCGGGCCGCATCCTCGGACTTCTCGGCCCGAACGGTGCCGGCAAGACATCCACCATCCGGATGATCACCAGCATCACGGCGCCGGACGAAGGCCGGATCCTATACGACGGCCGGCCGGTGGGCCGATGGAGTCAGGAGCGCATGGGCTACCTGCCCGAAGAGCGCGGTCTTTACAAGAAGCTGAAGGTCGGCGAGCAGCTGCTCTATCTCGCCGAGCTTAAGGGCGTCCCGCGGCGAGACGCACGCCCGAAACTCGAGGCCTGGCTCGACCGCTTCGGGGCACGCGATTGGCTGGACCGGAAGACGGAAGAGCTCTCGAAGGGAATGCAGCAGAAAGTGCAGTTCATTGCGACCCTGCTGCACAATCCAAGTCTCCTCATCCTGGACGAACCCTTCGGCGGGCTCGATCCGATCAATGCGGAGCTCCTCCGAAACGTGATCTGGGAGCTGCGCGACTCGGGGCGCTGCATCCTTTTTGCATCCCACCGGATGGAGCAGGTGGAGCAGCTCTGCGACGACATCTGCCTGATATCCAATGGCCGGATCGTCCTCGACGGAGAGCTCCGGGAGATAAAGCGGCGCTTCGGGAAGAATTCGGTTGTCGTGGAATTCGATGGGGACGCATCCTTCGCGGATGAGCTCGCCGCGCGGGGTGCGGTGAAAGTGACTTCTCGCTCGCACAGCCGTGTGGAGTTGACGCTCGTTGACGGCACCAGCTCGAAGGAAGTCCTCCAGTTCGCGGTGAGCCACCTCAACGACGTCTACCGGTTCGAGCGCACCGAACCGCCGCTCTCTGAGATTTTCGTGGAGACGGTGAGAGGACAGGAGCGCCAGTCCGACGCCGAGTTCGTTTCCGGGCGGAGGGAGGTGCCGGGAGACCGGCGGCAGACGGATTCCCGTCTCCCGACGCCCGACCCCCGCAACGGTTAGCAACGTCCAATCTCCATGAGCAAGACCTGGATCGTATTAAAAAGCGAGTTCTCGCGTCGGGTGCGCTCGAAGTGGTTCATCTTGACGACGCTGCTTGGGCCGCTATTCTTGATGTTGTTGATGATCGCGCCCGCGGCCATCGGGTACCTTGCGGCTGAGGGCCACGAGCGGCGCATTGCGGTCATCGACGAAACCGGCGTGCTGGCGGAGGCGCTCGCGGAGGCCTCCTCGGAACGTTTTCTTTTTACACCGACCGAGCAGCCGACCGAAGCCGTCCGGGCAGCGGTGATGAACGACGAGCTCGACGGCTATCTCGTGCTTCCGGAGGGCCTGATTCGTGGCGAGGTAAGCGCTTCCTATTATTCGGCCGAAGGGGGCGGACTTTCGCTCGGGGCCGAGCTTGAAAGCATCGTTGACCACCTGGTAGACGATTATCGACTCGATGCTCAGAATGCGCCGCCGGAAGTGCTCGAGATTCTGGAGTCCCGGACTGAAGTGCGCCTGATGAAGCTCACCGAGGAAGGAGATCTTGCCGACAGCACGGCGGCTTCCGCGGCACTCGGCTTCATACTAGGATTCATCATCTACATCGCGATGTTCATCTACGGCGCCTACGTGATGCACGGTGTGATGGAGGAGAAACAGAGCCGGGTCCTCGAAGTGGTCGTCTCTTCCGTGCGGCCGTTCGAGCTGTTGATGGGAAAGGTCCTCGGCATCGGGGCGATGGGACTCGTGCAGATGGGCGCGTGGGCGGTTTTCCTGCTCGGGCTCTCGATGGCGGCGGGAGGCATCGCTTCGGTCTTCCTCGATCCGGCCGATCTCAACCTGCCGCAGAACGTATCGGGCGAGGAGATGCTCGCCCAGACCAACTTCGCACTTCCGAACCTCTCGCCGGAGATATTCATCTGGTTTCTCCTGTTTTTTCTGGGTGGATACCTGCTGTACGCGAGCCTCTTTGCGGCCGTCGGTTCGTCGGTCGAGCATCAGCAGGATGCCCAGGGGCTGATGATGCCCGTCACGATCGTTATCATCATCCCACTGATGTTCATCGCCGTCCTGGTGGAGGATCCGAACACGCCGCTGGCGATCGCACTCTCGATGATTCCGTTCTTCTCCCCTATCTTGATGGTCGTTCGCGTGGCGGTTACGAACGTGCCGTTCTGGCAGGTTGCGTTGTCGTTTTTGATCCTGTGTCTGACGTTCGTGGGTACGATCTGGGTGTGCGGTCGCATTTACCGGGTAGGAATTCTGATGTACGGAAAGAAGCCTACCCTTCGCGACTTGGTGCGATGGTTTCGGTACTCCTAAGACCCCTGCCGCAGGGCGGGATGGCGCGGCCCCTTCACGTCGGATTCATTTTAGGCGTCGTCCGCAGGAACTTGCGGTACGCGGCTTCGCTAGAAAAACAAGCTCCTGAGTTTACAGGACTTGCCGGGTCCTCAGTCTCCTTCTTCCAGGCTTTTCCACGCGGAGATATGCTTTCAATGCACCGAACAGGTCGGCTGCTCGTCGCGGCGGCCGTCCTACTCCTCTTCTCGTTCTCCCATCCCCTCGAATCGACCGCTCAGTACTTCCGGTACGGGAAGAACAAGGTCCAGTACGACGACCAGCAGTGGAATTTCGTCCAGTCGAAGCACTTCGACGTCTACTATTACGAAGGCGGCTATTACCTGGCGAACTTCACTGCGAAGGCGGCCGAGGATGCCTACGAGCAGATCGCGGATCTCTTCCAGCACCAGATCTCGGATCGCATACCACTGATCGTCTATCAGAGCCACAACGATTTCGCCGTCACCAACGCCGTCGATCTGCCCACCCATTCGGAAGGCATCGGAGGCGTCACGGAGCTCTTTAAGAACCGGGTTGCCATCCCGTTTACGGGTGATTATCGCGACTACCGCCGCGTGGTACATCACGAGCTCGTGCATGCGGTGATCAACGACATGTTCTACGGAGGCTCGATACAGTCGATCATCCAGAACAATATCCAGCTTCGGATTCCGCTGTGGTTCAACGAGGGGCTCTCGGAATACGCAGCGCTCGGATGGGATACGGATTCGGACATGTACATCCGGGACGCCATCCTCGATGACTACCTCGCAGAGATCGAAGGACTGAACGGATATTTCGCCTACCGCGGTGGCCAGAGCCTCTGGGACTACATCGCCGAGCAGTACGGGCGCGAAAAGGTTGGCGAGATTCTCCAAAGGCTGCGTTTGACCCGGTCGGTGGACGCCAGTTTCCGTCGGGCTACCGGGCTGAATCTAGAGGATCTCTCTGAGAAGTGGCACAAGACGCTAAAGGAAGTCCATTTCCCCGAGCTCGCGGCGCGGGAGGATCTCGGCGAGATCGGAAAAGCGCTCATCACGGAGGAGGAGGGCTATTACAATACGAGCCCCGCCCTCTCCCCGAAGGGTGATCGGCTCGCATTCATCACGACGCGCGGCGCGTTTTTCGACGTGTACCTCGCGAACGCGAACGACGGCAAGATCATTCGGAAACTGATTAATGGACAGAATAATACGCAGTTCGAAAGCCTGCGTATTCTGACGCCGGGCATCTCCTGGAGTCCCGATGGAACGCGAATCGCCGTAGCGGTGAAAAGCGGCCCTTCCGACGCGATCGCGCTCGTGGACGTGAGCACCGGGGAAACGGTGCATTACCGCGTGCCGGATGTCGACCAGATCGTGACCGTGTCCTGGAGCCCGCTGGGCAACAAGCTTGCGTTCGAGGCCTCGATGGATGCGCAAAGCGACATCTATGTTCTCGATCTCGAGACTCGAGAGACGGTCAATTTCACAAACGACATCTTCAGCGATCACGAGCCGACTTGGAGTCCGGACGGATCGCGCATCGCCTTCCACAGTGACCGCGGCTCGCACACGGAAACGGGCCGTTTCCAAGAGGACAATTTCGAGATGATCGACTACGACTACGGCCAGCATGACGTGTACCTCATGAGGCTGGGTGAGTCGCGACTCGAGCGCCTGACCTTCAACGAACTGTGGGATGATCGCAGCGCGAAGTTCGGCGAGTCGCCCGACAAGCTGGTGTTCATCTCCGATCGCAACGGCATCCACAATCTGTATGAAAAGGATTTGACGAGCGGGACGATTCGTCCGCTGAGCGACGTTTCGCGCGGCATCATCCAGCTCTCGCTCTCGATGGACGGCAAGAAGGCCGCCATGGTCAGCTTGCATGAAGGTACGCCGTCGATCTACCTGATGAAGTCGCCGTTCGAGCGGGATCTCGAGCGCGAGGAGCTAACGCCTACCGTCTGGGCGCAGCGCGTGATGCAGGAGACGGTGCAGCCCGCCCCTGCGATCGCACTCGCACAGCCGACGCTGCTGCAGAGCAATCCGCTGCTGCGCGACGCGTCGGACGGGGTTGCCTACGCCCATTCGCCGGGCCGGCGGCAGAACATTTACGCGAGCCGCTCGCCGTTGCCGGAGGTATCCGCCGAGGACGAGGACGACGAGGCAGCCGACGAGGAGGCAGTCGACGAGGAGGCAGTCGACGATGAGGAGATCGCCGATGCATCGGATTCCGCCGAAGAGGACTCGTCCGTCTATGGAGGCGTACGCGTCGACTTCCGGAATTACGTCTTCAGCGATTCGTTCGACGAGGCGACGAAAGACGAGCCGGATCCGATCGCGAACCGATTCTCGCCTCCAGACAACGTGGATGACGAGGGGGACTACAAGGAGAAAAAGTACAAATTGACCTTCTCGCCCGATCTCGTCTACGGGACCGCGGGCTACGACGCACTGTATGGTGTGCAGGGTGTCACGCAGATGATGTTCAGCGACATGCTGGGCAACCACCAGATCTTCGTGGCCACGAACTTGCTGATCGACCTTCGAAATTCCGACTACATTCTCGCATACAACTACCTGCCGAAGCGGGTCGACTGGGGGCTGACGGGCTACCACATTTCGAGGCTATTGCCCGATTACAATCGCCTGACGTATTACCGCTATCGCCAGTACGGAGCGAGCGTCACGGCCAGTTACCCGTTCGACAAATTCCGCCGGGCCGACCTTGACTTCTTCGTGCTCGGCGTGAGCCAGGCGGACATCGGCGACCCGACCCGCGAGGCCGTCGCGCGCACGCTGCTGCATCCGTCGATCACGCTGACGAAGGACGTGACGACTCCGGGTTACATGTATCCCGTCGGCGGACACCGCGTTGCGCTTCAACTCTCCGGTTCGCCCGGATTGGTGGGTGGCAACACCGTACGGTTCGGGTCGGTGCTCGTGGACGGGCGGGCCTACACCGCATTTGCGCGCAATATGTACTCATTCGCCTTCCGCCTCTCGGGCGGCACCTCTTTTGGGCCGGGGCAGCAGCTCTTCTATACGAGCGGCGTCCAGAACTGGATCAACCGACACTTTGGGCCGGATGGCTTTCCGATCAACGACATCACCGACTTCATCTTTGCCACACCCGTCCTGCCGCTGCGCGGCTACGACATCAACTCACAGAACGGCTCGAATTTCGGCCTTTTCAATGCGGAATTCCGCTTTCCGCTGGTAGCGGCGATGCTGCCTGGTCCGCTCCCCGTCATCCCGCTTTACAACATCCAGGGAACGGCCTTTCTGGATGCCGGCAGCGTGTGGGGCGGCAAGGGGACGGACAAGCGCTTCAATCTCTTTACGGAAGACGCAAGCGGATCGCGGGTCTTCGACGACCTTCTCGTCGGCGCAGGCTTAGGACTCCGGACCATTCTCCTCGGTTATCCGGTGCGCGTCGACTTCGCCTGGCCGTACGACGGGCAGGGCTTTGGCGACCGGCGGACGTATTTCTCGATTGGACTGGACTTTTAGCTCACGCGGCATTTCTGGCCTGGGCTGGAGTCGGAGGTCAGAAATCAGAGGTCGGATCTCCCGCCGCACGCATCGCCACACTGAACCTCCGACTTCCGACTTCTGCTTTTCGAAGGGCAATTACATCCGCTCATCCCGTCCCCGGACGGCCGATCTTTTCCTTATCCGGTGCGTAATAGCCGACCCGCTGCAACCGGTGGGATCACCCTCGTGACATTCTTGCGCTGCAACAGTCGCGGCAAGTAATGACAATCGGGTCCGTGGCGCGCTCGCGGCAGTTTGTGCAGACGGCCCCGCGGCATCAGGATGTCCTCGCGTAGTCAATACATTCGAATATGGAAACGAGCATCAATAAGGTCAGCGACGTCGAGTATGAAGTGGAGGTCACCGCCACGGCGGACGATCTCGCGGCGGAGCTCAAGGCCGCCCTTCAGCGGCAGCGAGCCCAAACCGAGATGAAGGGCTTTCGACCCGGCAAGGTGCCACTCAATCTGGTAAAACGGATGCATGGCCAGGGGATCGCCTATGGTATTGCCGAGCAGAAGGTGCAGGAGGTCTACCAGGAGGAGATTCTCAACAAGGAGGAATACGACGTCTTGGGCCAGCCCAAGCTGACGGAGCTCGACTACGAGATGGACGGCGACCTGCGGGCCGTGATTCGATTCGGCGTCCGGCCGGAAGTCGAGCTGCAGGAACTCACCGGCCAGAAGGTGTCGCGCCTGAAGCGAGATATCTCCGACGAAGATGTCGACGAGCAGATCGATCGCATCCGACAGGAGCATGCCGAGCTCGTGCCGCTGCAGGAGGACGACACGATTGACGAGGACACGCAGGTCATCATCGATCTCCAGCAGATCGACGAAGAATCCAACACGCCGATCATTGGTGAGAAGGAGGAGGACGTCGAGTTCTTCATGGATGACGAACGGCTTCACGAGGAGCTCCACGACGAGCTGCTCGGCAAGAGCGTGGGTGATACGTTCCGGGTAGAACTGCCCCACGGCGAGGAGCACACCCACCGCTACCAGGTGACGGTAAAGGAGGCCAAGCGCCGGGAGCTTCCTGAACTGGATGACGCATTCGTCGGCGAGGTTTCCGACGACCAGTTCGTCAGCGTCGAGGACCTTCGCAACGACCTGCGCCAAAACCTCGAACAGGCGTGGGATGACCGCTCCCGTGAGTTACTGGACGGTCGGATCGTTGAGAAGATGCTCGAACTCCATACGATACCCGTCCCGGAATCCGCCGTCGAAGTGTACCTCGACTCTTTCGTCGAGGACGTCAAGCAGCGCAATGATGGAAAGCTGCCCGACACTTTTGATGAAAACGCCTTTCGGTCTGCGAATCGCGGCGAGGCCGAGCGACAGGCGAAGTGGATGCTGATTCGAGATGCCGTCGTCGAGCAGGAGCAGTTGGAAGTGAGCGACGAAGATCTCGATGAGTATTTCCAGGAGGCCGCCGAGCAAAATGAACAGCTTTCGGCAGATCTTCTTCGGAACTACTATCAGCAGATGAACATGACCGACCGCGTGAAGCAGCAGATCCTCAGCCGCAAGGTCCTTGCACGCCTCGCCGAAATGTTCGAAATCGAAGACAAAGACGTCGAGGAATTCGAAGAGGAGGCGAAGGCCGCTCAGGAAGGGCAGGAGGAAGAACGGCAGCCTGTCATCGCGCCGTCAGAGTGACGCGCTGGGCCGCGAGGCGTGAATCGTGCCTAGGAACCGCTTTCCGCGAGGTTCGGTAGCACCAACTCCATTTTCAGACAGAAGCAAACCGCCACGCATGGTAGACGATTTTATCAAGTTCACGCGGGGCTTGTCCGTTCCGACGAGCATCTACAGCGGACCCTTCCAGGATCAGTCCATCGCCGGGCTCGTCCCTATGGTCGTCGAGCAGACGACGCGCGGCGAACGCGCCTATGACATTTTCAGCCGCCTGTTGAAGGAGCGGATCGTCATTATCGGTACGCCGATCAACGATCAGATCGCGAATCTGGCCGTCGCCCAGCTGCTGTACCTGGCGAGCGAGGACTCCGAGCGGGACGTAAACCTGTACGTCAACTCGCCCGGCGGCGTGATT
>CAZQAS010000102.1:0-2050 GCA_964591285.1 uncultured Rhodothermales bacterium
ATCCACGACCTTCGCGAAATCCGGCCACGGTGAAACTTCGATGCACCTGGAACAGGTCTCGACAGGCTCCGTAACCGGCGCGATGGACGCTCGTCGTTCGGCGCGTTTTGTCATATCTTGATTCGCTTCGCGATTCAGCCCCGGATCGCCTGTGGCTGCTACCGCGTTTCGCCGGAGTTTCGCGCTCGACCATAAGAATAAAGCCAGAGAAAGCCCGTTTTGGATCGGAATGTCGTCATCGCGACGGTACTGATCGCGATCATCATGTTCGTGTGGCTCTGGCTGATGGCGCCCCCGCCGCCCGAGCCGACCACGCAGGAAGGACCGGTCCAGGACACCGAGGCTGTTCAACAGGAGCGGCTGCCTCAAGACGAGCTCGCGACCGGTGACGAAGAGCAGGCTCCGCTCGAGCAGGAAACGGAAGACGAGCCCGCCGACGCCATTGAGTCCGATACGACGCTCGCGGCGGCCACCGACGGCGAGGCCCGGGAGATCACGATCGAAACCGACCTATACACGGCGACCTTTTCGACGAAAGGAGCCACGCTCGTATCGTTCGTGCTGAAGGAGTACAAGCAGTTCGATCAGGAAACGCCGGTGCAGATGATTCCGGCGGACTCGCCCGGCGCGATTGCCCTCGCCTTCACGACGCCGCGAAGCCACATCATCGATACGCGGTCGATCTTTTTTGAGTCGGGCTTCGAGGGGGACACGCTTCGTATCGAGGACGCGCCGCGTACCCTCTCCTTTTCCACCGAAATCGAGGAGGGGGCGATTCGTCAGAGCTATACGTTTCAGCCCGGCGAGTACGAGATTCTGATGAACGTCGAGCAGGAGAATGCATCCTCCTACTCCACGCTGGAGGGCTACGAGGTCATCTGGGACGGCGGAATTCCCTTCACAGAGGGCGATCCCAACAATGAAGCCGAATCGAGCGGCGCCTACGCGCGGAGCGGCGGTGAGGTCGAGAGCGTCCTGCTGCAGGACGACGAGTACGAAGAGCAGCGCCTCGCGGGTGACGTCGATTGGACGGCCGTCAAGACGAAGTACTTCACGTCCGTGATCATCCCCTCGGGACCGACGCGCGGCGCCGAGCTTATTGGCGAACGTTTCGGTGCGAGGGGCCAGCCCGATCTCCGCGAGAGCTACATCACGCGCCTCTCGATGGACCAGTCGGAGGGCCCCGACGAATTCCGCCTGTACGTCGGCCCGATGGAGTTCTACCGGATCACCGATTACCAGCTCGGCCTCTACGACATGGTCGACTACGGGTGGGATTTTTTCGAGTGGATGACCCGCCCGCTCGCAAAGTTCATCTTCATTCCCGTCTTCACGTTCCTGGCCGGCTTTATCCCGAACTACGGGATCGTCATCATCATCTTCGCGATCCTCATCAAGCTCGTCCTCTATCCGCTGACGAAGACCTCCTATAAGAGCATGGCGCGGATGCGTGAGCTCCAGCCGCAGATGGAGGTCATCAAAGAGAAGTACGGGGATAATCCCCAGAAGCAGCAGGAGCAGATGATGAAGATGTACAAGGAGACGGGAGTCAATCCGCTCGGCGGATGTCTGCCGATGCTCCTGCAGTATCCCATCATCATCGCCCTGTGGCTGTATCTGCCGCAGTCGATCGAGATCCGCCAGCAGGGCTTCCTCTGGGCGAACGACCTTTCGGCGCCGGACGTGATTCTGAGCCTTCCGTTCAGCATCCCCCTCTACGGCGACTTCGTGGCCGGCTTCACGCTGCTGATGGGTATCTCAATGGTCTTCCAGATGCGCCTGCAGATGAATCCGAGTACGAATCCGCAGGCTAAGATCTTCACGTACGTCTTCCCGGTGATGATCTTCGCGATCTTCAACCGCCTGGCCGCGGGACTGAGTCTCTATTACCTCATCTACAACATCGTGACGGCACTGCAGCAGCAGTGGATCAACCGGCACATCGAGAACGAAAAGGACGAGGCGCCGAGCGACGGGAAGGGCAGCGCTAAGGATGCGAAGAAGGCCAAGGCGCGGAAGAAAGCGAAGGCGAAGACCAAGTCGTAGCGGA
>CAZQAS010000102.1:2150-3535 GCA_964591285.1 uncultured Rhodothermales bacterium
CCGATACCATCGCCGCCATTGCAACCGCGCGCGGGCGTGCGGCGCTGGCGATCGTCCGGATGTCGGGCCCCGAGGCGATTTCCATCGCGGCGTCCTGCTTCAGCGGCCGCGATCTGCATGAGGTCGCATCGCACACGGCGCACGTGGGCTTTATCACAGACGAGGCGGGCGAAGGGATCGATCAGGTGGTCGTGACCGTCTTCCGCGCTCCGCAGTCCGTCACGGGCGAGGACGTCGTCGAGATTTCATGCCACGGGGGCGACATAGCGAGCCGGCTCATTCTTCGGCGCCTCCTTGATGCGGGCGCGCGGATGGCCGATCCCGGCGAGTTCACGCAGCGGGCGTTCGTGCACGGCAAGATGGACCTCGCCCAGGCTGAGGCGGTCGCCGATCTGATTCATGCCTCGTCTTCGATGGCGCATCGGGCCTCTCTCGCGCACCTGCAGGGCCGGTATTCCGACGTGCTCGGCGATCTTCGAGAAGAGCTGCTCGAGCTCTGCGCGTTTCTTGAGCTGGAGCTCGACTTTTCGGAGGAGGACGTCGAATTCGCGGACCGCGAGCGGCTCGAGGATCTCCTGGGTCGGAGCGAGCACTTGCTCGATGAGCTGCTTGCCTCCTACCGCGTGGGCGCTAAGCTGCGCGATGGGATCCGGGTGGTCATCGGCGGCCGGCCGAATGCGGGTAAATCGACGCTCCTCAATGCGCTGCTCGGGCGCGAGCGTGCGATCGTGAGCGCGACCCCCGGCACCACACGAGATGAGATTGAGGACGAGGCCGAAATCGAGGGAATGCTCTTCCGATTCGTGGATACGGCGGGTCTCCGCGAGACGGCCGACGCCATCGAAGCGGAGGGCGTGCGACGCGCGGAGCGATCCATCGAACGAGCCGACGTGTTGATCTACGTTTTCGATGCCACGCTCGGACTCGATGCGGACGAGCGCGCCTTCCTCGAGGATTCGCGTGCTGAGCTGCCGGTCCTTCTTGTCGCGAACAAGCGGGATTTGTTGAACGGGCGAACCCGAGAGGCAGACGGCGACCCTCCCGAGGACGCCCTCCTGATCTCCGCCCGCGAGGCGTACGCCGACGAAGCAGAGAGCGGGCCGCTCATCGAACGGCTCATCGAAGCGGCGGGAGCGGGCCTCACGCAGACGGACGCATCGACCGTGGTGATGAACGAGCGCCATCGTCAGCATTTGCGGCAGGCCCTCGATGCGGTGCGAACCTCACGCTCGGCGCTGGATCGTGGCGCAACCGGCGACGCGCTCGCGCTTGACTTGCGTGCAGCCCTTCACGAGATCGGCGCGATCACCGGCGAGATCACGAACGAGGACGTTCTGGATCAGATATTCTCGCGGTTCTGTATAGGGAAATGATTCGGTTGCAGG
>CAZQAS010000102.1:3635-8564 GCA_964591285.1 uncultured Rhodothermales bacterium
GAGGCTGGAGTTAGACGACAGACGTGGAGCCATGGATTATTTTGAGTACGACGCCATTGTAGTGGGCGGCGGGCATGCGGGATCGGAAGCGGCGCACGCGGCGGCCCGGATGGGTGCCCGCACGCTGCTCATCACGATGAACCTGCAGACGATCGGCCAGATGTCCTGTAACCCGGCCATCGGCGGCATCGGAAAGGGCCACATCGCACGCGAAATCGATGCGCTCGGCGGCATCATGGGCCGCGTCACCGATCAAGCGGGCATTCAGTTTCGGATGCTCAACCGGCGAAAGGGTCCGGCCGTCTGGGGGCCGCGCGCCCAATGCGATCGGATGGCCTACGCCGCCGGCGTGCGCGAGGCGCTCGAGAACACGCCGAATCTCTTCATGCGTGCGGACATGGCGATGGAGGTTCTCGTGGACGAGGGCCGCGTCACCGGCGTGCGCACGCAGACCGATCAGATTTTTCGCGCGGACTGCGTGATCCTCACCAGCGGTACGTTTATGAACGGCGTGATTCACGTCGGCGAGCGCCAGTACGGCGGCGGACGTATGGGTGAGCGCGCGTCGGTCGGTCTCACCGCATGCCTCGAGAAGCTGGGCTTCGAAAGCGGCCGCCTCAAGACCGGCACGCCGCCGCGCGTCGACGGCCGCACCATCGATTATTCCGCCCTCGAGGAGCAGCCCGGCGATCGTGAGGCGAGCCCGTTCTCGTTCATGACCGACGCGCTGCCGGAGGAGCAGCGGAGCTGCTGGCTGACGTATACCCATCCCGGCGTGCATGATGAACTCCGGACGGGCTTCGACCGCAGCCCGATGTTCGCCGGACGCATCAAAGGGACCGGCCCCCGATATTGCCCCTCCATAGAAGACAAGATCGACCGGTTCGCGCAGAAAGATCGACATCAGATCTTCCTCGAGCCTGAGGGCTTGCGAACCCATGAGGTCTACGTGAACGGCTTCTCGACGAGCCTGCCTGAGGAGGTTCAGTTCAGCGCACTTCGAAAGATTCCGGGCATGGAGAACGTCCACATGCTGCGTCCGGGCTACGCCATCGAGTACGACTACTTTCCGCCCTATCAGGTCCGGTACAGCCTGGAAACGAAATACGTGGACGGGCTCTTTTTCGCGGGACAGATCAACGGCACCACCGGCTACGAAGAGGCCGGTGCGCAGGGGATCATCGCAGGCATCAACGCCGTCCAGCGGCTTCGTGGCGCTGAGCCGGTCGTGCTGAAGCGCTCGGAGGCCTACATTGGCGTGCTCATCGACGATCTGGTGGCGAAGGGCACCGAGGAGCCGTATCGCATGTTCACCTCGCGCGCCGAGCATCGGCTGCTGCTGCGTCAGGACAACGCCGACCAGCGCTTGACCGAAATCGGTCACGAACTGGGTTTGGCCGGTGCGGAGCGGCATCATCGAATGCTCGCCAAGTGTGAGGCGCTGAAGGCGACGCGCCGCGCACTGGAGGAAACGTCGGTCACACCCGAGGAGGTGAACGGCTACCTCGAGCACGTCGGAACGAGCACCATCGACCAGCCGGATCGGCTCATTCAGCTCGCAAAACGCCCAGAGGTTTGCCTCCGCGACCTCCTCGAACGGCTGGGGCGCTCGGAGGAAGTCGTCACACCCGTTCCCGGCATGCAGTCGGCCGCCGATCTCGTCGAAATCGAGTTGAAGTACGAGGGATACCTCGATCGCCAGTACGATCTCGTTCGAAAAATGGAAAAGATGGAGTCGCAGGAGATCCCTGAGGATTTCGACTACGATGCCGTGACGAACATCACGATGGAGGCGCGCGAGAAGCTCGGCAAGATCCGTCCCGGCAACCTCGGACAGGCCTCGCGCATCAGCGGCGTAAGCCCGGCCGACGTTTCGGTGCTTATGGTACTCCTGAAGAAGCACCGCGGGCCGGCTTCGCGCACGGAGGCGGACGAAGATACCGGCCGCAGGTCGTCCGCCGAGCCGGTAGAGGCGTAGTGTCGTGGCACCAACGTCTCGACGAAGAGCAGCGTGAACGGCTGCACGCGTACGAGACGCTGCTCCGCGAGATCAACCAGCACATCAATCTCGTGTCACGGGAGGATGAATCGCACCTGTTCGAGCGGCACATCCTGCATTCGCTGGCGCTGACCGCCCGGCCGTTTGCCGCCGGCTCGATACTCGTTGACTGGGGGACGGGCGGCGGACTGCCGGCCATTCCCCTAGCGATCGCGTGTCCGGATGTGCGCGTCATCGCCGTTGATGTCGTCAAAAAGAAGATTCACGCCGTTCGAACGATGGCCCGCCGGCTGGACGTCGAGAATCTTGACACGTGGAACGGTCCGGCCGACGAGTTTCCGGGCCGAACCGACTACTCCGTCTCGCGCGCGACCGCTCCGCTCCGCCGGCTTTGGACGTGGCATGCCCGTGCTGCCCGGTCGCCGAAAGAAGACCCTACCTCCGAGTTCTGGAAGCCCGGGCTTCTGTGCTTGAAGGGCGGCGATCTGTCGGAGGAGATACGTGCACTAAAGACGTCGGCGCCGGACGTACACGTCGTTCAGCATCACCTGGCTGATCTCTCGAGTGACTACAACGGCGCGTTTTTTCACGAGAAGTACCTCGTCGAATGTGTGCTCCCGCAGGGCGAGCCTGACAGCCACTGACCCATCTACAGCGGGTGAACTAAGCAGCGGGGAGACTCGTTGACGGAGCGCGACGAACTCCATCCTCCACACGCCATGAGCAATACGGACCGCTCGCTAAACCGCACCGAACGTCTTTTCGCGCTCATCCTTCTGCTTCAAAACCGGCCGAACATGAGTTCGCGCGAGCTGGCCGAGCATTTTGGGGTCAGCCGCCGAACCGTCTTCCGGGATCTGCGCGCGCTTACCGAATCCGGCGTCCCGCTCACGTACGCCGAGGGCGGCGGGTATGAAATCCTGGAGGGATATCAGCTGCCGCCGCTCATGCTGTCGGCCCGCGAGGCGGCGACGCTGCTGGTCGGGACGGAGTTCATGAAGCTTCAGCCGGATGCCTCTCTTCGGCGCGATGCCGACGAGGTGGAGCTGAAAATCCGCTCGGTGCTGCCCAACGAGGTGCGTGACTACATCGACCGGCTGAAGGACCGGACCGTCCTCGATCCATACTGGCTCTACTCGCCGAACGACGAGGGCGAGGAAAAGGGCCGATGGTATGAGCTGAGTGAGGCGGTCGCCAAACAGCGGTCGGTGATCATGGAGTATCACGTGCGGAGCAGGGACGAGTTGACCAAGCGCAAGGTGGATCCACTCGGCCTCGTCTACTACACGGACCACTGGAATCTCATCGCCTTCGACCATCTGCGCAGCGACGTCCGTAATTTCAGGCTCGACAGCATCCGTACGATGCACGTTCTGTTCGAGACCTTCGAGCCGCCCGTGGGTTTCGACCTGGCCGAGTTCGTGAAGGAGAGCGGCGGTAGTGAACCGAAGCGCATCGTCATTCGCTTCGATCGGAATGTGTACCGATGGGCGCGACGGAGCATCCCCGCGGAGATCGACCAAGAGGAGAGCGTGGGCGACCACGTGCGGGTGACCTTCTATTTCGAAAACCTCGAATACGTTGCGCAGTGGCTGATTCGATGGGGCACCGGGGCGCTCGTGGAGGAGCCGGAAGCGTTGATGGAGCTGGTGCGCACCGAAGCGGAGGCCACGGCCTCCCTCTACGAATAGCGTTCCAAACCGCGCCGCGTTCCGAACTTTTCAGGCCGGTGATAATCTTTCGACGGCGCTCCCAGTGGCGGAAAGTCGAGTGGCGGGGGGCGTTGTTACCTCAAGCGGTCGAGAAGCAGACGGAGGCTGCGGCCCCGCCCAAGCGCGTAGACGCGATAGCTAGGCTCGATTCGCGAAGCAGCACAAGTTCTTTCGCTGAGCAGTGAGGTCAACGCTATGAAGAGTATACCCATCATCCGATCATTTTCAGCCGTCATGGTCGCGGCGATTCTCGGCTGGACTCAGATGGGCTGCGGCACCACAGCCGATCTAGAGCCGGCACCCTCGACAACCCCCGTTCCCGGGATGGAAGATGCCGCCCGCACCTCGGTCGACGGGGTGAACATCCTCACGCAGACCGACGAGTGGCCCGGTGCACAGCCGATCCACGACGAAGTGACGCCGATTCGTATGCGGATTGAGAACAACAGCGGCCAGCCGATCACCGTGCAGTACGACAAGTTCGCGCTCGTGGACCCAACCGGCGAGCGGTACAGCGCGCTGCCACCGTTCCGCATCGAAGGGACCGTCGATGAGCCCGTCATGGCCACGACGTACACCCCTATCTCGGAGCCGGCTTTCGTTTATGACCGCTTTGAGGTCGCACCGGTATACAGCTCCATCTACCCGGGTCTGACCCCGTTCGCCGATCCGTTCTTTTACGATCGGACGTACTACGACGACACGTTCACCTACTGGGGCGAGGTGGCGCTTCCGACCGATGAGATGCTCGTGCAAGCGCTGCCGGAAGGCGTCGTCAACGATGGGGGTTACGTGGAAGGCTGGGTCTACTTCCAGCGGGTGCCGACGGACATCTCGACCGTAACCCTCCGAGCGGACGTGGTCAACCCGCGGACGAACGACGAGATCGGCGAGATTGAGATTCCTTATGAAGTGCGGTAATAGCCGTTGGAGTGCGGCGGCAGCCGCGCATGGATCTCTGGAGTCTCGTAGTATACCGCGGCACTACGGCTGCGGCGTCCGGATCCTCTCGGTTCCGGGCGCCGCGCCGTTTCGCCGTGTCGTAAGTGCTTCGAGAGCGCGACCGGGATTTATCCGGCCATAGCCGAACTCTCGTGACCAGCCGTTCACGTAATCGACGTCGCCGATCTTATCGGCGCTGCCCGTGATGAGATCGTAGATGTCGCGGGGCGTGAGCTCCGGATCGCGTTCCAGGAGCATGGCCGCCAGCGCGCTGAC
>CAZQAS010000102.1:8664-13138 GCA_964591285.1 uncultured Rhodothermales bacterium
GAAGCCGACGGAGGGCTCGTCGCCGCGCGCGTCGGCGTGACCTCGTGACGACATCCACCGGACACGGTGCGCAGCTCCAAACCGGTTGCCGGCTCTGCCCAGACGACGGTCGGCAGGGCCTCAAGGGCGCGGACCGTGGAGTCCGAGTGAAGCGGCCGCACGGCTACGAGGCGATAGATCAGTCCAAGATCCGGAATCATCTCAGGACGTACGCCCGCGCGGGCGGCGACGCTATCGTGCGAAAAATGTGGATGTTCGGGAGCGGCGTGGAAGGTGGTACCCTCGCCTACCGCGGGTCGAAGGAGCTCGGCGACATGTGCCGTTCCACCTGGCGGCAGGGCCGCGAGCCGGACGTAGAAGATTGCGGATCGCTCGGTCGCCGTGCACTCGGACGGAGCGACGATCGAAACGGTCCAAGCGAAAATTAGCGCAACCGCGGCCAGGCGGGGAAGTCGCATACGGACGTGCCGGCACGTCCGATCTGCACCCCCGGGATGGGGCACATTCGCAGGCGCCAGGAAGGACGAATGTGGAGGGAGAACTACGACGGCTCTCCTTACATAACAGATCCGTTACAATTTTGGTCCGCATCTCGGCCGGCCGGCGTGGTCTACCGCCGGCACCAAACCTCCGCGCTCGTTTACTAGCGGGCGCCGTGGCGTGAGGGCCGCGCCTACGCGGCGACCTCCTCCTGGAGCTGCAGCATCGCCAGTACGTCTCTGGCAGCAGCGAGTGTCGGGACTTCCTGGACGATCGCGCGCAGCTTCTTGCCGTCCTTATCCTTCAGGACATACCGCCGGTTGAGTGTGCTGAGGCGCTCCAGGAATTCGTAGAAGACGTGTTCGTAAAAGTACGGGTCGGCGTCCTGCTCGGGAGTGTATAGGAAAAGCCGCTCGTTCTTGAAGAGGACCTTCGTCAGCCGGAGCCGGTGGCCGAGCCGCTTGAGGTCCGCGGCGATAAGGAGGTTCTCAACCTCCCGCGGGATCTCGCCAAATCGGTCCGACAGTTCCTCGCGAAGGACGTCGAGGGTCTCTTCGTCCTCCGCCTCGCTGATCCTGCGATAAATGTTCAGCCGCTCGACGCTGTTGGAGACGTAATCTTCCGGGATGAAGGCATCTTCCTCTACGTCGACGGCCGTTTCGTCGGCCCGGGGCAGATGCTCTTCGTCGAACACGTCCTGGAACTCCTGCTCCCTCAGCTCCTTGACGGCATCATCGAGAATCTTGTGATAGGTCTCGAATCCCACGTCTTCGATGAAGCCGCTCTGCTCGCCGCCGAGGAGGTTGCCGGCGCCGCGAATGTCCATGTCGCGCATCGCGAGATTGAAGCCGCTCCCCAGGTCGCTGAACTCCTCGACCGCTTGCAAACGCTGCCGCGCTTCGCGAGTCAGCCCGTGAATCGACGGGACGAGCAGGTAGCAGAACGCCTTTCGATCGGATCGGCCCACGCGGCCGCGGAGCTGGTGCAATTCGGCCAGGCCGAAGCGTTCGGCATGATTGATGATGATCGTGTTCGCGTTCGAAATGTCCAACCCGTTCTCGATGATGCTCGTGCTGACGAGCACGTCAAACTTCCCATCGACGAAATCCATCATCACGTCTTCGAGCGCCGAGGAATTCATCTGACCGTGTGCGGTGCGGATGCGAACGTCCGGCACGATCAGCTGCAGCATCGAGGCAACCTCGTTGATCGAGCGTACGCGATTGTGAATGAAGAATACCTGCCCCCCTCGGCTGACCTCATAGATCACTGCATCGCGAATGAGGTTCTTGTCGAACGTGTGGATCTCGGTTTCGATCGGCTGCCGATTCGGCGGCGGCGTTCCGATGATGGACAGATCGCGCGCGCCGAGCAGCGAAAACTGAAGCGTTCTCGGGATGGGCGTCGCCGTGAGCGTGAGCGTGTCGACCTCGGCACGCAGCTTCCGGAGCCGCTCCTTCACGGCGACCCCGAATCGCTGCTCCTCGTCGATGATCAGGAGTCCGAGTTCCTTGAACGAAACGTCCTTGGACGTGAGGCGATGCGTCCCGATGATGACGTCGACCTTTCCGTCGGATACGTCTTTGATGATCTGCTTCTGCGCCCCTGAGGAGCGGAAGCGTGAGAGCACGTCCACGCGCACAGGGAATCGTTCGAGGCGCTCGGTGAACGTCTCGTAGTGCTGCGCAGCGAGAATCGTCGTCGGCACAAGCACAGCAACTTGTTTTCCATCCTGAACGGCCTTGAACGCGGCGCGCACCGCGATCTCCGTCTTCCCAAAGCCGACGTCTCCGCAGACGAGGCGATCCATCGGTACGGGCTCCTCCATGTCGCGCTTGATGGCATCGGTTGCGACGGCTTGATCGGGCGTGTCTTCGTAGCGGAAGGAGGCCTCCATCTCACGCTGCCAGATGCTGTCGGAGGAATAGGCGATGCCGTTGGAGGCCTTGCGCTGGGCGTAGAGCTTGATCAGGTCTCGCGCGATGTCCTTCACGCGGCTCTTCGTGCGGGCCTTCGTCCGCTCCCACTGTCCGGAACCGAGTTTCGTCAGCTTCGGCTGATGGCCTTCCTTACCGGAGTACTTGTGGAGTTTGTAGAGGGCATTGACGTTGACGTAGAGCACGTCGTCATCCTTGAAGAGGACCTTGACGGCCTCCTGCTGCTTCCCTCGGACCGTAATGCGGTGCAAGCCGGAGAACCGCCCGATTCCATAGTCGACGTGGACGACGAAATCGCCGATGGCGAGGTTCTGTATTTCGCGGAGACTCAGCCCGCCGTACCGACGCTTGCGACCGCGGGTCGACGGGCGATGGTAGCGATTAAATATCTGATGGTCGGTGTAGACCGCGAGTCCGAGCTCCTCGATCTCGAAGCCCTCGTGCAGCGACTCGACCGACAATCGAACCTTCTGCTGAGTCGCCTCGTCTTCGAGGAGCTCGAAGAGGCGCGTCTCCTGACCGCGGCTGTCGCAGAGTATATACGTATCGATCCCACGCTCGGCGTTCTCGAGAATCTGTCGGCGCAGCAGGCGGATGTCGCCGTTGAAGTCGCGCTGCGGCTGTGCGTGGAAGGTGAGCACGTCTTCGGCGCCGCCGCCCGTGAAGCTGCCCAGCATTACACGGGAATGCTCGACGAGGGCGCGCTCGAAGACCGCACCGCTCAAATACCGCTGCGACGGTTCCGGCGGAGCGTCCTCACCGTTACGCGCGAGCGCCTGTTCGTAGGCCTCGGTCACGCGGCCGAAGAGGTCGTCCACTTTCTCGACAAGATGCACCTCATCGATCGTCACCACAATGGTATCCGCCGGCAGGTGCGTGAAAATCGACGTGTGCTGCGATTCGGGCTTCTGCCGGCGCTCGAGGTTCGGCACGAGGCGGGCCGACGTAAGCCGGCTCACCGAGCGCTGTGAGCCGGGATCGAACTCTCGGATCTGATCGATTTCGTCGCCGAAGAAGTCCGCACGGATCGGGTAGTCCCCCGCGAACGGGTAGACGTCTAGAATGCCGCCCCGCAGCGCGACCTCGCCGGGCTGCTCGACGAATTCGACGCGTTCGAATCCCAGGCCGACGAGCTGTTCGATGAGGTCATTGGGCGAAATGAGCGTTCCCGTCGCGATGGGGATCGTCTCGCGCCGGACCTCCTCAGCCGGCGGTACCATCTCGAAGAGCGCATCGATACTCGTGATGATGACGCCCTGGAAGCCTTCGGAGATCTGCTGCAGGACGTCGGCCCGCGCGATGAGCGGGCCGGGGTCATCCATCTGCTCGTCATCGTAGGGCTTGTGGCCGGTGGACGGAAGGCGCAGGAGACGATCTTCCGAAGTGGACAGCTGCGAGACGTCGCTGTGCAGGTAGGCGGCGGCGTCTTCACCGGGCGCGACACAGACGACCGGGGTGGCTAGATCATCTCCGAGCTTTCTTATCAGGAATGATGACAGCGATCCAACAAAGCCTTTGACCTGAATGGCGGACGGGACGGTCTCACTGCGAGACGCAGCCCATTGAGTGACCCGGGAGAAAACGTCGGCGGGAGCAACTTGCTGGTATATTTTCGAAAGGGCCACGGCGGCTAACGTCTATGATACACGACCCGAGGCGACGACCGTTGCGATCGCCTGTCTTTCCGTGCGGAATGGGTCCGGTACAAACGGCAAAAGGCCGTAACCCGGTGGGGTACGGCTGCCGTTTCGAAAAACACCGCGGAGACCCGAAAGTTCACCAAGATGTGGTGAACACGCCAGCCATGAGATAAAGACCTGTAATTACTAGGCTTAGAGGACAGGAAGCAATTGCCGAGCAAGGCGCGTGCGCCGATTTGTCGTACGGATGCTTTAGCATTTCCGCGCCGCGCCGCCACGAGAGTGTTTCACGTGAAACATGGACGGTCGCTAACGGTCAGCCGCTCGTTCGATGGCAAGGCGCACGAAACCGTCCGATTCGGAGAGAAGCTCTTTCGCGGCTTCTGCCTCGACGCCGCCGATCTCCATCACAAGTGC
>CAZQAS010000103.1:0-10752 GCA_964591285.1 uncultured Rhodothermales bacterium
CAAGTTGCACGTTGCAGGTTCTCGAGTTCGGACGGCAGGGCTCGCTTCAGCCGTCTGACTTCTGACCTCTGACCTCTGACCTCTGACCTCTGACCTCTGACCTCTGACTTCCGACCTCACTCCAAACTAAGCAACACGCCCTCAAACCCGATAGTCCTTCACTTTCTTCGTCGTCTCGCCAGTCTTGCTCAAAAATACGTTCATCGAGCCGCATCTCGGACAGCAGACCTGCTCGACGCCGTTACGATCCGTGTGGCGATCGCCTTGCTCGAAGTAGTGCCGGCGCGTCCGGCAGTAGTATTTTCCCCGGCGTGCATCGAGGCCGTCGAGTCGATCGGGCAGACGGGAGAGCTTCTCGTGATAGGCGCACACCGTGGTGAGCGGACAGGCATCACAGTCCGGGCTGCGCGCCGTGCAGGTATAGCGGCCGTGCAGGATGAGCAGGTGGTGCGCATCCCCCCATCGCTCTTTCGGGATGATCCGCTTGAGCTGGCGCTCTACTTTCAGCGGCGTGTCGGCCTTTCGGACGAGGCCGATACGGTTCGCCACGCGGAAGACGTGCGTATCGACCGGCAGTGCGTGTCGGGCGTAGGCTACCGAGGCCACGACCTGTGCGGATTTTCTTCCGACACCGGGAAGCGTCATGAGCTCCTTGATCGTGTCCGGCACCTCGCCGCCGAATTCGCCGACCACCTTCCGAGCCATCCCGACGAGGTGCTTCGATTTGTTATTGGGAAAAGTGACCGAGCTGATGTACGGAAACACGTCCGCGGGTTCGACCGCCGCCATGTCTTCGATCGATGGAAAGGCCGCGAAAAGATCGGGCGTGACCATGTTGACGCGGGCATCCGTACACTGAGCCGATAGGACGACCGCGACGATGAGCTCGTACGGATCTTCGTGCTCGAGCTCGGTCGTCGGCGCGGGGATGATTTCAGCGAGCGCATCGAGAGTAAAGCGCGCTCGTTCGGTACGACTCACGGGAAGGGGAAACTTACGTCGAGAATCAACATTTTGGGGGACTCGATAGCACAGCCTCTACGACGAACCCGGATGCCACGGTCCCTGCGAATTGCCGCACTCCTGCTGACGATCGTCTGCATCTACTCGGATGCCGCCGCGCAGTTGCAGAACGGCACGCCGGACGGCGTCCGTCAGGAGCGGGATCCGGAGGAGGCGCCGCCGGCAGATTCCGTGCGCATTTCGCTGCTGACCGTGCTCCCCGGCGACGACGTGTACTCGCTCTGGGGCCACAGCGCGATCCGAGTCACCGATCCGGAGTCCGGCCAAGACGTTTCGTACAACTACGGCACGTTTGATTTCGAGGCCGACTGGTTCGTCCTCCGGTTCATGTACGGCAATCTGCTCTACCGGCTCTCGCGGCACGATTTCGGTCTCGCACTGGATCACTATCGCCACGTCGAGCGGCGGCCGGTCATCGAGCAGGTCCTCCATCTCTCGAGCGCTCAGCAAGACAGCCTCGTCCGGTTCCTCCGCGTCAACTACCGACCGGAGAATCGGCTCTACGCCTACGATTTTCTATATGATAACTGCTCGACGCGCATCCGGGACGCGCTGGAACGATCGCTCGGCGAGGCGTTGGAGTTCGCCGATCGGCCGGATCCGGGAGTGACATTTCGGGACCTCCTCGATCCCTACCAGCGGGCATGGCCCTTCCTGGATGCGGGAATCGACTGGCTGCTCGGAGCGCCGGTCGACCGCGTCGCGCAGCCCTACGAGACGATGTTCTTGCCGGATTACCTCATGGAGGCGTTCGAGCACGCGACGATCGAAATCGATGGGGAACGCTCGCCGCTCGTGTCGTCGACGGACACGCTCTTCTGGATTGACGGCTATGATCACGGGGCCGGCGGATTTCCGTGGGAAGTCGCCGCCGGCTGGCTGGTATTCGTGCTCGGGTTCGTTCAGACGCTGCGGGCGGCAAAACAGGATCGCGCCGTGCTTCGGATCCTCGATCCGGCACTCTTTCTGATCGTAGGCCTTGCCGGTCTACTGATCACCTTTCTCTGGTTCATATCGCTTCACGACGTGACGGGAAACAACTGGCATCTGCTCTGGTCCTGGCCGACGCACGTGATCGCCGGCATCGTACTTATGCGTCCGCGCGTGCCGGCCTGGCTCGCCCACTATGCGCTCGCCGCATCGGTTATGGCGCTCGTGGCAATGCTCGGCATTCCGGCCTGGCCGCAGGCGTTTCACCCCGTGCTCGTTCCCATCATGCTGCTCGTGGCCCTTCGCGGCGGATGGCTCTACTATCGGACTCGAGTGGCACGTCCTGTGCACGAAACGCCCACCCACTCCACGACCGGTCCCTAAGTTCGGTCTTTCTACGTCGTCGCCGCCCGCCTTTCTGTCCCGGCGCCGTTACCGGCAGCGGCATCGAAGGTCCCGTCACCGCCCAGATCGTCCCTCCTGCGGGCGCGCAGCCGGTGCTTCTGCTGATCCACCAGCACCGCGCCGACGATGATCGCGCCAATGATGATCTCCTGCACGTAGTTCGGCAGCCCGAGCATGTTGCTTCCGTTTCGCAGAACGGCCATGATGAGCGCGCCGATAATCGAACCGACGGCACTCCCCTCTCCTCCGCTCAGCGAGCCGCCCCCGATCACGACGGCCGCGATGATGTCGAGCTCGAGCCCGACGGCGGAGGTCGGGTCGCCGACCGTCAGGTAGCTGTACTGCATCACCGCCGCGATGCCGGTGAGGAGCCCCCCGAGCGTGTAGATCACGATCTTCATGCGGTCGACGGCGATCCCGCAGAGCCGCGCCGTCTGCTCGTTCGAGCCGATCGCAAACATGTAGCGGCCGAGCACGGTGTATTTCAGAAGGAGGACCGACAGGATGAGCAGCGCCACGCAAATCCACACGCCCGGCCCCACCAGCAGCCAGGCCGGCTCCGGATCCACGAGCATGAGATCCGTCAGCCAGTTGCCCGGCGTCGGCACGGTCTGCTCCTCGCCGATCCATTTCGCCACTCCGCGGACGATCTGCATCGTGCCGAGGGTCACGATGAACGGCACGATGTTGAATTTCGTGATGATCACGCCGTTGAAGACGCCCACCAGCGCGCACGCCCCCACGCCGGCCCCGAGCGCTGCCAGCGGCACCCAGAGACCGGGCGCCGCGCCCGCCGCATTGATGCTCACGGCAACGACCACCGTGCCGAGAGCGATCTGCGAACCGACGCTTAGGTCGATGCCCTCCGAGATGATGATGAAGGTCATCCCCAGCGCGGCGATGCCGATGATGACGCTCTGCGTCAGGATCGTCTTCAGATTGTAGACCGACGTGAAGGAAGACGGCGCCAACATCGCGAAGAGCGCGAAGACGAACACGAGCCCGATCAGCGGACCCAGCTCCGACAGCAGTTTGCGGTAGTCGCGCTTCATGTGCTGCCCCTCATTCGTCAGCCACGGCCTCGTTCACACCCGAAGTCGCGAAGCGCATGATGACATGTTCGTCCCACTGCGACACCGGCCGAACGGCCGAGAGCCGGCCTTTGAACATCACGCCGAGCGTGTCGCAGACGCCGAGGAGCTCAGGAAGATAGGAGGAGATCATAACGATGGCCTTTCCGCGTCCGGCGAGACGGTGGATGAGCCGGTAGATTTCGGCCTTGCTGCCGATGTCGATGCCGCGCGTGGGCTCGTCCAGGAAGAGGATGTCGTTGTCCTGGTGCAGCAGCCGGCCGATGCAGACTTTCTGCTGGTTTCCGCCGGAGAGCTCCACAGCGGGCTGCTCCTCATCGCGCGTTCGAATGCCGAGGGCCTTAATCCACTGGCCGGCGTCGCTCCGTTCGCGTTTAAGGTTCAGGAAGCCGAACCGGCTGTAGCGCTTCAGGTCCGAGAGCGTCAGATTGAACGAGAGCGGCAGCCGCAGCGCGAGACCCTCCTCTTTTCGATCCTCACTGAGAAGGTCCATCCCCTCGCGAAGCGCCGTCTTCGGGGTCACGTACGTGGCTTTGAGCGCCGGCCGGCCGCGAATCGAGACGCGCCCGTCGTCCGCCGGCTCGAGCCCGAAGAGCGTACGCACGGCCTCGGATCGGCCCGCGCCGACGAGCCCGGCAATGCCCATGATTTCCCCCCGACGGAGGGTGAACGAGACGCTGTCGGGATAACCGCGCCGAGCGGAGACCGAAGCTACGTGCAGCACGGGCTCCCCGATCTCGTGATCGTTCGTCGGGAAGAGCTCTTCCACCGACCGCCCGACCATGTCCTCGATCAACCGGTCGATGCTCGTCTCCCCGACGAGTCCGGTCGAGACGGCTTCCCCATCCCGAATGACCGTATAGCGATCGCAGATCTCTCGAACCTCTTCGAGGAAATGGCTGATGTAGATCACGGCGACGCCGCGGCGCTTCAACCGTCTCATCACGTCGAACAGCGCCCGCGTGTCGGCGGCGGCGAGCGAGCTCGTCGGCTCGTCCATCACCACGACTCGCGCGTTCAGCAGCAGGGCGCGCGCGATTTCGACGAGCTGCTGCTTGCCGATGCTGAGCGATCGCACCCTGGCCTCGGGATCGATGCCCTCCTGACCGAGCCAGCCGAGCACGTCGCGGACTTCGTCGGAACGCGAGCGTATCCAGCCAAAACGCGTGTGTTCGGCGCCCAGCGTGACGTTCTCTTCGACGGTGAGGTGCGGCGCGAGGACGAGTTCCTGGTAGATCATGCTGATGCCCGCCCGGCGACCGTCGATCGGCGAGGCAGGAGCGTAGGACCGACCGTCGAGCGTCATTTCTCCGCGATCCGGCTGGTAGACGCCGGCCAGTATTTTCATTAGGGTGCTCTTGCCGGCCCCATTTTCGCCGATCAGCCCGTGGACCTCCCCCGCGTGCACGTCCATACTGACGCCGCGAAGCGCTCGCACCGGTCCGAATGATTTGTGGATGTCGTGCAGCCGGAGGACGGGATCAGAGATCGCGGTCATGCTTCAGCACCTGCGTGCGACAACCGTTGCGAGAACTGAATCCGATGCTACACCCCCTCGAGCCAGCGCTCCAGATCGGGATGCAGCAGCTCCTGGATGTCCGGATCGTCGATGTTGTCCGGCGTGACGAGTACGGAGCGGGTGTCGACCCTCTCCTCCACTTCGCGTCCCTGCACGATGTCCACCGCGGTCCTTACGCCTTCATATCCCATCGCGAAGGGATCCTGCACGACGAGGGCGTCGAGCTTTCCGTCGCGCATCGCGCCGAGCAGCGTCTGATTGACGTCGAAGCCCACGAGGCGGATGTCACCGGCGCGCCCGGACGTCTCGAGCGCACGCAGCATGCCCTGTGTGGATGATTCGTTCGGGGTCCATATGGCGTCGATCTCGGAGAAACGGTTGAGGATGTTCTGCGATACCTGGAGGGCCTTCTCCATCGTCGCCCCGGCGTACATGTTATCGACGAGCAGCTCCGCGTCCGGCGCGTGCTCTTGAAGTGCATCGAGGAACCCGCGCTCGCGGTTGGTGGTGCTCGCGGAGCCTTCCTGATAGCGGAGCATCACGACCCGCCCCTCACCGCCGATCAGATCCGCGAGGTGCTCGCCGCCCATCCGGCCTCCCTCGTAGTTGTTCGTCGCGATGAAACTGGTGTGCGCGTCCGACTCGAGGCCGGAATCGATCACGACGACTGGAATTCCACGCGCGACCGCCGAGGCGACCGGGCGCGCGAGGCTGCGTGAGTCGAGCGGCGCCAGCACGATCCCATCAACGCCCCGGCTGATGAAGTTCTGCACGACCTGGATCTGCATCTGGCGGTCGTCCTC
This sequence comes from uncultured Rhodothermales bacterium, assembly GCA_964591285.1. Taxonomy (GTDB): domain Bacteria; phylum Bacteroidota; class Rhodothermia; order Rhodothermales; family VXPQ01; genus CAZQAS01. The sequence continues at coordinate 5,772 of CAZQAS010000103.1, forward strand.
TTTTTGCGGTCCCTGCCAGATGACGTCGACGCCGAAGTCCTGCGCGGCTTTCTCGGCACCTGCGTGGATAGATTTCCAGAACTCATGCGTGGTCCCCTTCGGGATGACGGCGATCTGCAGGCTTTCGTCTGAACCGTCCGGGGCACGACCATCTTCGGCGGAGCTCTGGCAGCCGGCGATCGCGACAGCGAGGAGTACAACGAGTAGGGTACGCATGGGATGGCGGCGGCTAATGAGCGATTCGCCACAAGATAAGCGAAACGAACCGCTCGCGAAATCAGGCCTGAGAGGCCGCCAGGCAACGAGCTCCGTCACTCACATCACCGCTACTCGCTCGACGACGTAGTGAACCGGTAGATGTTGCCGTTGAAGGCGAGCGCATACAGCTCGCGCTCCTGGTCGGTCCCAAACGAGGAGATGTTCAGATTCGTGTCGAGCAGCTCTTCGTTGTCGGCCTCCTCGCCGTCGTACGTGAGCGCCCAGATGCGGCCGGAGGTGAAGTCCCCGTACACGTAGCGTCCCGCGAGGTGCGGCACGTCATCGCCTCGGTAGACGAATCCGCCGGTGACCGACTGCCCGAGGCTGTGGCTGTACTCCCAGACGGGAAGCACGAGTCCGCTCTGATCACAGCCCGAACTCGGCTCGTAGCAGTGCGTCCCCTCCATCACGTCCCATCCGTAGTTCTCACCCGCCTCGATGACGTCGATCTCTTCATACGCATTCTGTCCTACGTCGCCCGCCCAGAGCCGGCTCGTTTCCGGATCAAAGCTGATCCGCCACGGATTTCTGAGGCCGTACGCGTAGATCTCCTCGCGAAAATCCTGGTCGTTTCCGACGAAGGGATTGTCCGGGGGGATGGCGTACGGATCGCCCTGATCGACGTCGATGCGCAGGATCGAGCCGAGCAGCGTCGTCGGATCTTCGGCGTTCTCCTGCGGATCGCCGCCGCTGCCGCCGTCTCCGAGCGTGACATAGAGGTACTCGTCCGGGCCGAAGACGATCTGGCCGGCATTGTGATTGGAGTACGGTTGCGCGACCTCGAGGATGACCTCCTCGCTGCCGGGCAGCGCACGGTTCGGATCCGCCGGATCTACCTGGTATCGCGCTATGACGGTCCGATTTGGACCGGAGGCCGTGTAATCGACGAAGAACGTGCCGTTGCTCTCGTAATTCGGATGGAAGGCCAGTCCGAGGAGCCCTTCCTCGTTGCCGCCGTCATCGACGCGGTTGCGGATGTCAAGGAAAACTCCGGCCTCGCCGGCGGCGGGGTCGTTCTCGAAGACGCGGATTACCCCAGCCTGTTCGACGATGAAAATGCGGTTGGATCCGTCGTTCGGGATCTGAAAATCGACGGGTCGCGTGAAGCTCAAGTTCGGGAAGGCGTCTTCCAGCTGGAGCGGCCCGTCCGCCTGTTCGAGTCCGTTCTGCCCGCACGCCGGCACGGACAGCAGGAGGAGGTGCAGCAGGACGACGAGCCGGATTCGATCGTGCATAGCAAATGGGTTCGTGGGATGGGCCTTCGGACGTCTCTTCTGCGACAATGGGCTGAAGTTTATGATAGATGAACTTTAAATCTACGTATCAGAGACTTCGAACGATCTCGCGAGAAAAGGTCGGGCCAAACCTGCAGCGCAATCTGCATGGCAGCCCGTACCGCTACCTGCACTACCACCTGCGCCAAGACCGGCACCGCTACGGGCACCAGCACCTGCACCTCCTCCTGCACCACCTGCGGCACCGCCACCAGCATCGCCACTACATTGTCACCGCATCGCCACTGCATTCTGGAGCTGCATTCGCGACCTGCACCACCACCGGCACCGCCTTTCGTATCACGATCCGCGGGTACGCAACTCGATCAGGTCGTCTGCAGAAGATTTGTGACCGTCTGCATCAGCTCCTCCATCGAGAACGGCTTCACGAGGAACCCCTGAATGCCGAGCTGCGAGGCATTCTTTCGCAGGTCCAGTTCCGGGTCGACCGTGATGATGACCACCGGCGTATCGGTGAGGCCCTCCGTGTTGCGAAGCGTGTCGAGGAACTCGACGCCGTTCAATTCGGGCATCCTATAGTCGACCAGGATGAGGCTCGGGGTATGCTCTGCGGCCACGGAAATGCCTTCCATCCCGTCTCCGGCGATCACAACGTTGTAGCCTTGCGCCTCCAGCGCCATCGAGACGCTGTCGCGAAGGTCTTTTTCGTCGTCCACGATGAGGACGGTCTTTGGGCCCCGGGTAGCTGGCTGCATACGTCGAAATGTATTTTCGAAATGTAGTAGTGCATGACGCGAACCGGAAGCGCAGTGTTCGGAGGCGGACGTGTGAGAGACTAGAACTTTACGATTAGACGGGGTCGATCCGCAGGCACTATCGGCAGGAGTTGCCTCGAATGCAGTTATCTGGAATGGAGTTGTTTGGAATGGAGTTGCTCTGGAATGGAGTTGCTCTGGAATGGAGTTGCTCTGGAATGGAGTTGCTCTGGAATAATGATCGGTTGGATGGAATAATCCCCGGCGAAGCGGTGTCTTTCCCGTCGAAGAGCCGAGCGACCCGCTAGACCGCAAGGCGAATCACCGATCGCGACGGGCGAGTTGTACCGGTGCCGGAGTTCGCCATGGACGAAAACATCACGTTGACGCAGAAGACGCAGGCCCTTACGAACGAACAGGAAGCCGAGCAGCGCCTCGTCTCGCGGGCTCGGGATGGGGATCGTGCGGCCTTCCGAGAGATCGTCGAACGCTACGAAGGGCTCGTGGCCGCGACGGTGATCGGGATGCTCGGGCGCGGTCCGGAAGCGGATGACGTCGGACAAAAGACGTTCATCCAACTCTATCAGGCGCTCGATCAATACCGTGGGGAGGGCGGGCTCGCGCCCTACATCACGCGAATCGCCGTCAACCAGTGCCTGAATGCGCTCGATCGCCGAAAGCGGCAGCGTAAGCGATTTGTGAGTCGCGATGCGCGAGACCTGGCCGAGCCGGCGTTCGACGGATCGCGAGATGCACGCCGGTTCGACGAGCAGGAACTCGTCCATCGAGCCATCCAACAACTGAATCCCATACATCGCTCGGTCATCGTGCTGCGGCTGATCAACGGATACTCAACAAGGGAAACAGCGGAGATGCTGGACGTCCCGGAGGGCACGGTCCTCTCCCGCCTCTATCGCGCACAGGAAAAATTGCGGGAGCTCCTCGCTCCTTATCTGGAGGATGATTATGAAGGATGACGAACGAACTCTGCTGTTGCGGTCGTTCGACGAGGATCTCGTCGGTTCCGACCGCACGCGGCTGAACGCGCTTCTGAAGGATTCGAAAGAAGCTCGAGCCGAGAAAGTGCGACTCCGGCGCATGCGCGATCTCGTGGCTCAGGCCTCGGCCGATCGGTTCGAGCCGCACTTTGCCGACCGGGTGCTCGCGGGGATCGCCACGCTGGACGCATCGACGGCGGCCCACGCCCCGGCTCGAAACGGGACGCATCGTTCGACGCGCGCGCCGAGCCAAGATGAATCGCTGCGGCGGCGGACGGGACGTGTGCGGAAGCAGCACCAGAGGCGATCATGGCCGGAGCGCTTCCTGGCGGCGCTTCCGTCGTGGCGCCTCGCCATAGGCCTCACCGCGGCAGCCGCCGTTCTGGTGGCCATAGGCGTCGTCTCGTGGCTTCAGCCGCGAACCACCGCCGCACCGGAGGGGCAGACGGCCGTGCTCACCCTGCAAGATGGAACGACCGTCGAACTCAGCGGCGGCTCGACCGCGTCGTATCTGCCGTTCTGGGCGCGGTCCGAGCGGCGCATCGAGCTCGAAGGCGAGGCGTACTTCAACGTGGAGCCCGGCGCGAAGCCGTTCGTCGTGGAAACCTTTAACGCCGACGTGACGGTGCTCGGCACGGCGTTCAACGTACGTGCATGGGGATCCGACCCGGACCGGGAGACGGAAGTCACCGTCGCCTCGGGCCGCGTGGCCGTGGAGCCGACGTCGGCACCGGTCGTCGTGCTCGAGGCGGGCCAGGGAACCGTCGTTGCGGCCAACTCCGCGTCGGCACCCCGAAACGTATCGCTCGACCGCGCGCTCGTTTGGCGAAACGGCGGCGTGGCGTACATGGATCGGCCGCTCCGGAGCGTGTTCCGATCGATCGAGCGGCGATTCAACGTACGGATCGAGGTAGCCGACCCGTCGATCAACGATCGCCTGGTCACCTATCTGAATCCGCGCCCTACTTCGGCGGATGCGGTGCTCTCGGACATCTGCCAGACGCTGGACCTCCGCTATCGTCGGACGGCGAACGGCTACATGGTGCTCCCGGCCGATGGGGTAACCAGCGAACCGTAGTCCATCGCACAGTAATTGGGGCATCCTGGCACATCCAGATCGTCATTTCTATCGCGTCCAAAAACATGATTCGCCCTATCGCGCGCCGCATTGTTCTTGTATCCACCATCCTCCTTCTTGGTGGATGCGATCTGATTGGCGCGTTCATCGGCGGCGGGAGCGAAGCCACCAGGATCGAGGTCGTCAACCGAACGGACGACCCGCTTTACGTGACAGCGTGGACACAAGAAGCGCTCAGCTACGTGCGCCTTGCGCACGAAATTACCGCTGAGCCGGGCGACCCGGCCCTCCTCGCATCACGGGATATCTTAAACGTCGACCTGGAAGACCTGGGGGACGACTTTGGATCCGGCGACACGGCTGTGTTCGTCGTCTATGCGCCAATCGCCGATACCGATGATACGTACCGCCTTGCGACGATGCTGCATCAGTCATACGAGCAGCTTCGGCGGCGCTCCTTTCGCGTGCCCATCCGCCCCGGAGATCTGCGGTACGAGCATCTGTTTGGCCACCACTATGCCATTCTCACCGAGGCGCACGACCATCCAACCGGAGTGCATCCACCATACGTGGAAGGTAACCAACTGCACGTCTGGGTCGGATTCGGGGGCTGTGCCGACGGCAACTTTTCGCTGTCCGAGGCGCGCACCGACGAGG
>CAZQAS010000103.1:10852-13086 GCA_964591285.1 uncultured Rhodothermales bacterium
ATGCGACTTCTTGCACTCCTTCTGCCGTTCATCGTCGTCCTTACCGGATGCGGTTTCGTCGATCTAGACCCGTCCGGCGGTACAACGGGCGTTGCGGTTGATCTCGAAGTACATCTCACGAGTCAGTTCAACAATGACCGTGTTCGCGTTTCGATCGACGGGCGCGAGGTCTTCGACGAGCGCGTGACGACCGTCGACGTGCTCAGCCTCGCAGAGGTCATCGAGCTGAAGAGTTCGTCGGGGCGGCACCGGATCGACGTCGACGTGAACGGCTCCTACCATGCATCCGAAACGTTCTACCTTGACCGGCCGAAGTACGCGATCGTACGATTCTATAAGGAGCCGCTGCCGAGATACCGGATTTCCGAGGGGATCTTCATCGACGTCACGGACCGGCGGCCGGTATACGATTGATTTCGACACGCCAGAGCATCGATCTCCAGGAATTTCGGAATAGCTTGAGCACGCGATCACGACAGAACGCCCTGAAGCAGAGCAAGCGCACGGCATGAGCCACCGATTGGTCGTCATCCTCTTGACGTGCCTTTGCGCAGCGGTGCTGCCGGATGCCCGTAGCGCGCACGCGCAGAGCTATACGCTTGCCGTCCGCGAAGTGCCGCTCGATGAGGCGCTCCAGCAGTTCGTGGATGCGACCGGCGAGGCCGTTTCCTACGAGCCGGCGCTCGTTCGCGGCCGCTCGACGTCGTGCGTTTTACGTGAGGCCTCCGCCGAGGCCGTTCTCGCGTGCATCCTCCGGGGGACCGGCCTCGACTACCACCGGCTCTCCTCGGGCACGTTCGTACTCACCGAAAGCGTGGAGCTGGCGCCCGAGCACGGCTTTCTCGCCGGCCGCGTGGTCGACGAGGAGACCGGCAGCCCGCTCTCCGGGGCGCATGTGCAGCTCGCCGATGCCGGCATCGGCGCCGTCACCGATCAATCCGGCCGCTTCACCTTTCCGGCCCTGCTTCCAGGCAGCTATACACTTTCCGTGCGGCACCTCGGATACCGCGCCTGGCGCGAACGGCTCGACGTCCATCCCCGCGAACAAGTACGGGCCGAGGCGAAGCTCTCCTCGGAGCCCATCCTCATCACCCCTGTCGTCGTCGACGGCGCGCGGGATCAGGCCGGCGGACGGCGTCTACGGCCACCCCGTGTCGCCGCCACGGAACCCGCCGTCGGTCGCGCCGCCTCGGGCGCGACGACGTATCGCCACGTGCAATCTCTTGCGGGCGTGCGCCTGAACGACGTAACGGCGGATGCTCACGTACAGGGTGGGGATGTCGGGTCGCACCAGCTCCGGCTCGACGGCGTTCCGGTCTTTTTGCCGCGCAGCGTCGCGGGTCTCGTCGGTCCGTTCGGCAGCTTCGCCGTTGACAGGATCCGCGTTCACCGCGCCGGCTTCGGGGCATCGCACGGCAGCCATCTCGGCGGGGTGATCGCCGCCGAACATGCCCTGGCGACCGACAACGATGCGGACATCCAGGCGGACCCGTATAGCCTGAACGCACGCGTACGCCTCTCGTCCGATGCCTCGAGCAGACATCAGGTCGCAGGCATGGTCTCGGCGCGGCGAGGGCTGTGGGACGTGATGGCACCGGGCCGCCTCAAGGCGACGCTCGAGAACTGGGCGCAGCCGGATCCCTTCATTCTGCTCGCTCCGATGGAAAGTATCGACGCGGCAGTGCCGGACCCCTCCGCCTTTATGGGTCGTCCGGTAAACCCGTCCCTGCACTATTCAGACGTGCACGCCGCGGGCCGCGTGCGGTTCGGGCCGCTCCGCAGCCTTTCCGCTTCGATCTATCACGGCGGACAGCGCCTCGAGGGCGGAATTCTCACGACTGCCGGCGCTCGCGCACCCGAATTTGATCTGGGCGAGTTGGTCGCCGTCGACGCGTACGACTGGCAGAATCTGGCCGCGCAGATCAGCTACGACGCCGTGCTAGGTCGCCGCACGCTCGCGAGCGTTCAGGCACGGATCAGCCGCTACGATTTGCAGCATCGATACCAGACGGTCGATAGTCTCGATCTCGTCCTGCAGGACACCACGCTTCAACTCTCCGCCGTCTCCACATCGCCCGTCGAAGACGGCAATCACGTTTCGACGATGGCCGTCGAAGGCGTCCTCGATCACGCCCGCGAGCGCCACCAATTCCGGCTCGGCGCGGAGACCGGACTGATGGAGAGCCGCTTCGACCTGAGCTCCGTACACTTCTCCGCGGGCGCCGGCCAGAACC
>CAZQAS010000104.1:0-13000 GCA_964591285.1 uncultured Rhodothermales bacterium
GTCTTCTCGACGACGACCTGGGCCTGGAGAACTTCCGGTCTCTCGTCAACGTCGCGGTGCGAGACCTCGTGAGAACGAAGAGCAAGCGCCTGAAGCGCGTGCAGAGCCGCGAGTTTGCGTAGTCGGTAGGCGAAACGACCGAACGGCCCCTGGTGTGAACTGCCCACCGTAAATACACCTTCTCGCCTATTCATGAATCCGGCCATTCAGCGATACCTATGGTGCACTGGTCCAAAACTCACGGATACGACACCATGCAGAAGGCCACGTACATCGAGAATTTGCAGGCATTGCTCCGCGATGCCGTTGAGAAGCGCGTCATCCGCGAGTGGTCCGTCAGCGAGCGATACATTCTCCTTCAGCGCGGAAGCTTTGAGCTCGCGGTCCCCATTCTCGAGGCGAGCGAGTACGTGACTGAGCTGCTTCGTCAACAGGACCAGCAATCAAAAATGACCGGTCCATAGAACGTCCGGATCGAGGAGTTTGCTGACGCGACCTCCGAGGCCACCTCCCACCACGCAGTAACCCTGGCCAGGGGCGCCGGCGCGAGCTGGCGCCCCTTTTTTGTGCCATGACATGTCGGTCGTTTCGACAAAATTTAGGTGAGGGGAGCTGGCGCCCGACGCCCACAGCCACGTCCGCAGAGCGTGGCCGGAGATCGTCCGAGGCGTGCTCGACCGGGTCATGAGTTTCGGCCGGCAGCTCGATCCGAAGCGGAATCCGATGCTTCGAAATATCCCCTGCGCACCATTACTCAAGATCGTGGAGCTCCTTCGCCGCTCGGATGCTCTGGTCGAGCGCCTGGTAGTAGTCGAATTTGCCCCCATAGGATCGCGCCCGTTTGAAGGCCTGCTTGGCCTGGCCATGCAGTTCCTGCGCCAGCCAGATCTTTCCGATGTAGAACCAACTCCACGGCGCCCATCTAGCCGCTGGATCGCTCTGATAGGCGATCGCACCGCCGTACTGCCCGATCGCCTCGGCATCCAGGCCCTGGGCGTCGTAGGCACGCCCCATCCGATAGGCCGCCTCAGCTTTCTGGTCCTCCGATGAGGACGGCTGATCGAGCACGTCGGTCAGCAGCGCTTCCGCCCTCGCGTAGCGACCGCTATCGTAGGCGTTCCGCCCCAGAAGAAGCAGACTGTCCACTCCGGCGATAGGCTCCTCCAGGAGTCGCTCGGCCGCCCGCCGCGAGACCGCGTCGGTGTCGAAGTCACGTGCCGCCTGCACCTGTTCATAGTAGCCGATGGCCTCAGTCCGTTTGCCCTGCATCTCGAGGGATTGCCCAAGGCCCAGGTGAGCGAGTGCCTTGAGTGCCGGACCAGGATGTCGATTGAGATAGCGACGATAGTATCTCTCCGCCTCCGCAAATCGGTCGCCGCGAAACAGTGCCTCGGCGAGGTAAAAGTCGAGGTAGTGATTGTAGAAGTAATCGGGCGTCTCGGAGCGGCTGACGGCGTCACGCAACACGTCGGTCGCCGCGTCGGTGCGACGGTTGGAAATTAGCACGAACCCATAGAGGTGCGCGAAGAGCGTGCTCGTCGTGTCGCTGCGGTAGATCTCCTCCATGATCCGCAGGCCCTCCGCCTCGGATTGAAGGAGCATCGTAGACGCAAAGGCGAGATAGCTGCCTGCCTCTTCGCGGTTGTACGAACTGCTATGATGGGCCAGCGTGAGGGCTTCGAGTCCTTCTGCGATCGTACCCCCGTAGCCGAAGATCCCGAGCACGAACCGGTACGCAGACGGCATTGAGCCGATGGCGAGATGAAGCAGGCCGTATCCCTTGGAGGCCTCGTGGAAATCGGGTGCAGCCTCGACGATTCTGGAGAAGCGGCGGTACGCAGGCCGCGCGACCAGTGCACCGCGTACATACCTGCCTCGCTTCGAAAGGGCGACGGCCTCCCAGAGTCCTGCTTCAGCACGCATATAATCAACCCAGAGCGACGGCGGCCGGCTATCCAGTACGCCTAGCAGCGTATCGCGGCGGGCTCGAAACGTCTCAAAGTGACGATCTTCGTCGGACATCAACGCGCGATGTAAAGCCGCCGACGTAAGATGGAACCATGCCGCAGGGCGCCCATCGTCACGCTCCTCGAGTTCATAGAGCAACCGCTCGGCGCGATCCATCCTGTAGGCGAACAGGTGACGGCGGGCCGAATCGAGCAGGGCCACCGAATGTGGTGACCGGAGTAGAAAGGCGCGGTCGTTCGTGGTGGCGTCCGGTACGGCAGCCCTCAGCGTAAGGCCGGATCCGACGGCGATGGAAATAACGCCCAGGATCAGAATGAGCAGCCGCTTCCCGCGCTTCGATTCGTCCGTCAACTGCACGTTCGACCCATGCGGTATCTGCATCACGACGCGGCCGGCGCTTCCCTCCTTCAAGCTCGAACGTCCATCTCGCGCTTGAGCGGCGTCGGATCAAGCTCTGCGGGCGGCGTGAGCTGACCCTCGGACTCGGCCACGATCGACGCCACCGTAAGGTCGCCGGTGATGTTCGTCACCGTGCGGCACATATCCAGCGGCCGGTCGACGCCGAGGATGAGGGCTATCCCGGCGGCTGGAATGTTAACGGCCTCCAGGATGATAACGAGCATCACAATCCCGGCGCTGGGGACGGCGGCGGTGCCGATCGAGGCTAGGACGGCCGTCAGCACGATGGTAATCTGTGCGCCGATGTCGAGTCCCAGTCCGAGCGTTTGCGCGATGAATACGGCGGCGATCGCCTGATAGAGCCCCGTTCCGTCCATGTTGATCGTCGCGCCGAGCGGCAGCACGAACGAGGAGACCTCCTCGGAGACGCCGACGTTCTTCTCCGCCACTTCCATCGTCACCGGCAGCGTGGCACCGCTCGAAGAGGTCGAGAACGCCACGAGCTGCGCAGGTGCGATCGCCGGGAAGAACCGCCGAAGCGACTTCGGAGTGAAGATCTTCAGTAACGTCGGATAGACGATGAGCGTCTGCAGGAGCAGTCCGATCAGGACGGCGATCATGTAGTAACCCAGCGCACCGAGCAGCGCACCGATCTCCAGAAGTCCGCCGCGTGCGATAGAGGTGATGGTGTCGGCCATCAGCGCGAACACGCCGACCGGCGCCGTGAGCATGATGATCTCCACCAGGCGTATGACCAGCGCGTTCAGCCCGTCGAAGAAAAGTATGAGCGGTTCGGCCTTCTCCTTCGGGATCATCATAATCCCGATTCCAAAGAAGATCGCCACAAAGACGACCTGGAGCATATTGCTGTTGTCGCCCGCCGAGCGCAGGAAATTTTCCGGTACAAGGTCCACGAGGGGCTGTAGCGGTCCCCGCTCGCGCGCTTCCTCCGCGATGAGGGTCCGGCTCTCGACATCGCCCTCATAGGATTCCTGCAGCCGCTCGCGCATCTCCGGCGGAACCGCACGTCCCGGCTGCATGACGTTGACGACTGTCAGCCCGATAATGAGCGCAATAACGGTCGTCCCCATATAGATGCCGATCGTCTTGCCGCCGATCCGCGAGAGCTTCTTCAAATCGGCCAGAGACGCCACCCCAGTGATCAGCGACGCGATGATAAGGGGAACGGCAATCAGCTTCAGCAGATTGAGGAAGATCGTACCGAAAGGTCCGATCCAGTTCGAAGTAAACTCCTGCCACCCGGCCGCTGCCGCAAAAACGCCGAAGATCAGCCCGAGAACCAGGCCGACGATGATCTGCCAATGGAGTTTTTTATACCAGGGCATAGTGGCGCTTCAGGAGATACGTCTCACGATGTGGCTGAAAACCGAACGGCGGCCGACGGGCTCGTCAGGCAGCCCTAAAAAGCGAAATCGTCGATTCGGAAGCAAGCAGGAAGCTCGCAAGCGAAGCGATCTCAGAACCTCCAGCCCGCCGTCCCAAGCAGGATCGGCCGGCCGAGAGCGTCGTAGTGCAGCGTGAGATCCGTCGAGAGCCGATCGTTGTGCAGCTTGGCCGAGATGGCCGCATCGAAAGCAGCAACGACGTGGTTGAGGAGGATGACGGCCGAAACGCGCGAGGCGCGGCGCAGCAACGAGTTCGCGTCCGCGTGATCCCGAGCATACTCGAGAAACCGGCCCTGAATGTTGACGCGCTCACCGCCCGGGCCCGTCCGTTCCGGATCGATCGCTCCCGTGAACGAGCCGTTCGCACGCCAGGCCGGATAGTCCACCCACCCCGGCGCGAACTGGAAGTACTTCCCGATCAGCTCGTAGTACTGTTGCTCGCCAAAATACGGCAGCTTGTGCGAGAAAGACGCACCGGTCTCGGGATGGAAGACCTCGCCCTCGACGGCCCGAATGCGTTCGAAGAAGCTGCGAACGGCGCTGCGCTCCTGGCTGCTCCAGTCACCGGGTGCGGAAAAATCGATTCCGCCGGGTACATCAATGGGGTCGGTGCCAATCGTCGCACCCAACTCGGTTTCCAGGAAGTCGACGTAGTCATTCAACCAGCGCGCGTAGCGTCCAGCGCTCCAGTGCTGGTGGGCGTAGTCGATGTAAGCACTTTCCTCTTCGAGCCCCTGGTTTCGCCAGACCAGATAGCCGGTGATGAGGCCCACCTCTACAGCGAAGAGTGCGGCGCCTTTGATCCAATTGCCATTGTACGCCTGCCCAAGCCCCGGCACGATCGCCGACATCCCCAGCGCCACTGGCACGCTGCGCCGGTCGGCCTGCACGGCAGCGCCGTCGACGCCTCCAGCACCGTAGAGCAACGCGGCCCGGAGCTCATTCGCGGAGTGATGGGTCAGGCTGTCGCGACCGGACTGTGCGTCGGCACGGTCCGCGCACACACAGACCATCAGCAGTAGTAGTACACATGTCGCCCGTACTGCCATTACAAGGAAGCGTCCACGAGCCGGTCACGAAGATAGGGTGCAATCATACGTTCGAACGTCGGAAGGTCCTGCGCACCGAGCACGAAATCTCGAATAACCCCTTCGCCGTCGATCACGTAGCTCGTCGGGCGAACCTGCAGCGTTCGCCGGTACGGATCGGGGAGCGCCTCCGACCCCTCCACGTAGCCTGCTGTCGTCTGAAGCGGAAGCTCCCTCTCGAAATCAACGAGCGTCTCCGGACTTTCGTCGGAAATCGTCAGGACGACCAGCCCGCGGTCGGCATACTTCGCCTGTAATTCGTTCAGATCGGGAAGTTCTTCGAGGCACGGCGCGCACCAGGTCGCCCACCAGTTGATCAGGACGACGCTCCCGCTGTAGTCATTCAGCCGAGCGGTATCACCGGATTCGAGAAGAGTGAAGGAGAAATCCGGCGCTTGCGACCCAAGCTCGGCGTCCGTCAGACGGGGCCCCTGCGGACGCGTGAAGCTCTGTCCGGAATCTACCCGAAATGTGACGAACAGGAGCAGTCCGGCTGCCACTACGAGTGCAATTGAAAGCAGCGCGCCGAGCCGCCCCGCTACGTCGTCGGGTAAAAAGCGGCCGCTCTTCTTGCGGATGACGACCAGAAAGCCGACACCCACCGCCACCATCAGGAAGGCCAATATGTAAACGTAGGTGAGACTCATGCGTGCTCGCGTGGACTAGATCTCAAAGTCGAACAGTATACCGAAGTGCCATAGAAGTTCTTGCCCGTATCGAACGGTATTGCTCCCGTCGGGCGTCAGAAAACCTTCGTCCAGACCGAAGTCGAACGCATCGAGCCCGTATGTGGCGCTCACAAACAGCGACGTCGGAAGCAGATAGAAGGATCCGATTCCGAGTCTCAGCTCCATGCCGACGTCACGCCGCAGTTCGTTCAGCCCTGGCCACGATCCGCTCCATGCGAGGGCCGCGTCGGCATAGGCGCGACCGTACAATTTATCGAAGTACGTGAAGAGCACCTGGCGTGATATATCCGGCAGGATCGGGAAGTGATAGGCTGCCTGCAGCCAGAGCGTCTCGTTGCCGCCGAGGGCATAGAACGGATAGCCGCGCGCCCCGATCAGACCGCCCACGTAGTCGTTGTAGAAATCATCGACCTCCGAGCCGAGTACGGTGCTGCCACGCAGCCGGAGCCCGACTCCGTGACTTCCGCCCAGCGGCGAACCCGGCAACCGCATGCCCAGCCGACCGTCTATCGTGACGCGGTGATTTGCATCCGACTGATAGGATGGAACGAGCACGCCGTCCTCGACCGCAAATTGATCGAGCAGACGCCCGTTCTCGAATTCGTAGTGCGCCTCGATCTGTAGCCGCTCAGGGAGCACTCTGGCGTCCCGGTGCGGCCGTTCCGCCTTATAGTACCCCCCCAGCGTAAAGGCACGCCCGATGAAATACCGCGACCCCGTCTCTGGTACGAACTGGTCCGACTCCTTGGAGAAAAATCGTTCCGTGATCACGCGATACGGGCTGTAGCGGTATCCCGCCTCCAGGAGAAGATCCTGCGTGACTTTGCTTCGGGCGAAGATGTCCGCCTCCCAAAGACTATAGGCGAGGTCGACCTGCGTCGTATCCGGGAAGCAGGCCGTACACGGAAATTCCTCCACCGAAAGGCCGTTCTCGACGTTTCTCCGCACGTTGTAGAGCTCGATGGAGATCTGCGGCGACCATCGCTTCGGCAGGATTCCGAATCCTCGGTTGTAGTCGAAGATGAGGAAGGCATCGCGCTCGAGCTTCAGTAGATTCGACGGCGAAAAGTACTCGGACGCCGACTCGGCCCCGCGCGACGCCGGTCCCACGGCGAGTCCGCCAAAGAGCGACATCTCTTCGAGCATCTCGCGTGACGAGGCGTAGATGCCGACTTTCGTGTTTCGAAGCAGCACCTCGCCGCGCGAACGTCGCGGAAGGCGTTTCTCGACCTCCTCTTCTCGGCGTGAGGCATAGTTGTCTAGGCGGACGACCGGGTACACGCTGAACGCGGTGAAGATATTGCTGTAGGGCCGCACCGATGTCGCGTCGTCCGCAGGAGCCAGAGCCGTGGAATCGGCCGGTTCGGCACCTAACGGAAACCGACCTGTCGTGTGGATGGCTGTGACGGCCTCACCCGCAAGCGGACCGAGATCGGAATCGTCGTATGCCGCGAGGTGGTGCCACTCGGCAGAAGCCGCCCGCCCAGTACCTCGTTTTTGCGTGACGGGCGGCGGTGCGTACGAAGCGACCATCTCGCCGGTGAGCGGAACCGGGTCGTCGAGCAGGGCAATCTTGTAGCCGTCCCAGTCATACCGTGAGAAGGCCAGCGTACCGTCGGCACGCACATCAGGCAGGAAAGCCCCCCCGACGACGTTCGTCAACCGTTCTGCGGCAGCGGGTGGCTCGTCGATGGCCATCCGATAGATGTTGAAAATACCTGACGCGTCGGAGGCGTAGTAAAGGTAGGCGCCCGACGTATCGACGACCGGAGAACGCTCGTCCGCCTCCGTCGAGACGACTGCAATCGGCTCGCCGCCGTCTCGATCCACACGATAGATATCACGACCACCGCCGCTGGACATACCGAAGAAGATAGATGAGCCGTCCGGATGCCATGCGGGATCCGAAATCTGCGTGCCGTCCTCATAGCGGCTGATGGGACGCACCTCGCCGCTCTCGACGTCCAGGACATAGAGATTGGTCGTCCCGTCGGAGTGCTTCACGAAGGCGATCTCACGCCCATCCGGCGAGTAGGCTGGAGCGAAGGCTCTCGCGTGGGTCGTCAGGCGTTCTTCCTTCTCGCTGGACAGATCGAAGCGGTAGAGGTCGGAGTAGCGAAAGCCGCTCGGAGTGTCCTTCGTTCGGGCGTAGACGATGGCATCGCCGGAAGGATGCCATGAAATGGAGCTGCCCACTCCCTGCCGGACGCGGTGCTTATGTCCGAGCGAGCACGTGAAGCCGGTCGTGCCGTCGCTGACGTCTTCGACGCCGAGGCTGAGCGTCTCGCCGCTGTCGAGGTCCTCGACGTAAAGGGACATCACGTTAAAGTGCTCGCCGCGGTTCGATACGTACGCGAGCCGCCGGCCGTCCGGGGAAAAGCGCGCGTAGAAGTTGCTGAAGCCATCCTCCTCCAGAACTTGGCCGCCGACCTCTCGCTCTCGGATAGACGCCGTGCGCGTGCGGTATTCCTGCCGGAGATTCTCCATCCAGGACCGATAAATCTCCTCGGCCGGATCGCCGGTAGCTTCCCTGAGCGCACGCTCAACGTTCCAGTTCCGCCATCTCGCAAGGCTTTCTGAAACCGAGCGCAGCACGTCCTCGCCGTAGGTATTGGCCAGATAGGACGTAAACGCAAAACCGTGATTGTAGACGCCTTCGCGCAGCAGACTCGAGTGGGAGTAGAAGCCGCCCATTTCCTCAAGTGACAGCTCTTCGCCGGCCAGCACACGCGTGCGCAGCAGCATGTCACGATGCGAGTCCCAGCTGTCATAGCTCATGAACGAGCGCTGATACTGGGCTGTCCCTTCGGCGAACCATGCAGGATTGTTAAGCACCGGGATCGGATAGGAGACGATGACGTCCGGGTACCCGTAGAGGACGTCCGGCCGCTTCACGTCCTCGTAGTCGAGATACTGAAAATAGACGAAGGGCATGTGGCGACTCGCCTTCATCGTCTTCTGCACCTGCACCATGTGCGTAAACTCGTGTGCGATGACGTTGCGTAGCCAGTTATGATCGCCCCGCAACGGCGAGTCCAGCGCGGGCGCCCAGATCTCAATCTTATTGTCGAAAAAGTAGGCAGCGCCGTTCGAGTAATCCTCGAAGTCCTTCAGTATAAAGGTCGTTTTTCCTTCGGGTTGGTATTGGTAAAGCGAAGTAATAGGATCGTACGCTTCCTCGGCAATCCGGGCCACGACCTGCGCCGTGCGACTGCTCCCAGCTCCGCTCGAGTCATGATGAAAGACGACGTTGAAGTGCTCCGTTTCGATGGTATACCAATCCAGCGACGGCCGCGCATAGTCGTAGTATTCCGGCGAGACCTGGCCCCAAGCCGGTGCCACAATCATCAGTGCCAGGATTGCGCCAACCACGAAGCACGATCCCCGGCGCCCGAACCTGCAACCTGCAACCTGCAACCTGCAACCCATCCAAAACCTGCAACTTTCCATCATCGAACCACCGCCATCTTTACTACTGTCGTCTCTTCGTTGCCCTCGTTCGACCTGGCGGTAAGCCGCGCAAAGTAGAGACCGCTTTCGACGTCCGCCTCCCACTCGATCTCCGTCGGGATGCCTGCCGGCACCTGTCCAAACTCGAGTTCATCAACCAGTCCCCCACCCGCATCGAGGATCGTCACCGTCACGTGGGATGCTCGCGAGGTCCGAATGCGCAGGTGCGTCGTGCCGTCCTCGATTGGATTCGGCCAGTTGTACGTTTCGGAGGGGTCGATGAGTCGCTCGTTCGCACCCGGACCGGTCGGCGGCGAGTCGAGCACCACGAGACTACTATTCGCTCCATCTCGGTGCCGCTCGGCCCACCAGATGTCGGCGACGGGTGGGAGCTCCCACGCCTTGACGGCACCCGTCCCGGAGACCGCATACATCCGATCGTCCGCACCAACCAGCGGAGTCGCGTCGGCCGTGGAGCCGACCTCCAGCGGAAATCCCGTCCGGAGACCGCCCAAATCGTGGGCATACAGATAGCCGTCCTGCGCGGCGGATAGTATCGTCCACCGATCGTCGCCCTCGAAGCGCATCACCAGAGGTTGCGCCGACACCGGTGCGGGCAGCCGCTTTGGAAAGCCGCTCACGACGGCGCCGGCCTGCGTAAAGGCAAAGAGCGCGGAGCCGTAGGCAACGAGCACGTCGAGCCGGCGGTCCCTGTCGAGATCGACCAGCACGGGATGCGACGACAGGCTCTCGCCGGGGACTTCCGTGCTACTACTCGTCCGATCCGCCACGGCTGCGACATCGATCGAGAGCACGTCATCGTCCGGCAGAAGCAGCAGCAGCGACCCATTGCTCGGCACCGTCAGCGCTCCTATCATTCCGCCGGCGTCGCGACCGATTACAGGCTGCCCGGCCGCAGCATCCGGACGAATGGAATAACTCCATCGCCTCGGCGAATTCAAGAACCCGGCACCATCCCGCCCGGCTATAAAGATTCCCGGCGCGGCCTCGCTCGGAGCTGCCGCGATCCCAACGAGCGGTCCCAGGCCGTCAACGGTTCGCAACTCTGCACTCGAAGCCGTTGCCTCCATGAGAAACGTCTCCTCGGGACCGCTCAACACGGCGTAGTAACCGTCCGAGGCGCTCCGTACAAGCGGAGACACGGACTCAAGTCCGGTCGAGGCTGCCGGAAGCTCCACGACCCAGTCCGAAGCGGACGTGCCGCTTTGAAGTGACGTGCGCTGGAGCACCTTGCTACCGTCGCCCGGCGCCGTAAGTGTTACCATCCCGCTCTCATCGACGACGGGCATTGCGATCGAAGGGTGCGATGTCGCGGTCGTCAGCACGAAAGCCGTTTCGGATGACGCGCTGTACAGGATCGGCACCTCGCCGCTCATTGTGATGCCGGACATCGTCCCAAAGGTGAGCCCGCGGGACTGGATCGAGTCCTCTATGGCCGGCTGGTTCTCGAACCGGATGGGCGCCAATCCATCGACGCCAACCACATCGTATGCAAAGCTCATCTCGGCCGACGGCGCCGAAAAGCCCTCGAATACGATGAAGCTCGGCCCTCCTCCGTTTGTCTCGCTGCTTGGATAGGTATCGGGACCAAACCGGTTCTCATATAACCGGATCTCCCCCCCGCCAGCGGTCACAACCGTGACCGGATTTCCTTCATAATAGAAGTCGAATGGCGTTCCCAGCTCCGCCTGCGGACCAAAGGGTCCCGATGGGAATCCGATATCCTGCGCACCGTCTGCTTCCTCGAGGTCGATCGCACGGCTTTCGGCTCCCACGTTGACCGAATTCGTTGGAATGCCTGCGCGGAGCCGCCTCTCGTCGACATGCCAGATAAGTATTCCTCCGTTCAGCGGATTCTCGTTCTCGTCTAGTCCGCCCGGCAAGGCCCAATCGTAATTATCCACGCCAATGACGACCCCGCCGACAAACCCTTCAATCGTCGCATTATTGAATTCAGGATCGCCGTTTTGGACGTGCTGCTCGACGATTGCTCCGTTCTGCCTTACCCGCAGGATGAGTCCATTCTGTTCCGGATCACGATAGCGGTTCTCCACCAGAAAATACTCGGCGTTGGAAATGGACGCACGCGCTGATTCGGACGACCCGAATTCAGAGGCCGCCCGCAGCGAGACGGTCTGCCGTCCCTCGTTAACGAGCTCCATCGGATCGGTCCAGCCGAGATAGTATTTCGTCCACGCCATGGGTTCGGGCGGGAAGAGTCCCCGATAGGCGAAGATCCCCTGCGCGTCCATCAGACCGAACGGTCCGATGGCACTCTCGCCCGTTTCCGTGTCAAACAAGTCAGGCACTCCGAGGAAGTTGAAAAAACTCGCTGCAAGCAGACCGTTGATCGAAAGCTCGAGCAGGAAGGGCTCGTCAGCGATAAAATCCGTACCAAGTCTCGTTTCCGTCCGCGGAAGAATCACGCTGTGATCGACGGGAAACCCGTTGAATTCAACCTCGCCTACGCCAAGCCGATCGAGTGCATCCCGATCGAAGAAGAGCGACGGCAAGTCCTGCGGTGTCTTTTCGAGCGTCGTTCCGATCAGTTCAATGTCTCTGCCGACGCCGGCATGAAAGAGGATGAAGGCGGTCTTCTCCGGGGAGAACGAGCCCATATCGAACCCGACGTGCTGATCGGCGGTCAGCCACGCTTCGTCGACGAGGCCGGCCAACTTCGCAAGCTCGGCATCTGAATCAGCATCGGGGCCGGTAGGAGCGTAGGCGCCCATAGATTTTGACACCTGTACGATCTCCGGAATAAGATGCGTGCGGATCTCTACCTTCCCATCGGAGACGCGCTCTACGTAATCCGAAAGAAAGTCGAGGTGCGCCTGGAAATAGGAGGCGTCGTGCGGAAGGGGATCGACAGCAGGCTCCAGACCGCCGTACGGGCCGTCGATAAATTGCCCCGTGCCGGTCGTAAACCGCGACGTATCGGATTGAAACTCGACGCGAAGCGCTACCACGTCGTACGTCCCGGAAGCGGGATTTCGAAGCTCGTCACCCAATGGTTCCGCACCGGCAGCAACTGGAGAGCCGTTGGCGAGAGCGCTGCGCATCTCGCGCACCTCCGGCGAAAGTTGAATCGGCTGCTGCTGAGCATGGCCGACACCGATCGTGAGCAGGCAGAGGACGCCGAAACTCGCGGCCCTCCGAGCCGATCGCACGAGACGTTCGACGCTCATGTGCTTCTTCGTCGCGTGCGGCCGGGGAGATTCAGCAATGTGGAGCAATCAGGCGTCGGTCCTGTGCGTGCGACGAGTCTACTTCAAGAAGTTTAGAAGCAGCGAGAACCGCATCGTGTTGGCCAGCGGATGATGCTCCTGGAGCGCATAGATGTAGGAGAAGTCGACGCCGATGATATTCCAGCGTATACCGGAGCCGAAGGTGAGGAACTTCCGGTTCCCGTTGTACGGGTTTTCATAGAAGTACCCACCGCGAAGTGCAAAAAGATCGCGGTACCAATACTCCAGTCCCGCACCGATGGTCATTTGCTCAAAAGCATTCAGCGTCTCCATCTCCGCTTCGTCGTCACTCTGCGCGTTCGAGCGCACGGTGATCGGCTGCCATCCGGTGAAGAGCGCCTTGTAGAACGGATCGGCACGCCGTCCATTGATGGAATCCGGCTCCACTCGGATGAGCATCTTGTTGAAATCGTTCGCCAGCGTGATCTTGTTGTACTCGTCGAAATTGAACGTCACGGCATACCCGAGGCGCAGGTTGGTCGGGATTGGATCGGCCTGCCCTGCATCCGAATACTGGATCTTAGGACCCATGTTGGCCAGGTTGAAGCCGAAGTTCACGCCGACGTCCATCCCCCCAAGATTGAATTCCGGCACGCGGTACAACCCGGCAAGGTCGAAGCCGAGCGCCACACCGGCACGCGTCTTCTGTGCGTCGACGGTCTGACCGGGCGCCAGATTCGAGTAGATCAGCCTCGTGCCCGTACCGAGCGCGAAGTTCTCCGTCAGATTGG
>CAZQAS010000105.1:0-1814 GCA_964591285.1 uncultured Rhodothermales bacterium
CCACTTTCGGGTCAACCCCGCGTAACCTACCTTGTCGGTTCACCGCCTTCCACGCTCCACTGCATCCTCCACCTGAGCCGTTCGCCGCGGCTTCACTCCTCGACACACCGACAACCCCATGAAAACCACGCTGACCTTCTTCGTCGCCCTGATCCTGGCGACGGCGCTCCACATCACCGGCACCGCACTGCACCTGCCCGGCTCGGCGGTCCACGCACAGCCGATGCAGAATTATCTCGATGAGCCGCCCATCGAGCGGGACCTCCGCATGGAATGGTGGCGCGACGCGCGCTTCGGGATGTTCATTCACTGGGGCCTCTACGCCATTCCGGCCGGCGAATGGGGCGGAGAGCAGATCGACGGCATCGGCGAGTGGATCATGGCCTACGCCAACATCCCCGTCGAGGATTACGAGCCCCTGGCCGACGAGTTTAATCCGGTCGAGTTCGACGCGACCGAGTGGTGTCGCATCGCGAAAGACGCCGGTCAGGAATACCTCGTCATCACATCCAAACACCACGACGGATTCGCGATCTTCGACTCCGAGGTATCCGATTACGACATCGTCGACAGCACGCCCTACGGCCAGGACGTGCTCGCACCCCTGGCGGACGCCTGCAGAGAGGCCGGCGTGGAGCTCGGATTCTACTACTCCATCCTGGACTGGCATCACCCCTCCCAATTTGTGGATTACGAAGCCGAGGATCCGCAGGCCGAGCACGCGAACAATTCCATTCACCCGGAGCAGAAGGAGGAGTACGTCTCCTACATGAAGGCGCAGATCCGCGAGCTCGTCGATCAATACGATCCGACGATCTTGTGGTTTGATGGGGAATGGGTGGATTGGTGGACCGAGGAGGACGGAAAGGACATGTACAACTACGTCCGGTCGCTCAAGGAAGACATCCTCATCAATAATCGCGTCGGGAAGGGGCGTGATGGGATGGCGGGGCTCAGCACCGGTCCCGACTACGCCGGCGACTTCGGAACGCCCGAGCAGGAGATCCCGGATACCGGCCTGCCCGGCGTCGACTGGGAGACCTGCATGACGATGAACGATACCTGGGGCTACAAAGCGGCGGACGACAACTGGAAGTCGTCGGAAGAGCTGATCCACAACCTCATCGACGCCGCATCGAAAGGCGGAAACTACCTGTTGAACGTCGGTCCGAAGGCGGACGGCACGATTCCCGAAGAAAGCGTCGAGCGTCTCGCGGAAATGGGCGAATGGATGGACGTGTACGGTGAGTCGATCTACATGACGAAAGCCAGTCCATTCGGCCAGCCTGATTGGGGCCGCTACACCAGACGGGATCCTACCGTGCTCTACGCCCACGTATTTGACTGGCCGCAGGCCCGCCGAATCGAGATCCCCGCCGTCCCGATCGAAGTCACGGGCGCATCCTTAATGACCCGCGATGATCCCATAACCCTCAACGTGCAGCAGTCTGCGAACGGCATCACCGTCCTGCTGCCGGCCGACGCACCGGAGACAGCCGCATCGGTCGTGAAAGTCGAATTTGCCGACAAGTGGTAGACGGCCGGACGATGACGTACGACGATTTTCGCACATCACTTGAAGATGACGAGGCGCCGAGCGGCCTCGATCCGACGCAGCAGGCCCTCTGGGAGGACGCCCACGGGAATTGGGAGCGAGCCCACGAGCTGGTCCAGGACGAAGGATCGCCGGATGCTGCGTGGATCCACGCTTATCTCCACCGGAAGGAGGGTGACCTGTCGAATGCCGGCTACTGGTATCGCCGCAGCGGAAAGCCGGTCGCCGACGATGAGCTGGAAGAGGAGTGGGAACGCAT
>CAZQAS010000105.1:1914-5484 GCA_964591285.1 uncultured Rhodothermales bacterium
AAGAGGATCACCTGGTAATTCTCGACCGTATCGCCCTCCATGCCCGGGGAGCCTATCGGCATGCCGGGAACGGTGATGCCCTTCGCATCCGGACCCTCCTCGATCATCTGCTTGATCACGTCGGCCGGAACGTGCCCTTCCACCACGTAACCGTCGATCAGCCCCGTGTGGCAGGACGTCAGGTCGCCGGGTACGCCGTAGCGGAGCTTCATCTTCCGCATGTCGGGCGTGTCGATCGAATTCACTTCGAACCCGTTGTCCTCGAGATGCGTGACCCACTTGGCGCAGCACTGGCACGTCGGGCTCTTGTAAACCGTGATCTCGGGCTGCGTCTGCGCGTCCGATCCGCGGACGAGCAGGAATCCGCCGACCAGAACCAGGGCGGCGATCGCAATGAGGTATATGGGTTTCGTCGGCATCATGGTCATAATAAAGAGGCGGAAAGTGGGTCTCGCGGGGCGAAAATCGTATCCCAATGAACCCAAAGAAGTGGAAATGTTCCGGTAACGACCAGGCGCGGATCTCAATCCGCCTGTTTCGGTACTTCTCTGTCCTGCAGGCTATCAGATGCTCCATCAAATATGGGTCGAATTCTCGTTACCGGCGCGAACGGGCAGATCGGTACCGAACTCGTCACCGCGCTCGTGCGGAAGCACGGCGGGGATCGGGTTATCGCGACGGACCTGCAGGAGGGACCCACATCCGGCGAGAACGGCTCCGCGGGCTACGAGCGGCTCGACGTCACCGATGCCGACGCGCTGCGTCACGCGATGGAAATTCACGACATCGACGTCGTCTATCACCTCGCCAGCCTGCTCTCCGCCTCCGGCGAGCAGCATCCGAATCGCTCGTGGGACGTCAACGTGAACGGCCTCAAACACGTGCTCGATCTGGCGCGCCAAACCGGCTCCCAGGTCTTCTGGCCCAGCTCCATCGCCGTCTTCGGTGCCGAAACGCCGAAAGACAACGCCCCACAGCGGACGATCCTCGATCCTAGCACGATGTACGGCATCACCAAAGTCTCCGGCGAGCTGCTCTGCCGCTATTACTGCCGCCGCTTCGGCGTCGACGTGCGAAGCCTCCGCTATCCCGGACTCATCAGCTACAAAGCGCCGCCCGGCGGGGGCACGACCGACTACGCCGTCGAGATGTTCTACGCCGCCGTCGACGAGGCCGAGTACGTCTGCTACGTGCGCCCCGACACCCGGCTCCCCATGATGTATATGCCCGATGCCATCCGCGCCGCGCTCGAGCTGATGGATGCCGAGGCCGGCCGCATCACCGTCCGGACCAGCTACAATATCGGCGCCGCCAGCTTCACGGCGGGCGAGCTTGCCGAAGCGATCGCACGCCGCCTTCCCGGATTCGCCGTGCGATTCGAGCCGGATCACCGCCAGACTATCGCGGATTCATGGCCGTCCACCGTCGACGACTCCTGCGCCCGCAGCGACTGGCGATGGCAGCCCTCCTACGACGCCGGCGCGAT
The DNA here is from genome assembly GCA_964591285.1 of uncultured Rhodothermales bacterium. Taxonomy (GTDB): domain Bacteria; phylum Bacteroidota; class Rhodothermia; order Rhodothermales; family VXPQ01; genus CAZQAS01. Next base: position 3,401 of record CAZQAS010000105.1, read on the forward strand.
CGTCGACGACATGCTCCGCAATCTGTCCGCGAAGAAATCGCTCGAAGTCTAACGAACCCGCCCGCCTCCATGTCCAACTCCGCGGCCGACGTATTCCAATCCGAACTCCGGGACATCCGCGAGGCCGGACTCTACAAAGAAGAACGCATCATCACCTCGCCGCAGGCTGCGCAGATCGACGTCCAGCCTACAAAAACCGTCATAAACTTCTGCGCGAACAACTATCTCGGTCTGGCGGACAATCAGCGCCTGATCGAGCGTGCGCAGGAGGGACTGGCCAAACACGGCTTCGGGATGGCGTCCGTGCGGTTCATCTGCGGGACGCAGGACATCCACAAACAACTGGAGAAAAAGGTCACGGAATTCCTGCAGACGGAAGACACCATACTCTACACCTCGTGCTTCGACGCCAATGCCGGATTATTCGAGACGATTCTCGATGCCGAGTGCGCGGTCATATCCGACGAGCTCAACCACGCTTCCATCATCGACGGCATCCGTCTCTGCAAAGCCGAGCGGCACCGGTACGGGCACAGTGACATGGAGGATCTCGAGCGGATCCTCAGAGAGACGCAGCACGCAAAAATCCGAATGATCGCCACCGACGGCGTCTTCTCGATGGATGGGGACGTCGCGAAGCTCGCCGACATCTGCGACCTCGCCGATAGATACGATGCCCTCGTCATGGTCGACGACAGCCACGCAACCGGATTCTTCGGCGACACCGGGCGGGGATCGATCGAATACTGCGGGGTGATGGGGCGGGTGGATGTCGTGACCAGCACGCTCGGAAAGGCCCTCGGCGGGGCATCCGGCGGATTCACCTCCGGCCGCAGCGAGATCGTCGAGCTGCTGCGGCAGCGGTCGCGGCCCTACCTCTTCTCCAACACCGTCGCCCCCGTGATCGTCTACACGTCGATCGCCGTGCTCGATATGCTCAGCGAGACGACCGAGCTGCGCGACCGGCTCGAAGATAACACGATGTACTTCCGAGAGGAGATGACCGGGCGCGGATTCGACATTAGGCCGGGCGTGCACCCGATCGTGCCGATCATGCTCTACGATGCGAGGGTCGCCACGAACATGGCGAACGACCTGCTCGACGAGGGGATCTACGTGATCGGATTTTCATTCCCAGTCGTCCCCAGAGGCCAGGCGCGCATCCGCGTGCAGATCTCCGCCGCCCACGAACGCGCACACCTCGATCGCGCGATCGACGCCTTCACGAAAGTGGCAACGAAGCACGCGATCATTTAGGAGCCCGATGAACGTAAAGTCATGTCCGGCCTTTCAGAAATCGGCAAGTGTGTACGGTGTTATATGGTGATATAGTGGCGGGTTATAAGTCAGCTTGATTGCGTGTCTAATTCAGGTGGATGAAGGGGCCATGGCGTATCTGATCGATCCTGAGCGCGTACCGAAGGACTTTATGGGGATCATTCGAGCGGACGTGCTCCTCGAGAACACGGAAGACCGGGCGCTGGTCGAGCGCGGGCTCATGCGTGAAGGCGACCTCCGATCGACGCTGTCGACGGGGATCGTCGACACGGGAGCGAGAATGCTTCTGCTTCCGGAGGATGTCGTCGATCATCTGGGGCTGACGCGACGACGGACGACCGGCGTTCGATACGCCGACGGCCGCAGGGCCGACCTTCCTGTAGCCGGACCCGTGACCATCACGATTCAAAACCGAACGATGATTTCGGAGTGTCTCGTCGGCCCGCAGGCGAGCGCCATGCTGATCGGACAAATCGAGCTCGAGCGCCTCGATCTCGTCGCCAACTGCGCCGATCGCACGCTGATGCCGAATCCCGCATCCCCTGACCGGCCATTGCTGCCGGTCTAAGCGACGCTTCGCCGGCATCGGACGTGCCGCTTCGGGCGCATCTACACTGCACCGGATCTCCACGAGTATCCGGACGATAGTGCCTTGTCGGAAGGATCGAAAGTTGGTATACTTAGCCGGCGCGTTGGCCGCCGTCACCGGCCTCTTGAATCACTATTTTCGAAGATCGCTGAAACATCTCTGATACAACCTGATACATCGGGGCCCGAATACCCGCGGTAATACTCAGGTCAATACA
>CAZQAS010000105.1:5584-12951 GCA_964591285.1 uncultured Rhodothermales bacterium
TGGCACGAGCGGGCGCTGCAGATTTTTCTCGTCATCGTGCTGGCGCACTGGGCCGAGCATCTCGTACAGGCGTACCAGATCTACGCCCTCGGATGGCCGGTCCCCGAGTCGCGCGGCGTGCTCGGCTACTGGTATCCGTGGCTCGTCTCGTCGGAGCTCCTTCATTACGGCTACGCCCTCGTGATGCTCGCGGGAATCTGGATGCTTCGAGACGGATTCACCGGCCGCTCCCACGTATGGTGGACCATCGCGCTCGGTATTCAGTTCTGGCATCACATCGAACACGGGATTCTGCAGGGGCAGGCGATCGTCGGAGCCAATCTGCTCAACTCGCCCGTGCCGATCAGCCTCGCGCAGGTCTGGATTCCGCGGGTGGAGCTCCATCTCCTCTACAACTCGCTCGTCTTCGCGCCGATGATCGTCGCGATGTACCTGCACATGTTTCCCCCTCAAGAAGAAGCCGCTCAGATGCGCTGCTCGTGCGCATTCCATCCGCGCGTCGCCGGCGCGTGATTCACGCGTGAACCAGGAAAACAGCCATGGCGTCAACTGCAACAGGCCGGCCGCGAGGCCGGTTGGATTTGCTGCAGGTCCCGCTCCTCGGAGCCTTTTTGCGGCACCGCTACGCGCGCCCGATGCTGCAGGTCGTCCTGTTCGCCATCGCGGTCGTCATGATCCTGCACGGATTCATGGGCCCCGATATGGCGCCGCGCAACCTGGCGACGCTCCTCACGTGGATCCACTACCGCGGCATCCTCATCCTCGTCCTCGTCGTGGCCGGCAACCTGTTCTGTATGGGCTGTCCGTTCATGCTTCCCCGAAACATCGCGCGCCGCTTCTCCCATCCGGTCTTCCAGTGGCCCGCAAAGCTGCGCAACAAGTGGCCCGCCGTCGTGCTCTTCGCCGGCATCCTGTTCGCCTATGAGCTGTTCGATCTGTGGGGATCCCCGCAGTGGACCGCCTCGCTCATCCTGACCTACTTCGCCGGCGCACTCGTGGTCGACGGCCTCTTCAAAAACGCCTCCTTCTGCAAGTACGTCTGCCCGCTCGGACAATTCAACTTCGCCGCATCCACCGTGTCGCCGCTCGAGATCGCCGTGGCCGATCACGACGTCTGCGCGACCTGCCAGACCCACGACTGCATCCGGGGAACGCGCGACGACGAGGGCATCGTCATCCAGCGCGGCTGCGAGCTGTCGCTGTTTCAGCCGAAGAAGGTCGGGAATATGGACTGCACCTTCTGCCTCGACTGCATCCACGCGTGCCCGCACGAAAACGTCGCAATGCAGGTGCGCCTCCCGGGCAGCGAGCTGTTCGACGATCCGCGCCGCTCCGGCATCGGCCGGTTCTCGCAGCGGAAGGATATGGCCGCGCTCGCCCTGCTGTTCACCTTCGGCGCCCTCATGAACGCCTTCGGGATGGTGAGTCCGGTCTACACCGTGCAGCACTGGATCGGCGGCATCCTCGGCACGCACAACGAAGCGACCGTCCTGGCGACCCTCTTCGGGATCGTCCTCATCCTGGAGCCCGCCCTGCTGCTCGGACTCGCCGCCTTCTGGACCCGCCGCGTGGCCCGCACCGGCGAGTCACTCCTCGGCATCGGGACGCGATTCGCCTATACGCTCATCCCGATGGGCGTCGGGATATGGCTCGCGCACTATGCGTTCCATTTCTTTACGGGATTGTGGACCGTGGTACCCGTGATGCAGGACGCGCTCGCGGGCATCGGAATCACGCTCTTCGGCGCGCCGAACTGGTCGCTGGTGGGGCTGCCGGAAATGTACGTGGCACCGCTCGAGATCGGATTCCTGAGCCTCGGACTCCTCGGCTCGGTTTTCGTCGCCTACCGGATAGCGCAGCGCGAGTATCCGGATCGCGCCGTGAGCGCGGCGCTGCCGTGGGCGATCGTCTCTGCGCTGCTGTGGATCGCGTCCCTGTGGCTGCTCAACCAGCCGATGGAGATGCGCGGCGCGGATATGATGATGATGTGATGGTTATGATGATGTGATGGTTATGATGACGACGACCTGACGGTGCGACCCATTCGGCTCATCATACTGATCCTTCTTCTCCTGGCGCCGGCTACGCGGGCGATGGCGCACGAGGGCCCGCCGTTTCCGATTGTCGTGGATCGGGAGGTCGGACCCTACGTCATCTCGATCTGGACCGACCCGGACATCGGCATCGGGACGTTCTTCGTCATCTTCGAGCCGGTGGACGATGAGCCGCTGCCGGACATTCACGACGTCCGGATCGGCGTGCAGCCGGTCTCGGGCCGCCTGGACGAGGTGCTCTACGACGCCGAGCCGCAGCGCGTCGGGTACGGCGCGCGCTACTATGCCGAAGTGGAATTCGATCAGGGTGAGTACTGGACCGTCCGCATCGTGATCGACGGCGAGGAGGGGGGAGGCGAGATCATCTCGGAGGTGGAGGCCACGCCGGACGGCACGATCGGCCCGATCGGGCTCGTCCTCTACGCCCTGCCGTTCATCGCCGTGGCATTCTTGTGGATCAAAGCGGTCCTGCGGCGCCGCCAGACGGCAGATCCGAATCCCGAGCCGTCCAACCGCCCGCCCTCGCCCGCATAGCCGCAATACCCGCATAGCCGCAATCGAGGGATGGCTCCGAACAAGCTCGTTTTAGCCCGAGTCTTTGTTTTTTAAGGAGTAAGCCGTATTCTGAAGCTGTTTGGTGCGAGGTTCGGCGCCACATCCTCCTCCGGGTGCTCCGTACGTGATATTGACCGACGGAAGGTACGAGAGCGCGCGTTGGCCGCCGCACCATGGCCATACGCAGGGGCCATACGCAGGACACCTGCCTGTCCACCACACCCCCAGCAGATGCGGTCACCTCTCTCACCGGCCCAAACGGAGCGGATTCGCCGCTATCTCGGCGAATTGCTGGATCTCCACGACGACGAACGAATGCAGCGCCTTGAGGCAATTCGCGAGAGCGATGCGGACCTTGGCCAGGAGCTCGAAGCCCTCGTAACCGTCGCCGAATCACTTCCGGGCGATTCCGAGGAGAAGATCGATCGGCTGCTGGCGACCGGGCCGGCGGAGGAGGAGGTTGAGGAAAATCTGACCGGGCGCCGCATATCGCACTTCAAAATCGGCGAATGGCTCGGCAGCGGCGAAATGGGGGTCGTCTACCGCGCCGAGGACGTCAATCTCGGGCGGACGGTGGCGCTCAAGTTTCTTCCGCGGCATCTGCGGCTGGATGAGAAAGCCCGGGCCCGCTTCGTGCAGGAGGCGCGTGCCGCCTCACGGCTCGATCACCGAAACGTGTGTACGGTCTTCGAGGTGGATCAGGCCTCCGACGGAAGGACGTTCATCGCCATGCCGTGCTACGAAGGGGAGACGCTGGAGGCGCTGCTCGCCCGCGAAGACCTCTCGGTAGAACGAGCCGTCGACTATGCGCGCCAGATCTTGATGGGCCTCGGAGCCGCGCACGACGCCGGGATCGTACACCGGGACGTCAAGCCGTCCAATCTCTTCGTCACCACCGACGGGACCGTCAAGATCCTCGACTTCGGAATCGCCAAGCTGGCCGCCACCGACATCACGCGCACCGGCGCGGTCGTCGGGACGGCGGCGTATATGTCGCCGGAGCAGGCGCGCGGCGATCCGGCGGATGCAAGGACCGATCTGTGGTCGTTCGGAGCCGTCCTCTATGAAATGCTGAGCGGCCGAAAACCGTTCTCGGGCGCGTACGCCCTGGCCGTGATGTACGCCATCATGCACGTAGAGCCCGAGCCGCTGCCGGACCATATCCCCGAGCACGTGCGCCGGGTCGTCGAGCGGTGTCTCGCCAAGGATCGGGATGCGCGCTTCGATCGAGCGTCCGAAGCCGCGGAGGCGCTCGACGGAGCTGCGCCGCCGCACGTCCCACAGCGGCAGTCGCTGCAGCAAAGAATCCCCTGGCTGGCTCCGGCCGCGGTCGTTCTCATCATCACGCTGGCGCTCGGCGTCACTGTGACGCCTGCCGGATCGTCCATGCTGCAGCGCATTCAGACGATCGTAGGGATGGATGCCGAGACCGACATGGTCCGGCATCTGGTCGTTCTTCCGTTTTCAAGCTACGGTGGAGATGAAAATAGAGATGCGATCGCAGAGGGACTGTTCCAGATCCTCACGAGTACGATTTCCCAGATCGACACGCCGGAGGATTCGCTCTGGGTCGTGCCGGCGTCGGACGTCACCGAGCTCGGCGTCCGGAGCGTGGAGAAGGCGCGGGATGCCTTCGGGATCAAGCTCGCGATCACGGGCAGCATGCACTGGTCCGGCGACGACGTGCAGCTCACGCTGAATCTCGTCGATGCCGCGTCGCTCCGCCAGATGGGATCAGAAATCATGTACGCCAATGCCGATGATATCAGATCGCTTCAGGATCAGGTCTCCGACGCAGTTGCCGCGATGATCGGCATCGAACCCGGACTCGCACGCGACGTGTTCGAGGCGGGCGATTCGTCCGTACCGGGCGCATACGAATTCTTCGTCAGCGGGAAAGGATACCTCCAGCAGTACGATCGGGAGGAGAACCTCGATTCGGCGATCGATCTCCTGCAGCGCGCCACGGACCTGGATCCGCAGTTCGCCCTCGCGCACGCGGCGCTCGCGGAGGCGTACTGGCGCATGTACGACCTGAAGAAGGATCCGCAGCTCGTTGAACCCGCGGTGGCGCACGGCGATACGGCTTCGACGCTCGGCGAAAATCTGATCGGAGTCCAGATCGCCGTGGGCATGGTCCAGCTCGGGCTCGGCCGCTATGAGGAAGCACAGCAAACGCTCTCGCGCGCCGTGCGGCTGGACGAGCAGAATGCGGATGCGCACCGAGAGCTCGGACGAGCCTACGAGCGGCTCGCCACCGTCCGCGATCCGGAACGAAATATTCAACGGGCCGAAAGCCACCTGGAACGCGCCATCGCGCTGCGTCCCGCCTATTGGGCCGGCCATCACTATCTCGGCGTCGTGTACTTCCGGAGCGGCCGGTACGAGGAGGCGGCTACGCGCTTCGGTCACGTGGTCACGCTTGCGCCGCGAAATCCGCGTCCCTATGCCTATCTGGGCAGCATCTACGCGCTGCTCGGCCGGCGTGCCGATGCGCTCGACGCGTTCGAGAGCGCCCTCGAGCTGCAGCCCGAGTACCGCACGTATCTGAATCTCGGCACGCTGTATTATTATCTGGAACACGACTTCGCCGGCGCCGCTGAGTTGTACGAAAGGGCGATCAGCGAGAACGACTCCGATTATAGGATCTGGGGCGCGCTGGGGGAGGCGTACTACTGGTCAGGATCAGCTCGCGAGAAGGCCCGGTCGGCCTTCTCAGCGGCCATCGAGCGAGCCGAGGCGGAGCGCTCGATCAATCCGCGTGACGCCATGACGACGGCGCAGGTGGCGGTGTATCATGCATACCAGGGGGAGACGGAGCGCGCGGTCCGGACGATAGAGGAAGTGCTCGAAGAGGTGGAAGAGGATGGCGACGTCTATGCCCATGCGGCGGAGGTCCACGCCATGGCAGGCGACGCCGAACGCGCCGGCTACTTCGTGGAGCGGGCGCTGGAGAGCGGATTCGATCCGTTTTACATCGAACGCTCGCCCCTGCTCGCTGAGTTCGCGCGAGGTGACCTGGGCGTCCTGTTCGACGAACGATGAAATCACCGAACAATCAATGCTCGAAAGGAGGGTACAGCGATGAATCAGACACAGACGCAGGACACGTACGAACAGACGGAAGCGACGACGGACGTCACCGTCGAAGAAGTCGAAGACGGGAGATGGGTGGTGAAGCCGGGCGCGAGGAAGGTAGCGCCGGGCGAGACCGTAAATTTCCGACCGGCCGCGCAGGATACGTTATATTTTATCATGGATGACAGGCTCTTCGGCGGAGTTCAGAGATTCAAGGTGACCGCCGAAACGGGGCCTATCAACCACCAAGTAGCAACCCGGGAGAAAGGCCTTTTCCCGTACGTCGTCCTGGTGGACACCGGAGAAAAGATGATCCTTGCCGAAGGCAGCGCGCTTCCCGTATTCGTCGTCGACTACTGACGTGTACGATCTGCTGACGACAGGGCAAAGGAGTGTCGAACACATGCTGCAGAGCTCCGCCCGGCGGTCGCCGCAGCCGATCGTCGCGAGGCGCTGAAGCAAGGCACGACATCTAGCGACATTTCACGACGACGCCTCGGAAAGAGCCAGCTCTTCTTCGGGCGTACTGTCAGAAAGCCTCCTCAGATAGTAATCCAGAACCGCACCGGCCATGTCTCTCGGGGTCCCCACAACCGGGAAGTGCGCGACCGGTCCCGGGAAGAATTCGACTTCGCTGACGATATAGTTTCCAGGACGCGGTCCGGATGTGATATCCCTGATCAGTAAATCGACCCCTGCGTATTCGAGTCCCGGAATGGATCCGACGGCCCGGACGGCCAGATCCTTAAATCCCGGGTGACACGTGTCGGTCACGTCGATGCTGTCTCCTCCCATGGACAGATTCGATTGACCACGCAGGGTGACGATCTCTCCCGCGGCAGGGACACTGCGCAAGTTCTTGCCGCTGCGCCTTAGGTGAGGAAGGCTGTCCAGGTCGATAGGAATGGGATAGGGCCGAAGATAGCTGTTGCCCCGCCTGACGACGTTCTTTGCATCGATCAGCTGCAGAACCGTCGACGCACCGTCGCCCACCACAGATGCCCTTGCGCGACGAGTAACGGATATGACGTTGCCGTCGACCACAAAAAATCTGTAATCCTCGCCGTCGAACTGTTCTTCGACGAGCACCGTAGGGCCCCATTTACCTGCCCGCTTGATGGCCTGCTTGAGCTGGCGTGGGTTGTCGATGTCCGTCTCTATGCCCCGCCCTCTAGCCTCACTGCTGGGCTTCACCACGATCGGATATCCCACCTCCCATGCGAATTGAACGGCCGAGCCGTACTCACCTTGATGGACCACCTGACTCCTAGCGACTGCAAGTCCGCCCGCCTCTAGAAATCGGCGCGCGAGGTGCTTGTTGTCGACCACGTACCGCGAAACGGAGCTCGCGGAAGGGCCCGTCATCTCCTCGAACGGCACGAGCGACTCGCCCATCCGGACGTACACGAGCCGTCGATCTGCCCGGATCGTCTCGAGGCCGCGCGCCCGGGCAGCGTCCTCTATCAGACCCGACTTGATGCTCCGCCCCAGATGCCGTGAGCGATGGGGAGCGGCACGCCGGGCTTTGTAAAGTTTCCTCAGCCTTCGAAGGGCTTTCCGAGCAAATTGTCGGCCGACGGACCGCAGCATTAGATTCATCGAGGGTACACCGCAAGGGAAAGAACGCAGCAGGCTGCTTTCGCAGCCGACCGAAAATAAGCGTTCTTCCACAATGGTGCA
>CAZQAS010000106.1:0-12945 GCA_964591285.1 uncultured Rhodothermales bacterium
CGGAGATACGCAACTGCAAGGAAACCCTCGAATCCTGGTTGGGACGAACCGTCGATGGCTTTGCATACCCGTACGGATCGTATGCCGATGAAACGGTCAACGAAGTGGCTTTAGCGGGCTATGGCTACGCTTGCGCGTGCACGGGACGGCCGGTGCGGCGAGACAGTACCGGGTATCTCTTGCCTCGCATCGATGCGCCGGACGTTGATGGCAATACGTTCGCCCGGCAAATTCGCCGATACCTGCGCCGTTAGATGCACGGGTGGGATGACGAGATCCGCGGCCGGCGGGCATGCGTGCGGTAGTACGAAAGACGTGGATAGCTACAGTATGGCTGAACGAGACGAGACGATGAACACGGGTTCGGCGGCGGGCGAACGCGCACCTTCGCGGAAGGCGACCGTTGCCGTATGCACGCGCGAACGAGTCGACGAATTGCCCGCTTGTCTCGATTCGCTTCTAAAGCTCACGTACCCGGAAGTCGAACTTCTTGTGGTAGACAACGCGCCGTTTTCGCCCGCGACGGAGCGACTGGTGCGCTCCAGTTACGAGCAGGTACGGTACGTCTGCGAGCCGCGTCCCGGCCTGAATTGGGCGCGCAATCGCGCGATCCGGGAAGCTACCGGCGAGATCATCGCGTATACGGACGACGACGTCATCGTGGAGGAAGGCTGGCTTTCGGCGCTGGCTGCGACCTTCGAAGACCCGGAAGTGATGGCCACGACGGGCCTCGTGCTTCCGCTGCGGACCGAAGAGGATGCGGAGATCTTTTTCGAGCGCTATGGAGGATTCGGACTGGGGAAGGACCGCCACAAGTATCCGAACGACCGGATACGAGCGGGCGAGTCCGCCTTCGACCCGGGACTGATGGCTGAATGTGGGACCGGGGCGAGTATGGCGTTCAGGCTGGGCGTATTTGAAACGGTTGGCTTATTCGATCCCGCCCTCGACGTGGGGACGGCTACGAACGGCGGTGGTGATATCGAGATGTTTTTCAGGATCATGAAGCATGGCTTCTCTTTGATCTATGAACCATCAGCGGTCGTCCGGCATCGGCATCGACAAACGTATCCCGAACTCCGCCGCCAGATTGAAAGCTGGGGCAGCGGCTTTTTTGCGGTCATAGAGCGTACAGCGGAGCATTACCCGGAGGAGCGTCGAGCGCTGCGTCGGCTACGTATCCGAGCGCTCATGCGACAGCTTTGGAGACTTGCGACTGCCCTGGTGCGCGATCCGGGCTTCCCGCGCGACTTGATTCTCGCGGAAATTCAGGGCATGCTCACCGGGCGACGCAGGTACATGCAGGCCCGAGAAGAGGCCGCTGAGGTACAGCGTCGTTTCGGCGCGGACTCCAGCCGACTACAGACCGATGCGGAGCGGCGGACGCGACACGGCTCGACATATCGGGACCATGATTGAGCTACCACAGACTTCCCTAATCATCCCGTCTAAGAATCGACCAGAATTGCTGGCCGAAACTGTCGACTCTATTCTCGGCGGGGAAGACGTCCCCACCGAGCTGATCGTTATCGATCAGACTTCGGCTCCCCATCCCCAACTGGCTGACCTGACCACCGATCGTCCCTGCGAGATTCGCTACATCCATTCCAGCTCATCGGGTGCAAGCCGGGCGCGCAACATCGGCATGGAGGCCGCCCGTTTCGACATCCTCGTTTTTACTGACGATGACATTCGGGTTACTCGAACCTGGCTCCGAGAGCTCGTCAGCGCACTTGTCAAGGCCGGCCGCCGCAGCGTCGTGACGGGCCGCGTCCTTCCGGCGACTCCGAAACGCGAGGGCGGATTTGTACCTTCAACGAAAACCGATCTCAGGCCGGCCGTCTACCGAGGACGCATCGGCGAGGACATTCTCTACTCGAACAACATGGCCTTCTACCGGAGTGCCGTCGCCGATGTTGGGAAATTTGATCCGCGCCTCGTCAATGCGGAGGATAACGAGTTCGCCTACCGCCTCCTTGAGGCGGGCTACGAAATTCACTACAGGCCGGAAGCCGTGCTCTACCACCGGGCCTGGCGCACCGACGAAGAATATCTGCCGCTTCGATGGAGCTACGGGCAGGGCCAGGGAGAGTACTATGCCAAGCATCTGAGCCTACAGGACCGCTACATGCTGACCCGACTCCTACGAGAAATTAAGGTTCGGATGCTCCGTCTTCTACGGTCGATGTGGCGGTCACCGCGTCAAACAAAAGGTCAGCTCGTGTATCTGGCGGCGCTTTCGTACGGCCTGGCTCGGTGGCTGCTGACGCACCGGCGCAATTCCTAGCTTGCTCGTGTACGTATCTTCCACTGCCGGATTGAAGGACTCCAAAGCTCTCCGGAGAGGCGCTCTGTATATTACCCTCCCTCTGGTGCTCATCGCAGGCTCGTATGCATGGCTGGCGATCGAGCACGGCACGTGGGCGCTCTGGACGTCGGTTGTCCATGAAAGTGGGAGCTACACGCTTGGGGAGACGATATTCTATTACGAGCATTTCCTGCGAGAACTTCCGATCGACGTCGGATATGCGCTGTTTCTGGCGCTTTGCATCGCCGCGTATTGTCCAGTTCGGATGGGAGGCGCGCCTATCTTCAGCAAATCACTCCGGTCGATCACCTGGCTTTCGACGATCTCGGCCGTCATCCTTGCCGCCGGCTCCTTCTGGCTCGCAGCGGAGCGCAGCGGCTACGGCAGCGCCTGGAGTGATCTGATGCAGTATCGAACCCGCGATGACCTCTTCGAATACGGGTCGCACTGGCACTTCCATTGGCTGAGTACCGTCTGGTTCGGGTGTGCAGCCACCGCTGCAGCCCGATTGGTGTGCGACACCACCGATGAAAGTCGCGGCATGATTCTTGGTCGCTCATGGCTTCAGTGGGTACCATGGAGTTACGTAGCGGTCTTGACCGCCGTATTCGGTCTATCCGCATCGGTTTTTGTCGATGTTCGGTATGTTGGGCACCAGGCACGGGAAATCATGACGCATGGACCGATCACGCTCCTGCTCGGCTTCGGCATTGTGCTCCTCATCCTCGGGTCAGCCGATCGGGAGGGGAGGACGAACGTGCGAACGGAAAACCGCGCGATACCCTGGCGGAAGATACGCATCCCGGCTGCGTTTGTAGTGCTCATCCCGGGATTGCTGGCGTGGGTGGCGCTGAGAGGTGATGTTATGTCGGCCGGGCAGTCGGAACAGGGTATCGCAGCAATGGTAGCGGGGCACGTGTTTGAGCACGTGCTCGATTACGCCTTTGTGGCGCTCACGGCCGCGGCTGTATTCGGATGGCTCGTCTACCTTGAGAATAGCTTAAACAGGCGCGGACCGACCCATCCTAGGAGCTAGTATGGCCGGTTTGTCGATGCAGAGATCAATCCAATGACGCAACAGGCATCTTACGAGCATTCACACATCGAGGAGGCCTACGGCGTCCCTGAGGCGGAGCTTGCTCGCGAAGTGTCGGTCGTCATCCCGGCCTTCAATGAAGGCGCCCACGTCGCCGGTCAGATCCGTGCGGTACGGACTGCGATGGATCGGTCCGGCTGGGAATACGAGATCGTCGTCGTGGACGATGGTTCGTCGGACGATACGGGGACGAATGCGGCTGCCGAGGGCGTTCGCGTCGTGAGGCACTCGGAAAACCGCGGGTACGGTGCGGCGCTGAAGCGAGGCATCGCCGCCACGAACTTCGAGTGGGTGTTAATCATCGACGCCGACGGCACGTATCCGAGCAGTGCGATTCCGCGGCTGCTCGAACATGCTGGGGACCATGAGATGGTGGTCGGCGCTCGGGGTGGGGACGTCAACAACGTGCCGCTGGTAAGGCGCCCTGCGAAGTGGTTCCTCGGCGAGCTTGCAAGCTATCTGGCCGGGCGGCGACTTCCCGATCTGAATTCAGGACTTCGCCTGATGCACCGGCACCTCGTGGAGAGCTATCTCCACCTCCTGCCGTCCGGATTTTCCTTTACGACGACCATTACGCTCGCGGCGGCATGCAATGATCACACGGTGAAATACGTGCCGATCGACTATCATGCTCGCCTGGGTACGTCGAAGATCCGTTCCCGGCACGCGTACGATTTCCTGCTGCTGATCTTGCGCACGATCGTCTTCTTCAATCCGCTCAAGGTGTTTATCCCCGTCGGGCTGGTTCTCATGGTCATCGGCCTTGCGAAATTCGCCTACGACGTCACACTCGGAAATCTCTCTGAGAGTGCCCTACTGGGGATGCTCGGGGCGCTGATCGTCTGGTCGGTCGGGCTACTAGCGGACCAGAATGCGCGGATTCAGCATCAGAACGCCAGGACGAGGAAGATGACATGAAACGCTGGCTGAAATTTCTAGTCAGCTTCGGCGTGCTGGGATTGCTCCTGGTGCTGCTTCCGTGGAAGGAGATTATCTCCGTCTGGCGAGACGTCTCGATTCCGCTCTGGCTCTCCATCGTAGCCGGATTCATAGCGATCCATTTCGTCGGGGTCGCGAAGTGGCGGATGATCCTGAATACGAATGCGGGCGGGTCACTCCTTGGCTTTTTCGACGCGTACCGGTTCTACGTCGCCGGCCTGTTCGCGAATCTGTGCCTTCCCAGCATTGTCGGAGGCGACGTCCTGCGCGCCGCGCTCGCCGGCAAGCGGATCGGAGAGCCGGAGGCGGTCGTTCTGGGTGGAGTGGCTGATCGGATGATCGATACGATTGCGCTCGGCGCGCTCATCGGGGTGGGCGGCATCTTAGCCGGCAGCGTGATCTCGGGCTGGAGCACGCAGTTTGCCCTCATTCTTATTCTCGTTGGTGCCGGGCTGGCTCTCCTGCTCCTTCCTTTCGTGCTCCGGAGGCCGCTGGACCGCTGGCCGAAGAAATACCGTCGAAACGTGGGGAGGGGCCTGGTGTCCATCCGCAGGCTGTGGCGGAATCCGCGGGTCGCCGTGATCGCATTCGTACTGGCTCTCTCGATGCAGACCAGCTTCGTCCTGCTGAACGCCTGGCTGGGCTGGTCGCTCGGCATCGATGTGCCGCTGGCCGTGTGGTTTCTCGCCTGGCCGCTGGCGAAGGCCGCCGGGCTCGTACCGGTTAGCATTGGCGGATTGGGGGTGCGCGACGCCACGCTCGCGGCACTGCTGGTGCCTTTCGGCGTACCCGCCGCGCAGGGGCTCGTCGCCTCGCTCGTCTGGCAGACGGTCCTGATCGCCGGCGGGTTGCTCGGAGGACTATCGTGGTGGTTAATGGGACGCGCGCGCGGCGCCGGGGAAGATTCGATTCTGCTGACCAGATCTGCACAGCGTACTCATGGATAAGCCGCGCGTGGTCATTCTCGGGGCGGGGCCGGCCGGCGTCGGTGCCGCCTATCAGCTGCGACGGCTGGATCGCGCCGAGGTGACCGTCCTCGAGCAACGCGACAGCGTCGGTGGCAATGCCGGAAGCTTCGAGATCGAAGGGCAGCGGGTCGACTACGGAAGTCACCGCCTGCACCAGGCCTGCGATCCGAACATCCTGAAAGACATTCGATCACTTCTTGGGGATGACCTCGTCAAGAGGCCGCGTCACGGGCGTATCCTCCTGCGCGGTAAGTGGATCCACTTCCCACTGCAACCGCTCGACATCCTGCTCCATGCGGACCGGAGGTTTCTGGCAGGAGTGCTTCGAGACGCATTAATGCGACGTTCCGGCCGTGCGAACTCTAACGACGAGACGTTCGCGTCCGTGCTGCGTGCGAGCCTCGGACCGACCATCTGCGAATCCTTTTATTTCCCTTACGCGCGGAAGATATGGGGAAGGGATCCGGAGGTGCTCTCGGCCGAGCAGGCCAAGCGGCGAGTTTCCGCAAGCACCTTCTCGAAGCTCCTGCGGAAAGTCCTGTCCCACCTTCCGGGCGTCAAGGGGGCCGATACCGGCACCTTCTACTATCCAAAGAAAGGATACGGGCAGATCAGCGAAGTCTATGCTGAGGCCGCCCGGCAGCTTGGCGCACGTGTTCTGCTCGGAAGCAGAGTCACGCGCCTGGTGCGGCCCGAGACGCCGGACGAGCCGTGGACGATCGTGGCTCAGCGGGACGATGGGGAGCGGAGCTTGCGGGCGGACTACGTGTGGTCGTCCGTGCCCGTCAGCATCCTCGCGCGAATGGTGGAGCCGTCGGCTCCGTCGCAGGTCACCGAAGCTGCTGACTCACTTGAATCTCGAGCGATGCTCCTGATTTACCTGCAACTGCCGCGAGACCGATTTACCGAATACGACGCTCATTATTTCCCAAGTGTTTCCGTATCGATCACGCGCCTATCCGAACCGAAGAACTATGCGGATGCGTCCGAACCCGCGGGCCGGACGACGCTTTGCGCCGAACTCCCCTGTGCGCCGGACGACCCGTACTGGTCGATGAGCGACGATGAGCTCGCCGGTCGTGTGGCCGCCGATCTCGACCATGCCGGAATTCCGCTGCCCTGTCCACCGGTCGAAGTGCGCGTCCGGCGGCTTCGACATGCCTATCCCATCTACGCACAAGGCTACGAAGCACATTTCGACATCCTCGATCGCTGGGTAGAGAGCCTTCCGCGGCTGCTAAGCTACGGAAGGCAGGGGCTTTTTGCGCATGACAACACGCATCATGCCCTCTACATGGCCTACGCGGCGGCGGATTGCCTCATCGACGGCGAATTCGACGAGCAGCGATGGAGCTCGTACCGCCGTGTGTTCGAGACGCACGTCGTGGAAGATTGATGCGATCGCCTGCTTGGCGCCAGGTCCGAAACGACTCATGAAGAGTGCGGCAGAAGCCTTACGTGCATTCTGGGGCGATCGGCTCGTGCCGCGCCTAGTGAATCTCTGGAGCAGGTACGGCCCAACGCTGCTCGTGCTGGCTTCCATCTTCATGATCATCACGGCGGCGGGGCGGCTTTCGTATGCCTTCCCGTATCTGATTGCCGATCCGGCGGAATGGGCAGCCATCGACCTGAAGAACAGGTATCAGGAGGTGCACCGCTGGTTCAGCGGCGGTGCCCTCTACGGCGTCGTTCCGAACGCGGATTATCCCCCGGCCAGCTATGCGCTCTTCTGGCCGCTCCTCGGCTGGCTTCCCCTCGATTCAGCCCGGTGGCTCTGGGCCGGATTCACAGCGCTCGCGATCGGTGTACTTGCGCTTCTGACCGTGCGCGAATCGGGAGCGAGCACATGGGACCAGCGCATTTTCGCCGCACTTACCGTCCTGTCGATCTATCCGACACAGATGAATCTGTTTGTCGGCCAGGTCGGACTGCACGTCGTGGCATTGCTCACCGCCGGGTTCGTCGTCCTTCGAGCGTCCGGCGGGCGCCTGAAGCATGATTTGCTTGCCGCGGCCTTCTTGCTGGCTGCGCTGCTGAAGCCTACGATTGCGGTGCCCTTCTTCTGGATCGTTCTGTTTGTTCCTCGCCGGCTTCGGCCCATGGTGCTGATAGGTGCAGGGTATGCCGGCCTGACGCTGCTGGCTGCGTCATACCAGGAGGAGGGCCTGCTTCGGCTACTGCGGAGCTGGGTCGTGCAGACCGGCTCGGAGGTAACTTTCCTCGAGGGCACGGTGAGCGTTCATAAGTGGCTGGCTCTTGCGGGTTTGGAGCAATGGGCGCTTGCGACGTCCCTTATGTTGCTGCTGCTTCACGGATTGTGGACGTACAGGAATCGAGGAGCAGAACCGTGGCTGCTGATCGGAGTGGCAGCGCTGGTGGCGCGCTTCTGGGTGCACCATCGACTCTATGACGACATTCTCATCATCCTTCCGATGATTGCGCTGTTTCGTCTTGCTGGACGTTCGACCGACGGAGGCCGCGTCGCGGCAGGCCTCCTGTTCGCCGCGGCGTGGATCGGGATGCAGGTGCCGACGTGGGCGTTCTACGATCTGGGCACGCCCATATCGATACTCATCGAGGCCGGGCACACTGTGATCTGGGTCACGATCCTCGTATTCTTGATGGTTCGAGCGGGGAGAAGCCAGTACAGCTCTCCGGCTCACTCACGCGCCATGCTTGGCCGAGCACGACGAATGCAATAATGCAGAAGATCTTCAAGATCGCGCTTGTCAACCTTGGCGTAGTTCTCCTTTTACTCTTCGTCATCGAAGGAGCTGCAAGTTACGTCTTGACCGGCGTGGACGTCGCGAGAAGCAGTGCCATTCCCGAACGTCGTCATACCGAGTACGACGACGAGCTCGGCTGGGTGAATCTCCCCGATATTTACATCGCTGACATGTATGGTCCCGGTGTCTACTTGCAGACGAATCGGCAGCGATTTCGAAATGCACGGGATTTCGCAAGGGAGGTCCCGGACGGCTACACACGGGTGATTTGCTCTGGTGACTCGTTCACCCTCGGATTCGGCGTGGACAATGATAACACCTGGTGCAGTCTCCTCGGATCCGGTGCTGAATCGCTCGAAAGCGTCAACATGGGTCAGGGGGGCTACGGAATCGATCAGGCCTATCTCTGGTACATGCGCGACGGTGCCGGGCTGGACCATCAACTTCACCTCTTCGCATTCATCACCGAAGATTTCTGGCGGATGGGCCGCGACAGTTTTCAGGGATACGGCAAGCCGCTTGTAGTGGTGCAGGATGGCGACTTGCACACCAGGAATCAACCTGTTCCCAGGACCTCCTACGCCGTGCCGTGGATCACGCGTAGCCTGCCCATTCTGTCGGAGCTAAGCACCGTCCAGCTCGCTGATGGCATCTTGCACAGGCTCTTCGGCAGTGACGAGGAGGGCACGTCGGTCCAGTCTATCCAAGCGGTCGCGTCGACAATATTCGAAAAGCTTCAAAGAACGAATCATGCCAAGGGCAGTCGCCTGGTTCTCGTATACCTTCCCGCCCCGGAGGATTACATGGGTGCGGCGGACACGGAGGACTGGAGGAGTTTCGCAGCGCGAGAAGCCGAGAAGCGCAGCATCCCGTACGTTGACGTCGTGGCAGAGATGCGGAAGATTCCGCCGGAAGAACTCAAGCTGATGTTCGGTCCGCACGCTCACTATTCCGAGGCAGGCAACGCCTTCGTGGCAGACGTGCTTCGCAGAGAATTGGCCGAACTTACCGGCCTCGGCCTGCCGGATATACCCTGAACCCGCCCGCGCTCTCGATGGACTATACTGCCGTGGTCGTTCCATGCTACAACGAGGAGTACCGCCTCGACGTTGATCACTTTGCGGCATTCGTGCAGAAGCATTCGGATGTTCGGATCGTCTTCGTCGACGATGGAAGTACGGACCAAACGGGCGCGGTCCTGCGGGAACTCGTCGATCGTAGGAACGGCGCTCTCGACCTGGTGGCGCTTCCCGAAAACGTGGGCAAGGCTGAGGCCGTTCGGCTCGGGATGCGGCATGCGCTAAGAGAGCAGCCCGCATTCGTCGGATACTGGGATGCCGACCTTTCCACACCGCTCGAAGAGGTACTGAGCTTTCGGGACGTCCTGTCACGGAGTCCCGAGGTGGAGATGGTTTTCGGTTCTCGCGTGAAGCTGCTTGGCCGCACCATCGAGCGAAGCGAGCTGCGCCATTATCTGGGCCGCGTCTTTGCAACGGCCGTATCGCTGATGCTGCAATTACCGGTGTACGATACACAGTGCGGTGCGAAGCTTTTCCGCGGGGCGTCCCGGCTGCATTTCCTCTTCGATCGGCCGTTTCAGACCGAATGGTTCTTCGACGTGGAGATCGTCGCCAGATATGTGTCGGAGGCATCGAAAAACAACGAACTTGCCGAGCCCCGGACCGCGATTTACGAGTACCCGCTTATGCAGTGGGTGCACGTCGCCGATTCCAAAGTAGGTGTGGTCACATTCATCCGAACGGGTTTTGACCTGTTGAAGATTTTTCTCCACTATGAGCTCTACCGGCGGAACGATCGCCTTGAAAACTGACCGGCCGGAGGCTGGAGCCACGCGGCCTGAGCTTCCAGGCATCGTGCTCCGGATGGCTTTGCGAGACGGCCTGTTTCTCGCGGCTGTAGTGGTTCTCTCCCAAATCACGTACATCGGAGGGCTGGGTCTCTACAGTGACGACTGGGCATTTCTCGGCGGTATGCACGGCGTCTCGGAGCAGACCTTCGGGAACTTGTTCCAGTCCCTCATGGGCGACCTTTCGACGCGCCCCATGCAGGCCCTATTGCTGGCGGGCCTGTACGGACTCTTCGGCCTGGAGCCTCTCGGGTACCATCTCGTGAATGGGATCATCTTCACTGGAACGATTCTCATGTTTTATGCGGCACTTCGCGAGATGGGTCTTTCGCGCGTCGTCGTGCTCGCCGTGCCGCTCGTTTTCGCCCTGCTGCCCCACTATTCCACGGATCGTTTTTGGATCGCGGCCTTTCAGGCGAATCTGTCGCTCGGTCTATATTTCGTCAGCCTGTATGCGACTCTCAGGTCGACGCGGATGAATGGAACGGCCTTCGCAGTGTGGATGTCGCTGGGCACGGCTGCGCTGCTCGGAAGTGTGCTCGCCTATGAGGTGGTGGCGCCGCTTTTTCTGCTAAACGTTTTGATCGTCCTGTACCGGCCGTGGACGAGGCAGCATCGCAACAGGCGCTCACGAGCGACGTGGAAGCGTGCACTGATCGTCTCGGGACTTCAAATTCTTGCGCTGATTCTGGCCACGGGCTACAAGTTCACGACTACCGAGCGCGCAGGTTCGCTGGGGGACATCGGCACCTATATCTGGAACGTCAAGCGAGTCGTTCGAGGAGCGATTTCCGTCAACTTCGGCAGTTATGTCCTCGCACTCCCTGCGAAAGTATGGCGCGTGCTGACGGAGTACGCCGACACCCTCGCGATCATCATTGCGCTCGTGCTCGGAGTGGTCATTTTCATCTATCTTTTTACGTCGCTTAAGAAGGAGAACCTCACCCTTCCCCGCCCGACGACCTGGTTCCTATTGATCGGATTCGGGTTGGTGGTCTTCGGGATGGGCTATGCGATCGCGCTGGTCACCTTCGACATCGGTTTTTCCGCCGCGGGCATCAATAACCGCACGGCCATTGCGGCAGCCGTGGGCGTCGCGATGTCGCTCGTCGGCGTGATCGGATGGCTAAGTTCACTCCTGCCGGCGGAAGCACTTCGGCGCGGCGCGTTCTGCGTGTTCACAACCCTACTTTGCGTAAGCGGGTTCTTGATCATCGATGCCATTGCTGAATTCTGGATCCGCGCGGACCAGCATCAGCAGGTGGTCATTCGTGACCTGCGCAGCGAGGAGATTCCGGAGGAGAGCGTCGTTTTGCTGGACGGCGTCTGTCCGTACGTGGGGCCGGGTGTCGTATTCGAAACGGGATGGGACGTCACAGGTATGCTCAACGTTGCTATAGATCCGACACTTCGCGGCGACATCATCAAGGCGAACACGCAGGTACTCGAAGGCGGCATTCGCACGCAGCTCTACGACGACGTTATCTACGTGTATCCTTACGGCGAAAACCTGCTCGTCTACGACGCTCAACGTCATCGCATGTCCCGGCTCGCTACGTATGAAAGTGCCCGCAGCTATTTTGAGGCGAATCATTCCGAGACCGGCACCACTTCGTGTCCCCAGGGTGTCGAGGGGCGAGGAGTTCCCATATTTTGAACGTGCAGCGCTGTGATTGAACTAGTTCGCACCGCCGGCGCTTCGTTTCTGTGGTTGTTCGTCTTCGTACTCTTCGTACTTGCCGTTGACAGATTCCGCGGCAGGGCCGCCTTTCAGTTCTCGTCCGTCCTGGCCGGCTACGCCCTGTTCTATTTCTTCGAGGTCGCGCTCGTGAAGCTGCTGGATCTCGCCGGATTCCTGAGCACGGGTCCGATGATCGCCGTTTACGCTGCCGCATCGATTGCCGGCCTCGCGTTTTTCGCGCCTCCCGACCGCAAGATTCATTGGTATCGTGCGGCCCATGCGCCCGATCGCCCCACCCGCCTGATCGCCGGCATCGTTCTCGCGAGCGCCGGTCTCGTCATTGGCGGATTGAGTCTCTTCTCTCTCATCGTCCCCGCGCACGTCTGGGATGTGCAGGCGTACCATCTGCCTATGGTGGCGGGATACGTGCAAAGCGAGAGCCTCGTGCTCGGGGCATCGCAGGACCTCCGCCAGATCTTCCGCGTGAACGGGGCGGAGCTGCAGATGCTGAATCTCGCACTGCTTTCCGGCTCGGATGCATGGATGGAGCTTCCGAACGTGCTTGCGCTGGTGGTAAGTCTCACGGCCGTCTTTTTGATCTCCCGAGAGGTACTCGGGCGACAGCGCGCCGCACTCGTGACTGTCGTCGCGACCCTGACGGCACCGCAGATCCTTTATGGAACCGTCACGGCGAAGAATGACGTGATTTTTCTTGCGCTGATCCTCAGCGCGTTTTACTGGACCATTCGCATCGTCTCGGAGCCGGGCGCGCGACGATGGCCGCGAGTGAGCATGCTCGCCCTCACAAGCAGTCTGGCGGTCGCAACCAAAGTAATGGGGCTGAACGTCGTCGGCACCGTGGGGCTCGTGCTCCTTGTCGCGATCGTGATCCGGAAGCTGCCGTTTCGGAGCGTGCTGCTTTACAGCGCCGTGACGCTCGTCGGCATCCTGGCGCTCGTTGGCGATCTTTACTGGCGAAATCTCACGCGGGCGCAAATGCCGATCGGCATTCGTCCCGGGGAGGTGCATTTCACGATCGGCCTCGAGAATCTGGTGGAGGCGGCGCGATTTTACCTGTATGATCTCTCGTTCAGGCGACTGGTTACGACCCAGATCTTCGAGCACGACTTCTCGCATTTCGGATATCTCTTCCCGATCATGCTTGTGATGGGCACGGTTGCGGCCGTCCGGCAGATTGTCGTGAAGCGGGAGCGCCGGATCGGGGTGGGCATTCTCTCCTTGACGACTGTCATATTCTTCCTGTCGGTGATCGCCTTGCGGGAGCCTATCCAATGGGATCAGCGATTCATGATCTGGATGGTGCCGGCGTTCACCATTCTGGCGGTCTTCCTGCTGCGGC
>CAZQAS010000107.1:0-5133 GCA_964591285.1 uncultured Rhodothermales bacterium
ACCCGCGACATTGTGAGGCCCGAGGGTAGGACGCAGCCTGCTAGTGGCGGTACAGCCCGTTAGCTGTTGGAGCGGGTAGTGCGCCAGTGCGCCTAGTGCGCGTGCAGCCTGCTAATGCGCGTGCGACGGCGCATCTGCGGCGTGCTGCGTCAGGCCTTCTATCGATATGAGATAGGACGATTCGGTTTCGTCGTATCGGATCGAGTAGCTGGTGGGATAGTAGCCCGGCCGCTCGAAGCGCGCCGGCTGCTTCACCGCTTGCGTCAGGTTAGGCTTGCTCTCAAGGTATTCGACGGTGAGCATCGGCTCGAGGAAGATCATCCGGCCGTCGTAGAACCCATAGATCATCGTCTGGCTGAACGGTTGGCCGTTCAGCTCCGGCGTGTGTCGATCCAGCCAGTGTGTACCCATCTGCGGGACCGTGAAATTGCCTGGAGGCGACATGTAGTCGGCAGGAATGTGGTCCGGGGACGGCTCCTTCAGCCCTTTGGCCTCGAAATCCGGATCCGACGGATCAATCGCCATGCGAGTGTCCGCGTCGATCATATAGAAGTGGACGTCGAAGTGCGGTGCACTGTAGAGCGCCAGCGGATCGTGCCCCACCGCGTTCCAGTCGAAGAGCACGTGATCGAACCCCGTGACGGCCGCTTCGGCGGGCAGCGGGAGCACTAGATTGTACATGTGAAAGGGCGGCGGGAGGGAATCGGCATCCGGCAGTGTCTCGACGGCTCGTTGGGAGACGGCGACGCCAAGCGCCTCGGGCGTTCCCGAGTCGTTAAGGCGCACCCACGTGCGAACGGTCCCCTCGCCGAGGGGCTGCTCGTCGGCATAGAAAACTTTCGTGGGATCGTCCGGAGTCGAGGTGCTACCGGCGGTGAAGCCAAAAGCGGCAATGCTCAAGCCCGTGACGAGGGCGACGGCCGCTACTGAGTGAGATGTCATGATGAAGATCAGCGAATTGCCGGGAAATGAGTGGGAGAATGGAAACGGCCAGTATTTACCATCCGGCGCGCTTCCATCCAACATCCGTCCAAAATTTCACGAATCGACGGGGCGTTCGGCCAAATCGGAGCGCTCAAACGATTATTCTACGTATCGGGCAGTCGGGGATTCGCGGCGAATCGGTTGCCGATCGCGGCGGAGGATCGGCGACGGAACGTGGAACGGACCGAACAGCATGGCGGGATGAGGACGCGGCGGACGGCAATTCGGATGCAACATGTGCGGCGCCTCTGCTCACGCCGTGCCGCACTGCAGCATCTGGTGGCCATGATCGGCCTGGCGTTCTTAGTGGGCGGCTGCTACAGCTTGCGCGGATCCTCCGGCGGTGGCGAAGCACGCTTCGAAGCGCCCCGGTCCGTCGATCCGACCGACATCGCGCTTCCGGACGGCTATCGTGCCGAGGTCGTCGCCACCGGCCTCACGTTCCCCACCGGAATGGCCTTTGACGATCGCGGTCGGGCGTTCGTCACCGAGTCCGGCTACTCCTACGGCGAGGTGTTCACGACGCCGCGGTTGCTTCGCCTCGACGAAGCCGGTCCGATCGTCGTGGCCGAAGGCGGTCGCAACGGCCCATGGAACGGCGTCGATGCTCACGATGGATTTTTGTACGTAGCAGAGGGCGGACAGCTCGAGGGCGGGCGCATTTTGCGTTTCGATGCGGACGGCGGATCCCCGGTGGTTCTCGTCGATAGCCTGCCCAGTCTGGGCGATCACCACACCAACGGTCCGGCTGTCGGGCCGGACGGATGGATCTATTTCGGCCAGGGAACGGCAACGAATTCCGGGATCGTCGGGCCGGACAACGCAGAGTACGGCTGGCTCGAACGGTACCCGGATTTCCATGACGTGCCCTGCCGGGATGTGACGTTGGCCGGCCGCAACATGGTGACCAGTAGCCCCTTCGTCCGCGGCGATGACGAGACCTCGACGGGAGCCTTCGTGCCCTTCGGGACGACGACGCATCGCGGTCAGGTCATACCCGGAAGCATCCCTTGTAGCGGTGCCGTACTGCGGGTCCATCCCGAAGGCGCGGAGACGGAACTCGTCGCGTGGGGATTCCGCAATCCATACGGATTGGCGTTCGCGCCCGACGGTCGGTTGTACGTGACCGACAATAGCTACGATGACCGCGGCAGCCGCCCCGTCTGGGGCACCGGCGATTATCTGTGGCACGTCGAGCGCGAGGGGTGGTATGGATGGCCGGACTACGCGGGCGGAGTGCCGATCGGCGTTTTCGAGCCTCCGGGTGAGCGGGCGCCGATCGCGCTGCTCGCGGAACCGCCCGGGGAGCCTCCTGAACCTGCCGCAGTCTTTGCGGTGCACTCGTCGACGACGGCACTGGACTTCTCGCGCAGCACGGTCTTCGGGCATGTGGGGGATGCCTTCGTGGCGCAGTTCGGCGACATGGCGCCGGCGGTCGGGAAGGTGTTGGCGCCGGTGGGATTTCGGGTCGTTCGGGTCGACGTCGAGGACGGCATCGTTCACGGCTTCGCATCGAACCGCGGCAAGAAAAGGCAGCCGGCATCGCGCGAAGGAGGCGGCGGATTCGAGCGGCCGATCGCGGTGCGATTCAGCCCGGACGGATCCGCTCTCTACGTCGTTGACTTCGGCGTGCTGACGACCACGGGCGGCGAGATTCGTCCGCGGCCGGAAACCGGCGTGATCTGGCGGATAACGAGAGAGGGGGCGCCGTGATGGACCGAGGAACGCGCTCGGCATGGATGGGAGGCTCGACCTCCGCGCGGGTGATACGGACAGCCATCTGGCTGCTGCTCACCGCGGTCGTCGTCGCGGCTCTCGGATGCGGGTCGGCACGGCGCGGTACGCCGACGCAGACGCCTTTCGAACCGGAGCAGGAGGAGATCGTACTCGGCCGCCGCGTATTCATGGAGTACTGCAACAGCTGCCATCCGGGCGGCGAGGGTGGGCTCGGTCCCGCCATCAACAACAAACCGCTCCCCGCCTGGCTCATTCGCTTTCAAGTTCGACGTGGCCTCGGCGTAATGCCGGCATTCTCCGACGACGTGATCTCCGACGAAGAGCTCCGGAGCGTGTCCCGCTACCTCGTCAGGCTTCGCCGGTCTGCAGACGCAGCCGGATCTCGCCGCTGACAGTGACTGGGATAGGTTCGAGATCATTCCGTGGGGCAAGCGGTGATGGAGCTGCTCGAAAGTTCGACCAGCGGAATCCACCGCATTTCAAATGTTACGGTGTTGCGTTCCCTCCGCGCGTGACGGATCAACCTGAAGGCTATGCGTATCTTAATGAGGCAACGATACTATTTCCGGCGGAGGCGAATACCATGCGGATGCTCATTGCTGCGGCGGCACTGTTGGTAGGGACCACACCATGTGTCGGACAGAATGTCGACCACGGGCCCGTTCATGCCGACGTGAGCGTTGCAATCGGAATTCCGCAGGGCGATTTCGAGGCGCCGCGCGATGGAGAGGCCGTCGGAGCGAGTGTCTTCTTCGGCGGTCCGGTTCCAAATGCTC
Organism: uncultured Rhodothermales bacterium; assembly: GCA_964591285.1. Lineage (GTDB taxonomy): Bacteria > Bacteroidota > Rhodothermia > Rhodothermales > VXPQ01 > CAZQAS01. The sequence continues at coordinate 3,498 of CAZQAS010000107.1, forward strand.
CGGTCGTACTCGGAACGGAACTCGGGGTTATGCACTACGGAACCGATTCGCACCTAAGCCTGCACAGTACGGTCTTCGACGACGGGATCGACGATCGCTTTGCCGTCCCGGTGGAAGCTCTCAACACGTCGGTCTCCAGTAAAGCGTACCTCGGGCATTTCGTCGTGCGCCTTCAGCCGTCGTCCGGCGTCGTTCGACCGTACCTGGACGGACTGGCCGGATTGAAGCACTTCAATTCGCGCCTACGCATCGAAAGCGACGTGATCATCTTCCGTGGTGGTCTCTCTCAGGATTCCCGCATTACAGACTGGGCGTTGAGTTATGGAGTGGGCGGAGGCATCGAGCTGCTGCTGCACGAGCAGAAGACGGCGTGGAGCGATCAAGCGGCGCGCTTCTCGCTGCATGGAGGTGCGCGATATCTCTTAGGACAGACGGCCCGTTACGCTTCGGGCGAGGTAATCCGCGACCCGGACGGGCGGATAGCCGTACGGGAGATTGAATCGTCGACCGACCTGATCCTCGTTCAGTTTGGCATCCGTGTTCGGCACTAGCGCAATACGGCGGGATGGATCGAAATTGAGACATTTGTGCAATATATGATCGAAACGGGCCGTTTCGTCGGAATTCGGCCGGTCGAACGCGCGGAAATGCATATCTTTCCGGACGAATTCCCCTGGCGCTGCGTCGCATGGGACATGTTGATGACGGTTGGTATCCCCCACCGTCTTGTCACTTCGGGACGGCGCAAGGGTGGAATCGATTAGCGGGCGGAGGACGCAAACGCCGGACGTCCTTCTTGAAGGTTGCGTGGAGGCAGTAGAGATGAAGCGAGAAGTTGATGAGAATGGAAATATTATCATCCGCGACGTGCCGCGGTATGATGAGACCCGACCGTGGGAGCCTCCGAGCTTCTACATCCATCACCCTTGGTCGATCGATTCCTACCGGGACCGTTTCCAAGCATTCCTCTGGCAGGTCGAACAGTACGCTCCGATTCTCTTCGCATCCATCCTGCTGTTGTTTTTCGCCTCCTTTGCCGGGTTGCTCATCTTCTCCTCCTGGGAGACGGAGCACGACAAATTCGAGAAGGAGCTTGCTGTGCTTGCCGCTTCTTCCACTCAGGAGCGACCGAGCGACGACTGGTCCGCCGTATCCGCAGTCGAGGGCTTCGAGAACCGTAACGCGGATTCCGAGCGGGGATCAGTCAGGGGAAATCCCGACGGTTTCGGCCGCGTGACCGCTGCATCGGGTACGCATTCGATGGAGGATGCCGATCGGTTGGTCGACGTCTCGGCACCCGGTAGCATAATGAACGTCGTCTCGGAACCGGAAGGCGCCACGGTACTGGTCGACTTCGATTCTGTCGGCACAGCGCCCGCGCGCGTGCGGCTCGGACGGGGCGTCTACGTCGTGTCGGTAGCATTCGACGAGGACGACCGCAGAGATTCGCTCATCATTCTCGAGAAACCATCCACCCGAACCGTTGCCTTCTCGCGCGACGGATCCACCTCGAACGACGATCTGATTGCGTCGAGTCTAGACAATTCGATTGCGGCGTCCGGTGCCGTGATGGCCGGTAGCTCTGAAGCGCCGACTTCTGTGAGCGACGCCGAAAGCCGTCCATCGACGGATCGGC
>CAZQAS010000107.1:5233-10836 GCA_964591285.1 uncultured Rhodothermales bacterium
CTGGCGGTGCTCGTAAAGCCCTGGGGGACGATCTACATCAATGACGCGCTGCACGTACGTAATACGGACCTTCGCTACACCGTTGGTCTTGCTTCTGGTTCGCACACGGTTCGCGTCGAGCATCCCCAGCTCGGACGCCGCGACGTTGAAGTCAACGTCGCGCCCGGTGAAACGCGGGACATCGTTATCGATCTCACAGGGACCGTGAGCGACGCTAGCCGCTAGTATGGCAGCTCGGCGGCGCACGCGAATCGTGTCGTGGTTTTAAAGCATAACAAACGAAGCGTACAATTCTTGACGCGCCATGCCGTCTCCGCAGCTCAAAACGAGTTTTTTGCACGTCCTACTCCTCGCACTACTGATGCCCCCTGCGGTCGTCGGTCAGGACCTGGCCATATGCAGTGAGCTGCTGCAGGAGGCCGAATCCACATACGTCGACGGCCGCTTCGATCGCACGATACAACTAGCGGACGAATGCCTGGGCCGTCGTGAAGCCGGTCTGGAGGAGCGCACGGCCTCCTATCGGCTGCTCGCCTTGGCGTACATCAAAATGGATCGTCTCGGCGACGCCCGCATGACGGTGCTTCAACTGCTGAACGAGAATCCGGGATACATGGCCGATCCGGTCAGCGATCCACCAGACTATGCGGCCGTGGTTGAATCGGTGAAGGCCCAGTTTCGGCCGGCCGACGAGCCGACCCGCGAGCGCTCGTGGTTCGCTTCGAATTCTAACTGGCTCATCGGCACCGGCGCAGCCTTTGTCGGCGGCGTTCTTGCCGCTGTCCTCCTGCAGGGCGGCGGCTCCGGTGCAGGCGGATCCGACTTGCCAGCTCCTCCCGAAATGCCGCATTGAACGCATATCACATGTCCCTGCCTGAACCCGCTATAAACAGGATGTTCTACCGAATTATCGCCCTGGTATCGATGCTCACGTGGGCTCTCGTGCTGCCTGCGCCTACGCAGGCGCAAACGACGCCCGGAGTCGTTCACTACGACGGAAGACTGGAGGATGGCGACACGCCCGCGAACGGCCCGTATAGCATAACATTTGCACTCTACGGCGAGTCGAACGGCGGCTCGGCGATCTGGACCGAAACGCACACCGTCGACGTCACGCAGGGTCTGTTCAGCGTGCAGCTCGGCAGCGTCGAGCCGCTGCCGTCGCAGGCGCTGCAAGACAACGATGAGCTGTATCTCGGGCTGCAGGTGGAGGAAAGCGGCGAGATGACGCCTCGCCTGCCCGTCGCAAGCACGTTCTTCGCGCTGCGCGCCGGATTCGCGGACGAGATTCGGGACGGCGCAGTGACGTCGAGCAAGCTGGCGCAGGGATCGGTCAGCACCGAGCAGCTAGAAAATGGCGCCGTCACGGCGGCCAAACTGGCGGATGATGCCGCCGTTCGGAACGTGAACGGACGGCGAGGTGCGATTACACTCGAGGCAGGCTCGAACGTCTCCATCTCGGAATCTGACGGTACGTTTACCATTTCCTCCTCCGGTCCGGGCCAGGGAGGTGGAGGGGACATTACGTCTGTCGAGGCGGGGAAGGGCCTCGAAGGAGGAGGTTCGGGCGGCGACGTGACGCTCTCCCTAGCTGATCAAGGCGTCGATGGGGCTGCTCTGCAGGACGGATCGGTGTCGACCGGTAAACTGGCCGAAGGGGCGGTGACGTCCTCCAGGCTCGCCGATGGAGCCGTGAATTCGTCCAGACTGGCTGAGGGGGCCGTGACCTCCTCGAGGCTGGCCGAGCGTGCGGTGACCACGGCGGCGCTGGACGATGGAGCGGTGACGGCTTCGAAACTCGCCTCAGGCGCAGCCGTCACGGAGCTGAATGGATTGCGCGGCGCCGTCACACTTGCCGCCGGATCAAACGTTGAGCTTTCCGAATCCGACGGGACGCTCACCATCTCGTCCGTCGCGGAGGGAGAAGAGGGCGACGTAACGGCCGTTGACGCGGGGGAAGGACTCTCCGGGGGTGGCGAATCCGGCGACGTGACTCTCAGATTGGCTGACGGTGGCGTAACGACGGACAAGCTCTCCGACGACGCGGTGACGTCCGACAAGCTCTCCGACGAAGCGGTAACCTCGGACAAGCTCGCCGATGAGTCCGTCACGGAAGACAAGCTGCGCGACGAAGCGGTGACGCGGTCAAAGTTGGCGTCGGATGCTGCAGTCGGTTCGCTGAATGGCAGGACCGGAAACGTGCGCCTCAACGGAGGCAGACAGATCCAAATTGAAGAGGACGACGACGTAATCACGATTAGCTACACGGGGCGGTTGGGCGGCGACGACAGCTCGGTTCGCTGGAAGCGAGACGTCGAGCCGCTGCGAGATGCGCTGGAAACGGTCAGTCAACTTCGCGGGGTCTCCTACGTGTGGAAGGACACGGAGAAGGACGACATCGGCTTGATCGCAGAAGAGGTCGGGGCCGTCGTTCCTGAAGTCGTCGAGTTTGAGGACGACGGCACCTACGCCCGGACGGTCAACTATTCACGCCTCGTTGCGGTACTGATCGAAGCCGTCAAGGAACAGCAGGCGCACATCGTGAATCGGGATCAGCAGATCGAGCGGCTTTCCGATCGATTGGATGCATTGGAGCGGCGCATGGATGTGTACGACCCGCAGGAGCGGGCGCGCACGCAGCAGGACTCGAATGAGCCCATTTCGGGAGCCTCGCTACGCTAGTCTATGGCCATGAGCATGGAAAACTGCATCTGTAGCCGCGTGCTGGTCGGACCGGTGGGCGTGATCCTCGTCCTCGGGCTGACATTCGGATTTCAGTCCGTTCAGTCGCAGGATCTGCAGGTCGTCGCGCTGCAGAGCGCTGCGGCCGGAGGTTCGACATCGGCGGGTCAGTATCACGTCTTCTCCAGCGTCGGGGCCGCGCCTGCGTCGGGTACGTCCGAAAACGGCTTGTATTCCGTGACGAGCAGCATGCCCTACCTGCGGGACGTCCGGCCGGTGTCCGAGACGTCGTTTGTACATGAACCCGTGGCCGCCGCCCATCAAGGCGAGGACCTGACGGTATCCGGCACCCTTGAAGGTGACGACCGCATCGATCGCGCGACGCTTTTCTACCGGCGCGGTGGTTCTCCAGGATACTCGACCGTCGAGCTGGCGGAGAGTGGTTCCGGGGTGCTGCAGGCACAGATTCCGGGAGAGGACGTCACGAGTGAAGGCCTCGCCTATTATTTCGAGTTCGAAGATAGGGCCCGACGAGTCAGCCGCAGTCCCGTCGGCTCCGAATACGGCGTCGCTGTGCGCATTGAGGAGCCCGGACTGTCGCTGCCGGAGGCCCTTCCCGGAGGATCCGACCTGGGGGCGTACCGGATCGTCTCCGTTCCCCTCGACCTGGACGACGGCAGTCCGCAGGCCGTATACGGCGACGATCTCGGTCCATATGATTCCGATGTCTGGCGCTTTTTCGAGCTCCGCTTCGACCAGCGCACTCGCGAACATCCGAACACGAACCCCATCGAAGCGGGGAAGGGCTACTGGTTGATCACCAGCGAGCGACAATCCGCTGTCGATACCGGGCCGGGCCTTTCGATTCCCCCCGCGCAGTCCTACAGCATTCCCGTTCATCCGACGTGGAACCTGATCGGCAGCCCGTTCAACTACCTGATATCAACGAGCAATCTCAGTCTTCGAAGCGGCGAGCGCGTGGAGCTTCGTGCCTTCGACGGCGGATGGAACGATCCAATCGGCGAGCCGGTGGCGGCACTGGAGCCGTTTTCGGGTTATGCGCTCTACAGCCCCTCGTCCGCCGTGGACACGCTCGACGTCCACCCGCGCCCGCAGAACACGGCCGGCAAGCATGAAGAGCTCATCGTCGACGTCCTCGATTGGTGGATCCGAATCGCGGCGCGCAGCGGCAGATCGCAGGACCGGGACAACGTCGCGGGTATGTCACAGGAGGCATCATCGGGTCTCGATCGGATGGACTATCGCGAGCCTCCCGCCGTGGAATCATCTGTCTCGGTCTATTTCAGCCGTCCGGATTGGGACGAGCAGACCTCCGCCTTCTCGACGGATATACGTCCCCTATCGGCTGATGGAGACCGCTGGGAGTTCGAGGTGCGGAGCGAAGCCGGAAAGGCCGTCGGACTGGCGTTTGAGGGGCTCGAGACGGTCCCACCGGAATTCGACGTGCTCCTTCACGACCAGATGGCCGGAGTCCTGACGGACCTCAGAGAGTCGCCCTCCTACATGCTGTCCGGGGGCGGATCGACCGCGCGACGACTCACCCTGATCGTAGGCACCGGAGAGCTTCTGGATGATGCAGACGACCGCCTGGCACTGACTCCTGAGTCCGTCGAGCTCGATCCGGTGTTTCCGAATCCGGTCAGGTCCTCGATGACGGTTCGATACGGGCTTCCGGAATCGGCCCACGTCTCGCTGCGCCTCTTCGATGCGACCGGTCGGCTCCTGCAGGAAATCGATGGTGGTGCGCGGGATGCCGGGCGCCACGTATTCGTGTGGGATAGGGGCGGCTTCGCGTCGCCGGTGGCCAGCGGCGTCTATCTCCTGGAGTTGCAGGCGGACGGTGTTCGTCGGACGCGTCCCATCACGATCGTGCGATAGTACGCTCGGTCGAGTCACGTCGCTTGCCATCGAACTCCGCCGGCTAAGACGTTGACCGGCTCGCGGCCGGCCGAGTCCCTGATCGACCTAGCGGCCGAAGTCCCGCTCCATGCTTTGGTTGAACCGCTGAAGCTGAACCTCGATCGGCTCCATACCCTTTGCGGCACGGCGCTCGTTAACGTTCGCGGGATCGATCATCGGGCGCGGCTCGTAGCGGCCGGTATCCTCGTTCATCTCCATCTGCGTTCCGAAGAGCTGGGGGTTTCCGAGCTCAAGCTCCGTGCGATCGAGGATGTGGGCGTAGCGCGACCAGTCCGCCTCACCGCGCTCGCAGGCATCCTTGAGCATCGGCAGATACCGCTGGCGCGTGGCGAGGTCGTGATGGTTGAGCACGTTGCCGGCGGCGTAGGCCGCCTCTTCGCCAACCGCTGAGAGCTCCGGCCAGCCGTACTCTTCGATGAGTGCCTCGAGGGCGATCATGTTTTCCTTGTGATGCTGACCCATCGCGTGTGAGATCGCGGTCGGAATCGGTGATTCAGGCCCAAGGGTACGGTAGGCCAGCATGATCTGGTACCGGTATCCCCATTCATTCATCCGAAGCCGAAAGAGCCGGCGGGCATAGTCACGATTAAATCCCGATCCGATCTGTTCGGCCATGCGATCGAGACGGATGTTCTCGATGCCTTTCCAGCGTGGATCGTCGGTCAGGTAGTAGAGATCGGCGTCCCACAACGGCTGGAGGCTGCCGTCAAACTCCAGTGCGAGATTGAGGTAGTGGAATGCGCTGTCGGGAAATCCACCGTGAAGGGCGAACGTGCTCGCGATGGCATACGCCGTTTCGCCATCGCGGGGCCTTAGCGTCAGGGCTTCGTGATACGCCTCAACGGCTCCGGCGAGGTTGCCGGCCATCCGCAAGCTGTCACCGCGCAGGCGCTCCGGAGTCGGGGCATCTACCTGCTCGACGGTAGAGTCGTCGTTCGACGAACGCTCCCCGGCGTCCGCGGAGGCGTCGGACTGTGCGA
>CAZQAS010000107.1:10936-12743 GCA_964591285.1 uncultured Rhodothermales bacterium
GGTCCATTCCGCCGGTCGCCGCTCACGTGCGCCTCATCGACCGCTGGGCGTCAATCGCCGCCGATCAGGATCAGCCGGTCCCGATCGCATGCCCATCCAACCACTTCAGTAGATCCGCGAGCACCTGCTCCTTACCGACGTCATTGAGTACCTCGTGATAAAAGCCCTCGTATAGCTTGAGTGTCTTGTCAGAGGAAGCGGCGCGGCGATACAGCCGCCTGGATCCGTCGACGTCGGCGAGCTTGTCAGCCGTGCCGTGCAGGATGAGGATGGGGAGGCGCAGCCGGCTTTCTTCGTGCTCGATCTGCTGGATTGCGCGGATCCCGGCCGCGCCCGTGCCGGCGGGAATCCGCCCGTGATAAACGAGCGGATCGGCCTCGTAGTCTTGGACCACCTTCTCATCGCGGGAGATGAGTGATGCATCGATCCGGTCTAACGGCAGTCGAGGAACGATCCTCCCGAGGAGCTTGGCGAGACGGATGGTCAGCGGCGAGAAGTTTTCGCCGACCTTCAGAAGTGGACCGCTGAGGATGAGGCCATCGAGTCGCACCGGATGTGTGAGCGCGAGAAGCGTCGCGACCGTTCCGCCGGTACTGTGGCCGAATAGGAAGAGGGGGTGACCGGGATGTATGTCGCTGACGCGATCGAGGAAGCGAGCAGCGTCGTCGACGAGGGGATCGAAGGAGCGCACGAACAGCCGCGGTCCGTCGGATCGGCCGTGACCGCGCATATCAAATCCCGTGACGGCAAAGCCGCGGCGATTGAGCGCGTCGGCGAAGCCCTCGTAGCGTCCGATGTGCTCGGCGGCGCCATGAACAACAGCTACGATGCCCCGCGGATCGTCACCCGCCGGCCACCATCGTGCGCGGAGGTGCAGCCCATCCGCAGTTTCTATCGAAAACTCTGTTTGGATGGACGGTTTCATGCCCGTTCGCCGATTCGCGATCGCACACCCCTTACGGCGAGGCCTCGATCTGCCAGAGCTCGCCGTCCTCGTGATCAGTGACCAGGTAGAGCAGCCCGTCGGGGCCCTGGCGGACGTCGCGGATGCGCTGGCCGCGGTCCATCAACAGATGCTCTTCGCCCGTCACTCGTTCGTTTTCGATTCTGAGGCGGACGAGCCGCTGATCGCGAAGGGCGCCGATGAAAAGATTCCCCTGCCACTCGGGAAAGGCGTCGCCCGTGTACCACTGCGCACCGGACGGCGCGATAACCGGATCCCAGTAGTAGACCGGCTGCTGAAATTCCCCCGGCTGCGTCGAGGAGCCGGAGATCTGATCGCCCGAATACTCGATGCCGTACGCCTGCACGGGCCATCCGTAATTCTCACCGCGCTCGACAAGATTCAGCTCGTCGCCGCCGCGCGTTCCGTGTTCGACGACCCAGTAGCGCCCCTGCGGGTCGAAGGCGGCGGCCTGGATGTTACGATGGCCGAGCGACCAGACTTCCGGCTCTGCGCCCGGCTCGTCGACGAAGGGATTATCGTCGGGCACGGATCCGTCCGGCCGAATGCGGAGGGTCTTTCCGAGGTGATTGTCCAACTCCTGCGCATGTTGGCGCATCTGAGCGTCGGACCGGTCTCCGGTCGTGACGTAGAGGAGGCCTTCCTCGTCGAAGGCGAGCCGCGAGCCGAAGTGTGCGCCACCGTCGTAGGTCGGCATTGCGCGGAAGATCACTTGCACGTCCGAGACGCTCGTGCCGTCCTCCGACAGCACGCCGCGCGCGACAGCCGTGCCGTTTCCGCCGTCACGCGGCTCGGAATAGGACCAGAAGATGGTTCTGGTGGATGTGAAGTCCGGGTCGAGGG
>CAZQAS010000108.1:0-2918 GCA_964591285.1 uncultured Rhodothermales bacterium
TATTCCTCGAGGGACTCGGGGCGTATGGTGATGCTGTAACCCGGCTCCTCGGGGACGAGATAGCGCGCATCACGGATGCGCACGGGATTGACAAAGTGCTCGTGGAGATGGTCGACGTACTCGAGTACCCGGTGCTCCATGCTGCCCGTCACTGCGACATAGTCGAAGATCGACAGGTGCTGGACGTACTCGCAAAGACCAACCCCGCCGGCGTGCGGGCAGACCGGTACGTCATACTTAGCGGCCATGAGCAGCACGGCGAGTACTTCATTGACGCCGGCCAGGCGGCACGCATCGATCTGACAAATCCCGATGGCATTTGCGAGTATGAGCTGCTTAAAGATCACCCGATTCTGCGCATGCTCTCCGGTCGCCACGCGCATCGGGTGTAGCGCTCGCGCAATGGCGGCATGTCCGAGAATGTCGTCCGGGCTGGTCGGCTCCTCGATCCAGTAGGGGCGAAATTCCTTGAGCGCATTCATGTGCTCGATCGCCTCGGGCACATCCCAGCGCTGGTTCGCGTCCATCATCAACACACGATTGTCTCCAATCTCCTCTCGGATGAGAGCGGCCCGGCGGCGGTCATCGTCGACATCCGCCCCCACCTTTTGTTTGAAATGTGTCCAGCCGTCGCGCACCGCCTCGCGGCAGAGGCGGCGGATTTTCTCGTCCGGGTATCCCAACCATCCAGCGCTGGTGGTGTATGCGGGATAGCCGTGCTCCCGTAGATATTCGACGCGATCTGATCGTTGCGGCTCGAGAGCACGCAGGAGATCGACGGCCTCTTCCGGCGTGATCGCGTCGGTGATGTATTGGAAGTCGATACAGCCGACGATGTCCTCGGGACTCATCTCCACGAGAAGCTTCCAGAGGGGCTTCTCATCGCGTTTCGCCATCAAATCCCAGACGGCATTCACGATAGCGGCGGTGGCGAGATGGATGACGCCCTTTTCGGGTCCGAGCCATCGAAGCTGGCTATCCGCCGTCAGCCGCCGCAAGAACGCCACCATATCCTCCCGGATCTCCTCCAGGCTCATCCCCTCTACGAGCGGGGCGTACGACTGAACGGCCCGGACGGTGATCTCGTTGCCCCGTCCATTCGTGAAGGCGAGTCCGTTTCCTTCCAGCCCCGGTTCGGAGGTACGCAGCGTGACGTAAGTCGCCGAATAATCCGGATCGACGTTCACGGCGTCGGAGCCGTCCAACGTTTCGGACGTCGGAAAGCGCACGTCCCGCACCTCTACCTTTTCAATTGTCAGAGACATAGCCACGAGATCTCTTTACCTCAACACAAGAACGCTGCATCCTACAACCTGCCACCCCTATTCACATCGCCGTGAAGCCGCCGTCGATCGGCAGCGCAACGGCCGTCACGAGGCTCGATTCATCGGAGGCCAGCCACAGGGCGGCATCGGCGCACTCTTCGGGCGTGCCGAGACGGCCGATCGGCTGGTCTGTCGACCATTTCGACCATGCGGCCTCCGGGTCGTCTTCCTCCTTGGATGCCCGGCGCAGCATCGGAGTATCGATCAACCCCGGACAGAGCGCGTTGACCCGGATGCCGCGGGCGGCGTAATCCAGGGCCAGTGCGCGAGCGAGCTGGATGGCCGCACCTTTCGTGCTGCAGTAGATCGGTGAACCCGCCTGTGCCGCGATGCCTGTCTTACTGGCCGTGATGAGGATATTGCCGCGGCCCTGATCGAGCATGAACGGAATCGCGAAGCGTACAGCGTACATGATGGCCTTCACGTTGACGTCGATCAGTCGATCGATGGCGTCATCCGGGCTCTCCGTCAATTCGCCACGGAAGAACACGCCGGCATTGCAGAATAGGATGTCGATCGAGCCGTAGGCGTCGACGCACTTCTCGATCATGCGCTCATTATCCAACCGCCGCGAGACGTCGGTTCGAAGGAAGAGTGCCTCGGCACCGATGGCCTCGATCTCGCCGACCACGATCTGCGCCTCGTCCTCCTGGATGTCTGCTACGACCACACGGGCGCCTTCTCGAGCAAATCGTAGAGCGGTTGCCCGTCCGATGCCCGTAGCGGCTCCGGTAATCACGGCATTTCTGCCCTCAAGTCGCATACCTTAGGGGTTGATCATTGGATTGCACGGGTGAACTTACGCAATCTGATGGTTAATCTCGTCTCATCGATTGGCTATGTGCAACAACGTACTCGTAGGAAGACTGGACGCATGACTTCACGAACGCTGAGTGAAAAGATCGCAGTCATAACAGGTGCGGGATCAGGAATCGGAAGAGCGACGGCGCTCCTCTTCGCGCGCGAGGGAGCACACGTCGCAATCCTGGAGATCGACGAGAAAGCAGCCAAAGATACGTTCGCTACGATTGCGGATGAGAATCTGTCGGTGGCGGCCTACACGTGCGACGTGGCCGACAGTACGGCTGTACGCAGAGCATTCGAGCAGGTGGAGCAAGAAATCGGCCCGCCCGACGTCCTGCTGAACAACGCCGGTATCTCACACATCGGCACGGCTGAGAGCACGACCGAAGAAGACTTTGACAGGATCTATACTGTCAACGTCAAAGGCGTCTACCACTGCCTCAAGGCCGCCATCCCGTATATGAAGGGCCGCGGGGGATCGATCATCAACATGGCGTCCGTCGTGTCGGCGGTCGGAATCCCGGATCGTTTCGCGTACTCAATGAGCAAAGGTGCTGTTCTCACCATGACGCTTTCGGTTGCTTGTGACTACATCGAGGAGGGCATCCGATGCAATGCGATCGCGCCGGCACGCATCCACACGCCGTTTGTCGAGGGATTTCTGGCGGAGAACTACCCCGGCAAGGAACAGCAGATGTTCGAGAAGCTTTCGGCCACGCAGCCTATCGGACGGATGGGAACGCCCGAGGAAGTGGCGAGGCTTGCGCTTTTCCTTGCATCGGACGCATC
>CAZQAS010000108.1:3018-6503 GCA_964591285.1 uncultured Rhodothermales bacterium
CGCCGCACGCCATTGGGCTCCACGTCATATATTCTCTCGCCTAACACGCTCGAGCATTCGTTAAGCCATGGGCTCATCCCCACAGAATCCGGTTTATGTCTATAAGTTCGGCGGGACGTCGGTGCAGACGGCCGAGCGGATCCGCCGCGTCGTCGACCTCGTCGTTCGCGAGGAGGTCGAGGGGCTTCGCGTCGTCGTCATCTCTGCGCTGGGCGGCGTTACCGATCAGCTGCTGCAGGCGATCGAGGAGGCGCTCGCGCGCTCCGGTCACCACGCGGAGATCCTGACGGAGCTGAAGGAACGGCATCTCGATGCGCTCGACGCCCTCGCGCCCAAAAGCGAAAGGTCAACGCTGCGCGAAGAGGTCGAAGCCCGTCTGACCGAGCTCGCCGAGTTGCTCGACGGCGTCTACCTGCTGCGCGAATGCACGCTTAGAACCCGTGACGCGATCATCGGGATGGGCGAGCAGCTATCGGCGCCGCTGTGTGCGGCTGCGTTCCGTGCGGCCGGTCACGAGGCGAGTGCCCTCGATGCGCGCACGTTTATCCGAACGGACGCGTCGTTCGGGGAGGCGAACGTCGTTTTCGAAACGACGAACACGCTGATCCGGAACACCTTCGATGAGATCGATCCGGGGACCATCGCCGTGGTTACCGGCTTCATCGCGGCGACCGATCGCGGCGTTTCAACGACGCTCGGGCGCTCCGGAAGCGACTACACGGCGACGATTCTCGGCGGCGCTCTCAAGGCGGAGCAGGTCGTCATCTGGACCGACGTCGACGGCGTGTTATCGGCCGATCCGCGGCTCGTGCCGGATGCCTTCGCGCTGCCGCAGCTCAGTTATCGCGAGGCCGCCGAGCTGTCCTTCTTCGGGGCGAAGGTGCTGCATCCTCGGACCATCCGACCGCTGCAGCGGCAGGAGATTCCGCTACGCATCCGAAACACGTTGAATCCCGAAGCGCCCGGGACGATCATCTCGGAGAAAACCACGACGATGGAGGGTCACGTGAAGGCCATCACGGCCATCCGGGACGTCGCCGTGGTGATGCTGGAGGGGACGGGCCTGATCGGGATTCCGGGAGTATCGGCGCGGGCGCTTAATGCCCTCGCGGCCGAGCGGATCAACGTGCTGATGATCGCGCAGGCTTCGAGCGAGCAGAGCCTCTGCCTCATCGTGCGGACAGGCGATGCCGACATCTCGGTGGCGCTGCTGCGACAGGCGTTCGAACTGGAGCTGGCGCGCGGCGATGTGGCAAACGTCTACTCGGTCGAGGGCTGTGCGGTCGTCTCGGCCGTGGGCGATAACATGCGCGAGCGGCCCGGTCTGGCCGGCCGCATGTTCTCCACGCTCGGCCGAAGCGGCGTGAACGTGCTGGCGATCGCGCAGGGGGCCTCGGAGACGAATATCTCCTCGGTCGTGAAGGATGCCGAGGTGAAGCAGGCCGTGCATTCGCTCCACGACGAATTCGCCCTGGTGCGGCACCGCGTGCACGTCTTCATCATCGGCGCGGGCGTGGTCGGTCAAGCACTGCTGCGCATGCTGTCCGATCAGCAGGAGATGCTGCTGCATCGACTGAATTTGAATATTCATCTTGTCGGCCTGGCAAATACGACAAGAATGACGTGGGACGTAAACGGAATCCCTTTTGAGGATGCGGTTGCCGGGCTCGAGGCGAGCGAACGGCCCGGCGGCCTTACCGCCGTTTTGGAGCACCTCATCGATGCAAAGTTGAACCGCATGATCGTCATCGACGCCACGGCCTCGGACGAGGTAGCGCATCGCTACCCGGATCTCCTCGAGCGCGCCATCTCGGTCATCACCCCGAACAAACGGGCGAACACGAAGGATCAGGCCTTCTACGAACGCATCCAGCGAGCCGCGCACCGGCAGCAGGTGCCCTACCTCTACGAAACGACCGTCGGCGCAGGCCTGCCCGTCATCTCCACGCTGCGTGATCTCATCCGTAGCGGCGACCAGATATTTCGGATCGAAGGCGTGCTCTCGGGCACGCTGGCCTACATCTTCAACAACCTGGCGGTTGGAATGACGTTCTCCGAGGCGGTTCGCACGGCGCGCGAGAAGGGTTTCACGGAGCCGGATCCACGCGACGATCTGAAGGGCGAGGACGTCGGCCGAAAGCTCTTGATTCTGGCGAGGGAGATGGGATTGTCCGTGGAGCGGGACGACGTGGCCGTCGAGTCACTCGTGCCGGCTCACCTTTTTGACGTGAGCGTGCCGGATTTCATGGATCAGCTCGATGAGCTCGATCACGAATGGGCAGAGCGCGTCGCGAAGGCGCGAGAGGAGGGTGGGCGCCTCCAGTACGTCGGACTGATCGAAGACGAGCGGTTGAGTGTCCGCACGCGGTGGATCTCTCCGGAGTCACCGTTCGCACATCTGAAGGGGACGGACAACATGGTGGTCTACACTACGCAGCGATACAGTGAATTTCCGCTCGTCATCCAGGGACCGGGGGCGGGTCCGGTGGTGACCGCGGCCGGAATACTCGCCGACCTGATCAAGGCCGCCGAGCTCGGTGGGTAGGCGCGCCTGTGGACGGCGAGATGCAGCGGCGGCCCGGGATGGTACGCGCTCGGATCAGACCGGGATGTTTTCATAAAAAGTACAGTAGAAAAGCCTTCGGCACGGTAGGCTCAAGGTGGAGTACCATAAACAACGATCGACGGCCGTCAACACTTCACTTGCTGGATGGATCTCGCATTAGTTGGGACGGGACGAATGGGTTCGGCCGTTGAGGCGGTCGCAACCGAGCGCGGCCACAACGTCGTGTCGCGATTCAACTCGCAGAACCCACTGCCCGAGCAGCGAAGTGCGGTGGGCGGCGCCGACGTTCTGATCGACTTCTCGATACCGGATCTCGCATCCGTTCACATCGAACGATATTGCCGATGGAGGCTTCCGGCCGTCATCGGAACGACGGGATGGTATGACCGGCTGAACGAGGTCGAGCAATGGGTGGAGAAGGAGGATACGTCGCTCTTCTACGCGCCGAATTTCTCCATCGGTGTCGCGATACTTGCGCGGGCACTCGAGGCCGTGACTCCGCTGCTGGATCAGCTGCCCGAATACGACGCGTTTATCCATGAGATACACCACGTAAACAAGGTGGACAGCCCGTCGGGAACCGCACTAATGCTCGGCCGGATTCTGCTCGATGGACTCGGGCGAAAGGATCGGATCGAATCCGAGACGCAGCATGGTCGGATCGACGACGACGCCCTCCACGTGACCTCGACGCGGGCGGGCGGCGTGATCGGCCGGCACACGGTATCGATGGATAGTCCGTTTGATGCGATTACTCTGGAGCACCATGCGAAGAGCCGGCAAGGATTCGCGTTCGGCGCGGTGAAGGCGGCCGAATGGCTACCGAATCGAAAGGGGCTGTTTACGATGCAGGACATTGTGGAGGAATGGATGAAGTAGAGGGTAGAGGGCAGAGGGCAGAAGTCGGAGATCAGAAGTC
>CAZQAS010000108.1:6603-12399 GCA_964591285.1 uncultured Rhodothermales bacterium
CAGAAGTCAGAGGTCGGAGGTCAGAGGGCAGAGGTTGGCTTGTTGATTCGGTCGTCATCTGACATCTGACATCCGACATCCGACATCCGTTGAAACGAATACAGAGCTACATATGAACGACTACATCTTTACCGGAACCGGAACGGCCATCGTTACCCCGTTCACGGCCGATGACGAGATCGATTTGGAGGCCTTCCGCCGTCACATCGATATGCAGATCAACGGCGGTGTGGATGCCCTCGTGGTGCTCGGCACGACCGGCGAGAACGCGACCATTTGGCCGGAGGAGCGGCGGCGCATCGTCGATGCCGCCGTCGAGTTCGTCGACGGCCGTGTCCCCGTGATCATCGGCACGGGCAACAACTCGACGAGCGAGAGCATCGGCTTTTCGAAAGAAGCGACGCGGTCCGGAGCCGACGGCCTCCTGATCGTCGGCCCTTACTACAACAAGCCGACACAAGCGGGCTTTGCCGCCCACGTAAAGGCGATCGCGGACGCGGGCGACACGCCCATTGTCCTCTACAACGTGCCGGGACGCACGAGCTTCAATATCGAGGCCGGGACCGTGCTTCAGCTCGCCGAGGAGGTGCCCACCGTCGTCGGCATGAAGGAGGCCTCGGGCGACCTGGGACAGATCTCGGATATCTTGGCCGGACGCCCCGATTCGCTCGCCGTCTATTCCGGCGACGACGAGATGGCGCTCCCGATGATTGCGCTCGGTGCCGACGGCGTCGTCTCGGTTGTCAGCAACGCCGTGCCGGAGCCGTTTACGAAGATGGTCCGTACCGCACTAGAGGGCCGCGTAGAGGATGCCCAAAGGCTCCATTTCGAGCTTTTGCCGGCGATGCGGGCGTGCTTTTACGAGACCAACCCGATCCCGATAAAGGCGGTCCTCGCGTCGATGGGCGTGATGAACGGCCGGCTGCGACTGCCGCTTGTCGAGGTCACGAAGCAGAATCGCGCCCGCGTCCTCGAGGCGTTTGAGGCGCACGTCCCTGCGAAGGTCTAGGGGCGCGCCAGAGCGTTGCTCGCTCTCCGGCTTTGCCTCCCTACGAGTACTCGTGCTCGTTGTGCGGTAGCAGACGGTCGATCGTATCCATCAACGTGTCGATCTGAAAGGGCTTCGTCAGAAATGCGTCGACGCCCGCCTGCAGGGCTCGTTCACGAAGGGACGGCGAATGATCAGCCGTCAAGAACAGGATCGGCGTACTTGAGAGTTCGGGATGCTCGCGCACGGCGCTTAGAATGTCGAATCCATCCGCGCCCGGCAACTTGTAGTTGGTGATGATGACGTCCGGGCGCTGCCGACGGATCAGCTCCATTCCGGTGATGCCGTTCGATGATCCCAGCGCTGCGTAGCCCTCGATCTCGAGCAGCAATCCGAGGCCCTCGCGAAGGTTAGGATCATCCTCTATCACCAGTACCTTGTGCATGGCATTCGATTCTATTGAGAGATTCGGAAGACAACCTGCTTCGTTTGGATCGCGTTTCTCCGGCGGGGCTGCGTCGATCTGCTATGACGATATCGTTTCAATTCCGTGCGGCAGGGACGTTCCATCCATCTCCTCTACTTAGCGGCTGTTGAAGAGAGACGCAATCGTGCCCACGGCTGTCGTGTAGAAGGCTGAGCCAAGCCAGAGTCCCGAGATCATAAATGTGTTTCTCGTGCCGGCCTCGAGAGCCAGAAACAATACGAGCAAGCCATTGTGCAGCAGGGCGATGACAAGGCTGCCGATGAACGCCTGCTGGGGGAGGATAAGGAGCGTCTCTCGCTCATTGGCGGGGAAGAGCCCGACTAAGAATCCGACGAGCGTCTTCACGAACATGTGGATGCCCCACGTACCGTATACGACATCCATTAGCAGTCCGCCGGCGAATCCGGCGATCGATCCGGCCTGGCGACCATTTCGAAGACCCATCCACGCCACGAAAAGGAGCACGGCATCGGGATATGCGCCCCAGAGCCGTAATCTGCCCAGGACCAGCCACTGAAGTACAAAGATGAGCAGACCGGCTAAGCCTTGTCGAACCAGTGCTGGCATACCGTCGATGTAAGGCGGAGCTGGTGACTACGGAATATCGAGGTGGGGCAATCTACGAGCTTGCACCAGAGGACGCCAGTTCCATCACGATTCGATCGATGGTCTGGGTGATCTGATAGGACGGTCCCGTATAGTTATTGGCAAAAACGACAAAGGCCAGTGTGCGACCGGTGGGCGTCCGCGCATATCCGCTAAGCGTCCGCACATACTCGAGCGATCCGGTCTTGGCCTGGACGGGCTGATTGTGGAGCCGATAGCGGAGCGTCGAGCGCGGTTCGCCGCCCTGCGGAATTGACGCTAGAAACACGTCTCGCTCCTGGTGGCCGTACATGTGGACGAGCAGCTTCCCCAGCGCTTCGGGCGTCATCATGTCTTTTCGAGAAAGCCCGGATCCATCACGAATCGCCACGCCGGTGGTCGATGCTCCCGCTCTGCTCAGCAGTTCCTTGATTCGCTTCTCACCTCCATCGGCGGAACCGCCCCAGCTGAAGGTCCGGAAGACCTGCTCGGCGTAGAAATTGTTGCTCCGCTTGTTCACGATGGCAAGGATCTCCGACAGCGGAGGAGACACATAGACGAACAGCGGCCGGTCGGTTTCATATTCGAATTCGTTGAGGTCGTCGATGTCTGCGATTTCCGCATCCACCTCGATCCCGTACTGCCGGAGATGCAAGGCCAGCGCGGCCGCGGTGAAGGCCGTCGGGTTCGTGACGGGAGTGACGATCGTGCCGTCGTAGGCACGCGGAATAGAACCCTCCAGGCGAACGGTCTCGCTGCCGAAGTCTCTGCTCGTTCGAACCGAAATGCCGCGGCGGCGGCCGGCGGTCATCAGATCGTTTCTGATCTGCACGATTCCGTCGGGTCGCGTAGTGATCTCGGGCGCGCGATTGGTACCGTTCGCCGTGATCTTGACTTCTACGACGTTGTCGTTATATGCGAGTCCGCTTGCGCTAACGCCAAGCGCGCGGCTGGCTTGGTCGGTGATGTAGTCAATGTCCCATCCTTTGGCGTACGCACGGTCATCGAAGACATTGTCGTCGCCGACGATACGTCCCTCGATGCGCCGGACGCCGAGCTCGGCGAGCCGACGGGCCCAGAGCCTCAGCGGATCCTCTCCCGAGGCCTGCACGCTTCCGAATGTCGGATCACCGGAGCCCTTCAAGATCAGGTCTCCGCGGAGCACGTCGCCGCTCACCGATCCATCGAAATATAGGACCGTCTTATACCGATACTGCGACCCCAGCGCGTCGAGTGCCGCCGCGCTTGTCAGCAGCTTTTGATTGGAGGCCGGAATGAAGGGATGGCGTGCGTTCAGCGCGTAATGGACCTGTCCCGATTGAACGTCCTCTACGTACGCACCCCAGAAAGCAGGTTGTGCCGATTCGGCCTGCATGATCTGGCTGATGCTCGCCGACAGCGCCGTCGACTGAGCCGATGCGGATGCCCACGGAAGGACGAAGAAGAGCAGCAGCACGACGCTGCGAGCGCAGGCGGCCGGAGCGGTCGTCAACGACGCCGAACGGGCGTCGAAAGCTTTTGACCGGAGTATACATCGGGCGACGAACTTCACAACAGCGGCATGCATGAATGGGAAAATGGGCAACTTCAGGATGTCCTGAACAAGGACCGCGGAACCAGCACTCCAGCGCTCGGGTTGGGTCATACGCCTGCTGCGGACGTTCTCTTCCGCGGCCGCGTTGGTAGAGACACTATCATTACTAACCACCGATGGCAAAACGCAAGGGCCGTAGACGCAAACCGCGCGCACGTGATCCGCGCAAACGCGCGCGCATGGTCTTCGGCAAGCGCAACTACATGCTCATCCTCGCGGGCGTACTGGTCGTCGTTGTCGGTTACGTTATGATGCGTATCGAAAACGATGTCGACGGATTCATCTCGCTGTACGTCGCGCCGCTCATCATCCTCGGAGGGTACCTCGAGATCATCTGGGCGATTCTGGTCTCGCCCGAGAAAAGCGATGCGACGGCGGCCGGAGAAGCGGCCTAGTTCCGCTGCCATCCTTTAGTAGCGGAGGTACGCATCGCGCGCCTGCCGAAACTGCTCAACCTCGTCCTGCCAGGAGGCAATGATCTCGCCGGGGCCGGTGCCGCTGGTCAGCATCTCGTAGAGCCGATCGGTGCCCGACAAGCGTGCAAGCGAGGCGGGGCGGTCCAGGAAATCGTCGATTCCTTCCTGCTGAGCTTGTTGATAGAAGGCATGCAGTACGTGGATGCCGGCTTCGACCGGCTGAAACGCCTCCGGATCGGTGATCGCGTATTGGATTCCGTGAACGTCTGTGTCCAGCAGTTTCGGATTGGCCGCCATCCCGTCGATGCTCTCCGGAGTGAACGAGACCGGCTCGAAGCGGACGCCCTCCAAGCCCCGGTCATTTAGGGTGTCGGCCAGAGCCTGACCGTCCGCCCAGGGAGCGCCCAGCTGCCTGAATGGGCTGCGGGTGCCTCGTCCTTCACTGGCCGAGGTGGCTTCGAAGAGCACGGCGCCCGGATAAACGAGAGCGGTCTCGAAATCCGGAATATTCGGGCTGGGGGGAAGCCAGGGGAGGTTGGTTTCCGGCCACAACATGTTGCGCTCCCATCCTTCGGCCTCAACGACCGTCAGATCGAGATCCCCGAGCCCGCCCATCAGGTTCTCCCCTTTAATCATCTGCGCGAGCTCGCCGACCGTGAGTCCGTGTGCCATCGGAATTTCGTACTGTCCTACAAAGGATTCGTGCTCAGGATCGAGCATGAATCCGGAGACGTACTCGCCGCCAATCGGGTTTGGTCGATCGAGCACGACGAACGGAATGCCCTGCTCGGCCGCCGCCTGCATGGCGAGCCCCATCGTTGAGATGTACGTGTAGAATCGCGCGCCGATGTCCTGGATGTCGAAGACGAGCACGTCAACGCTGTCAAGCATCTCCGCGGACGGCTTGCGCGTAGCGCCGTACAGGCTGAAGATTGGCGCATTCGTACGGACGTCTCGTCCATGCTCGACCTCTTCGCCGGCGTCGGCTGTGCCTCGAATTCCGTGCTCAGGCCCGAACAGGGCCGTGATCTCGGTTTCGGGACTCTGGTGGATGAGATCCATGATGTGAGTGGTGTCAACGACAGCCGTGTGGTTCACGATCAGACCGACGCGCTGTCCCTGCAGGATGTCGAAACCGCGGTCGGCCAATACGGCCGCCCCGGAACGCACGCTGGATACGGCGGCGCTTCCGCCGTCGGGTCCGTCTCCCGTTTCCCGGTTCCCGTCCGCACACGCCGCCAACAGCGGCAAAAGCACGATGCTCACGACCGCGAGCACTACGGAGCCTGGTCTATGCCGGCCTGTTTCCAACGATCTCATGTTCGGCGAAGAAGTAGTTTGACTCGAGTTTGCCGTTCTCAACGGAATCAGATCCGTGAACGATGTTCTGTCCCTTGTTATCCGCGAAGGCGTTGCGGATGGTCCCATCCTCCGCTTCTTCCGGATCGGTGGCGCCGATCAACGTACGGAAGTCCTGGACGGCATTCTCCTTTTCGAGGACCATCGGCACGCAGGGGCCGCTCGACATGAAGTCCGTCAATTCATCGAAAAACGGCCGACCGCGGTGAACGTCGTAGAATCCTTCGGCCTGCTGCTTCGACAGCTTGATCATCCGGAGCGCCCGGACGTCGAAGCCCGCCTCCTGGATGCGCCGAATGACTTCACCGACGAGCTGCTTGCGGACACAATCGGGTTTGAGGATGGCGAGGGTACGTTCCATGGGTTA
>CAZQAS010000109.1:0-12144 GCA_964591285.1 uncultured Rhodothermales bacterium
TCCGTCCCCGTGTAGAGGTCGGGCGCTACGCCGTCGCACGTCAGCTCCGGATAGGAGGCCAGCGCCGCGTTCGTATGACCCGGCATGTCGATCTCCGGCACGATCGTCACGAAACGATCCTCCGCGTAGGCGACGAGGTCGATCCACTCATCCCTCGAATAGTAGCCCCCCTCGCCGCCGCCGACCTCCGTACTCGCGCCGATTTCCGTGAGGCGCGGCCGGCTCGGAATTTCGATCCGCCATCCCTGGTCATCCGACAGATGCAAGTGCAGGCGGTTCAGCTTGTACATCGCCAGTAGATCGATGTAGTGCTTCACGTCCTCCGGCGGGAAGAAATGCCGCGAGACGTCGAGCATGGCGCCCCGCCACTCGAACCGCGGCGCATCGCTGATGCGGCCGGTGGGCAGGGTAAGGGGATGGGGATATGCCGCGGTGTACTCGACGTAGGCGGGCAGCATCTGGCGGATGGTCTGCACGCCGTAGAACAGTCCCGACGGCGTGCCCGCGCGCAGCGTCGCGCTTTGAGACGTGATGTCCAGCTCGTAGGCCCCTTCCTGCGCGGGTCCGTCTCGCGTGATGCGGATGTGCGGCCCGGCGGCTTCCGAGCCCGCCTCGACGACCTCCGGCGTGGTCTCGGCGGTGTTGCCGATCAGCCCGGCGAGGAATTCGCCGATGCGCCGGGCGTCATCGCCTCCGCCGTCCACAACGATCTGCGTGGCGTCTGTGAGCGTGAACACGTCCGCGGACGAGAGATCGACGGAGACCGGCGCAGGAATGATGGTGTGCTCTACGTCCATTGCAGGTGCCTGGCGGGGTTCGACGGTCTCAGTCGTGCGAGCGCAGGCGGCGAGCATGCATGCTGCTACGAGTACGGTGATCCATCGGAGCGGGGCGAACGGGGAATCGGAATGGTCCATCATGCGGCGCGTAGGTCGTTCGGAGGCTGGCTACGAACCGTATCATACAAAACCGCCTCGAATGGTGGGCGCAACGGGATCGTCGTGCGCCGCGTCAGCCTTCACCCCCGCGTGCTCGCAGCTCTGCCGCGATCGAGTCGGCCATCGCATGCTGTGCGGCGGCGCCGAAAGCGCCGTCGCGGAAGAAGGGGCGGAAACCGGGCGGGGTCTCGAGCTCGAGTCCGCCGTCCGCGCCCAGAAGCGTCCAGAACGGAGCGGCCTGATCGATCGCCTCACGAACGCGGTCGGTGTCGGCGTGCCAGTCGTGCTCGGGGGCGACCACGCGGACGGGCCGCGGCGCGACGGCGGCGATGATCTCGGCGAAGTCGACGGGAATACGCTCCTCGCGGCCGTGGAAAAACCCGAGGCGCGGCGCCAGGCCGTGCTGGTGCGAGAACGCGTAGGCCCCTTCTACTGCGGGACTCGCCTCGCGCCATGGAGTGAAGCCGCTCTCGACCGAGACGCCCGCAACCCGGTCATCGAGAGCGGCGGTCATCAGCGCGACGCTGCCGCCGAGGCTCGTGCCGGCGAGCCAGATCTCGCCAACTAGCTCGTGGGCCTCCAGGGCGCCGACGGCCGCGCGCGCGTCAGCGATGATGCGGCCAAGCTTCGAGCCTCGCGGCCGGCGCTCGTAGTAGTCGGTCCCGTCCTCGATGCGCGTGCCGAAGCCGATAAAATCGAATGCGGCGACGGCGATGCCCTGCTCGGTGAGGCGCGAGATCAGCGGGTCGATGCGGCGCGCCCAGCCCGACTGGTAGGTGTAGCCGTGCAAGAACAACACGACGGGGACGCGAGCCCCGCCCGACTCCGGCAGATACAGGTGCAACTCGGGCTCCGCCGCCTCCCCGCCGGGCTCGAGCACGATGCGCTCGGCGGAGTCGACCTCTGGACGGCCGATCACCTCGCCGATCGATTCCTCCCGGTCACTCTCGACGAATGCCTCCGACGAGCGCCGCGCGGCATCCTCGGCGTCGTCGCCGAGCAGCCAGAGGAGCCGCTCCCGGATCGCATCGCGGCGCTCGCTCCATTCGGCGGCAGATCGGATCGGCCGCCCCTCGTCGTCACGCAGGGGCTCGGCGCCGGTTCGGTCAGGAAAATCGAGCGGATCGATCTCCTCGCCGGACCGCTCTAACCACGATTCGAACGTATAGGGATAATCGCGCCGGTTCGCCGGTGCGGGGCCGCCGCGGTCGAGCACATGATCGAAAAAATCGAAGTACTGCTCGAGCACGTCAGCCGGCAGGCCGTGCTGGCCTTGGCGGCGGATATAGGCGAGGTTCTCGGGAGCGCCGAGCCACTCGTAGACCGGCTGCAGCGACCCGAACGCCTGCTCGACGCCCCACGGCCCGCCCTCGTTCTCGTTGATCGCCGTACTGAGCAGGAGCCCGCGCGGGGCGATGAGCGACATCAGATCCGTCTGCTCGACCGGCAGCCGGTTCTCGTGGCCGATGAAGAAGCGGAGGCGCGGGTGGAACCAGGTCGGAAACTCCCAGGTGATCTCCTCCAGCGACTCGTTGTTGTAGGCGACGTCGGTAAAGCGCCACGGATTCTCCCCGCCGGTGCCGCCGCTGCTCGAGACGACGGCCGCCACTCGCGGATCGAACGCGGCCAGAATGAGCGACTGCTTGCCGTTTCGCGAGTGTCCGGCGACGGCGATGCGGTCGGCGTCGAGGACCTCACGTTCCTCCAGATAATCGATGACCCGCATCGCGCCCCAGGCGCGCCGGGCAAGACGTGAGAACTCGTAATCGGGCCAGATTTCAGCATACGCCTCGGTGTCGTCGCGCGCGTCGGCGCCGGCGTAGCGGGCCGTGGCGTAACCGCGAAGGTAGGCCGCCTCCGCCCAGCTTGCATGGTTCCACTGCGTCATGAAGACGGGATGCGGCCCCTCTTCGGGCGGGGTGCGCAGGATCAGGTTCATCCGCGCCTCGCCGTCGGGGCCGAAGCGGAGCTCGATCTCCTCCTCGCGGCCGCCGTCGGGCAGTGCGCTCGCCCGGACCTCGGACTCGACCTCTCCGGGCGCCGGCGGGAAGTCGCCGATCACCCACTGCTGATACAGCTCGGCGACGCGCTCGCGCCGGGCCTGCCACTCCTCGGCCGTGCGGATCGGCGTCTCGACGCCGCCGCGCTCGAGCGTCAAAAGGTCGGGCAGCAGCGCGCGCGCCGGCATCGTGTCCCAATCGGGCGGGCGCTCGCCGGTTCGCTCGAGCCAGTCGTGCCACGACTCGTCGATGTGGTTCGGCGGACCCGCGCTCGGCCGGTCGGGCGGGATGGTGGACAGGATCGGATCGTCGAGGTCCTGGCCTAGGGCGGGCACAAACGCGATGAATACCGCCAAAATGCAGGGGACGGGTCGGATCGACGTCATCGTGGTCATCACTAGCACTACAGTTTGATGTAAATGCGGCGCCGATCCATCCAGGCGAGAATCGCCCACCAGATCACGATCATCAGGATCGGATAGAGCACACCCGCGGGATAGCCGCCGAAGGCGCTCTCGAAAAGGCCGACGATCCAGCCTTTCGCCGAGACGACCTCGCCGGCGGATTCGTATCGGATCAGCCCGAGGCTCTGGTGCATCAGCGTCGATCCGGCGTAGGCGAAGATCGCGTTCGCCCCGAAAACGGTGAAGAACCGCGTCGTGCGGCGGGCGCCGCGCATGTCGATCGCCCAGTACAGCGCCCCGAGGGCGAGCAGCGCGAGGCCGGTCGTGTAGAGGGCGTACGTGGACGTCCAGATCCGCTTGTTGAGCGGCATCCACGCGAGGCGCTGCTCCTCGAGCCCGCCGATGTTATATCCGAGATCGCCGGCCCAGAAGGACGCGGCCGCGAGCGCGACGAAGCCGGAGATCATCAGGCCGATCGTCTTGTCCGCATCGCTCCGCTCCGAGCGCAGCCAGACGCCGGCGAGGTAGCCGAGCAGCGTGTTGACGATCGAGGGGATCGTCCCCATAAGACCCAGCGGCTCACGGCCGAAGCTGCCCTCGCGTCCCGGGATGCGCTGGTGGCTGCCCAGCACGACGTGATCCAGCCACTGGTGGACATTGTTGCCCATCGCCCACGGATCGACGCCTTTGCCAGGGTAGGTGACGAAGACCATCAGCGCCCAGTAGGCGAGCAGCAGGAGCGCCGAGATCATCGCAATGCGCCTCACGTTGGGCACCGCCAGAACGATCAATCCCGCGAACAGGTAGGTCAGCGCGATGCGCGGCAGCACGCCGAAGACGCGAAAATTGGCCAGGATCTCGCTCCACGACCGCTCGGAGAAGAGCTGCGGGTAGAGCCAGAGCGCCCACCCGACGAGCAGGATCAGGATCGAGCGGACGACGACCTTGCGCCAGAGCCCGGCGCCCTCGCGGCGGCGCCGCGCGAAGGAGAACGCCATCGCCGCCCCCATGATAAAGAGGAAGAACGGAAAGACCCAGTCGGTCGGCGTAAGCCCGTGCCAGCTTGTGTGCTGCAGTGGCGCGAGCTGCGTGCGTCCGAGCCCGGGTTTGTTGACGAGGATCATGAAGACGATCGTCGCCCCGCGAAACACGTCGAGCGAGACGAGACGACCGCGCGTGACGACCGGTTCGGCGGCGGGTGCAACGGCCGCGGGCGAGACGATCGGAGTCATGCATCAGGTCGGTTGGATGGACGGCCGCGAGCGTGCGCCGTCGCCACGGAGGCGTCGGTTTACTTACACGTTTAAGTTCGCGATTCTGCACCCAATAAATGCATTTGAGCCGAAAGTTTCGGGCGATTTTCGTTCCGATCTAATCGTGACGGTCTTCTCCATCCACTACACATTGCGCGCGCCGGGCCTTCCGGACACTGCCCGTTGAGGAGCCGTTCATCCTCAGACACGACCTCTGGAGGACGTGGCGAACGTCAAGCTCGCGCGGGCGTGATGGTCGGCCGCTGGTTCCCGGAGGCGGAGATCCGGGCGCGGCTGGATGCGATTGCGGCCGATCTGCAGGAGTGACGTGGCGCCCTTGAGGTCCTCGGCGCGCCCCGTCGGGATCATCATGGCTCTCATGGCCGGTCCGATACGATGATATCGTACGTGCTGTGATCGACGCGCGCATAGAGAACGCTGCCGGACGGCGAGACGCTCATGCCGGGGCGGCTCCAGTACGGAAGCTCGGGTAGATCTACGTACGATTCGGTCGATCTCGAACTGAGATCCGTGACGTGGACGGCTCTTTCCGCGCGATGCACGAAATAGACCTGATTTCCGAGCAGGCTCCAATTCGACCAGTCCGCCGCGGCCAGGGTCTCAACCAGTGTCGATTCGGTTCCGTCCGGCGTGCGGCGCCACAATCCTTCCCGGCCCGAACGCGTGAACAGGAGCGATCCGTCGGCAGCCTCCTGCGCGAAAAATCCGCCGGCGATGATCCGTCCCGGCGTACCGCCCATTGAAGGCACCGACCACACTCCCCACGAATCCCCGCGATTCGATCCGAAGTAGAGGTGCGATCCGTCGCGCGACCACGACGGCGCGACATCGGCCGCTTCGTGCGTCGTTATCCGCCGAACTCGGCGGTCAGCGACGCGCACGACGTAGACATCAGACTGACCGCCCGCACCGGCATCGAAGGCGATCTCCGATCCGTCCGGCGACCAGCGCGGATTCCCTACGCTACCGCCGGTGAATTCCGTCAGCTTCGTCGGCTCCAGGCCTTCAGCATCCGCGATCCACACTTCCATGGAACCGGAACGCGTCGAGACGAACGTCACCTGATCCCCATTGGGCGAAACGTGCGGGTTGAAGTCCATCCGCGTCGAGGCGAAGAGCGGGGCCGGATCACCGTCGGCCGGGATCTCCCAGATATTGGCGTCCATCGTAGCCTGTGTATACGCCATCCGATCTGCGCGCATGGACGGTTGCAGCAGATCGCTGCCCTGGGTGGCCGCCACCAGCTCAGGCTCGCCGCCGGTGTGTGGGATGCGCCACACGGCGAATTCGCCGCTTCGCCTGGAGGCAAACAGCACGTGTCTCCCGTCCTGCGACCAGCTCACGCCGGCGACCTCCGCAGCGTCGAACGTAAGCCGCCACGAGGTCGCAGCGTCGAGCGGCAAGACGTACACGTCGGCGGCGTTGGAGGTGGTGCGAACGAAGGCAAGGCGCGTCCCGTCGGGCGAGAAGGCCGGCGAGGAGTCGCCTTCATAGGTGGCAGGCGGCGCCGTGAGAACTCTGGGCTCGCCGCCGGAGAGAGGTAGCAAATGCACTCGATACGGATGATCCGGAGCCGGTCTGTCCGTGTACGCGATGTGGCTACCGTCCGGCGACCACGCCACGTGCGGCCGCGCCGATGCCTCGACGGATACGAGCTTCCGCTCGGGACCGCCGAGCGCAGGAATTACGAAGATACCGGTTCCGAAGCGCCCGAACGCAATCTCCGAACCATCGGGCGACCACGACGGACTGTATTCGTAGAACGGACCTTCGGTAAGCTGCACCGGCGTTTCGGAATTAAGCATCTTCACGTAGAGATCCAGATGGCCGTTCTCCGGTCCGGTCCAGATAAAGGCGAGGCGCGCTCCCTGGGGCGACAGGGCCGGATGAAATTCCGTGCCCCGGAAGGTGGTGGCAGGGACGGTCCGGAGCACCAGCCGCGAGTCCGGCGCGGGGCGGCCCGCGATGACGTAGACGGCGACCAGGAGCACGACGGCCGCCGCCGCGACCCCTGCGATGCGCAACAGCCACCTTCGTCGCCGCGCGGGGCGCACTGACGCCCGTGACACGCCGACGCTCGGAGCCTCGTCACCCGGCATCCCTCGAAGTTCCACCGGAGCGATGAGACGGTAGCCGGTCTTGTGGATCGTCTCGATGACGTGGGGATCGCGCGCGTCGTCGCCGAACGCCTTCCTGAGCTGCGAAACAGCGCGGGAGAGGACTTCTTCCCCAACGACGGTATCCGCCCAGACCGACGCGAGCAGCCTCTGCCGCTCCACGACCTGTCCGCGGTGATCGGCGAGAGTCAGGAGAACGTCCATCACCTTCGGCTCAAGCTGGACCGTCCGCTCCTTCGTCGCGATGCGGTTCAGACGCGGCTGTACCTGCCATTCTCCGACGAAGAAAGACTGCTCGAATGCCATGGCGACACGCTGAGGGGAGGGCGTCCAGATGGACTCTCGCCCCCTGGAGCGGGATGTCTTTAGGAAAGCCTTAGGAAAACCTTACGTGCTCTTCAGGACTCGAGCACGGCCGGTTCGGACGTTGGGCCACCTGCCCGGACGAGCGGGCCCGCACGTCCAAACGGCGACCGGTCAACGCCGAACGAGCGAAGCGCCCTTTTAAATAAACGCAGAATCTCCAAACCATGCGTACCCCATCTCCCCTCTTTTTCGGCCTGCTACTCATCGCGGCAGGAGTGACTGCGCCGACCGTCGCCGCCGAAGCGGCTCCGCGGACGGCGCCCGCGCTTAAGGCATTGCCCTCGGCATCGGTTGATGCCGATTCGACCACGCCAGGCATTCTTCCGGAAATCGGCGCCGAACTATTCGGGCTCGACCGCTCCCACTCCCAGCTCGACTTCATCATCCGTTTCCTGGGCTTGACGGACGTACGAGGTACGTTCGAAGACTTCACCGCCTCGATCCTGTACGACGAATCGGACATGTCCAACACGTCGATCACGCTGTCGATCGATGCCGCAAGCATCGATACGCAACACGACTGGCGCGACAGAGACCTTCGCAGCGAGCGCTTCTTCGATACGGAGAACCATCCCACGATCTTCTTCCAGAGCGAGCGGATCGCTCAAGACGGCGACGGGTTCGTGGCGCACGGCCACCTGACGATGAAAGGCGTCACGCGCGAGGTCACCGTGCCGTTCGAGCGCATGCTCAGGCGGACGATCGACGACGCGTGGGGAAACGTTCGAATCGGCTTCAAGGGAGCGCTGACGCTCAACCGGAACGACTACGACATCCACGGCGGCGACTTCTGGGGAATCAAGGCGCTCTCCGAGGAGGTCCGGATCGAGTTCGCCCTGCTCGGTACCCGCCTCAATCTGGAGCGCATCGGCTACCAGTCCTCCGAGAAGCCGTCGATCGGCGAGAAGCTGGAGTCGATCGTCGAGGCGGAAGGCGCCGACGCGGCGATCGAGACGTACCATCGCTTGAAACGCGACGAACCCGATGCCTACAACTTCGCCGAGGGCCAGGTCAATCTTCTCGGCTATAAGCTGCTGCGCCGCGGACGTGCGGACGACGCGCTGGCGATCTTTACGTTAAACGCGGAGACCCATCCCGAATCGTCGAACGTCTACGACAGCCTCGGCGAGGCCTTCGCCACGATCGGCGACCTCGAAAACGCCCTTCAAAGCTATCGTAAGGCGTTGGCGCTGGATCCCACATCAGCGAATGCGATGGAAATGGTCCGCCGGCTCAAAGCTGCGGTCGGCGGCTAGCCCTGGCGGCGCGGGTCGCAACGGCAGGCGTATCCCCCGACCTCTGAAGCGACGAACACCCAGTAGGAGTCGCAAAGATTGCCGTGACACGACCCACTTCCAACCTCCATGACCTTCTCCGCGTCGTAGTTGAGACCTCCGACGGGAAACGTAGCCGCTGAGGAGCCATCGAACGCGTCGAGGTGTCCGAATAGGACGTGCGGAAAGCAGTCACCTACCCTGCAACCACCGTCGAGTTCGACGTATGTTGTAGTAGTACCCTTTGGTCGTTATCGGCGTTTGCATCATCCGCCGGGATGGCGGGCCATGCACCAGAACGAGGGCCCGCCCTCCGGAATGGCATCCTCGTGGATCACTTCAAATCCGAACCGCTCGTAAAAACGGACCGTGCGTTCTCGGAAGGTCTCCAGATAGCTTGGCGACGCGGCGGCGTCGGCCCGCTCGAGCACGGGCTGCATCAACGCCGCGCCGAAACCGCGGCCCTGACGGTCCGGCTCGACCCCCAGGGCGACGAGATACCAGTGATCGGGCGGAGCGACCTTCTCGCGCACGTCCTCGATGTACGCCCCGAAGGCAGCGGATCGAGCGGTTCCACGGAGGCCCAGATGGAGGGGCATGGCAAGCAGCCCGGCCCGCAGCGATCCCCACGTGCTGACCGACGCTCCCGGCCGCATCCAGACGGCGCCGCCGGAGCCGCCCGCCTCCGCATATACTTCGCCGTAGGTAAGACCCAGTCGGACAAGGAACGAGCCGAAAAACCAGGCCAGGGCACGTTCCCGGCGCGCTTCATTCGTGAGCATATACCTGAAGTTCGGCTCCTGCTTGAACGCGCGCGCCATGGCCGTTCCCATGCGCGCCGCGCGGCGACCGGGGCGGCGAAGTCGTTCGATGGCTGTCATGCTCTGGAGATCAGTCTACTTGAAGGTCGTCGAGCGGTGGGACGGTGGACGTGCGTAGGCGAGGATCGAATACGTAAGCAAGGGGAGGCGCCCACTTGACTTATGTGTTGACAACACGTATCATGCATTCATGAGCATCGCCGAGCGCATCCAGCAACGACATTTCTCCAGCCTCGTTTCAGAGGCCTGGGTGAGCGTCGTTGTGGCCGCCGATTATCTCACGCAGCAGACCGACGAAATCTTCAACAGCCACGGCATTACGGGCGATCAGTACAACGTCCTCCGTATCCTGCGCGGCGCGCAGCCGGATGGCCTTGCGCGCGCAGAAATTACCGAGCGTTTGATGCGCCGCTCGCCTGACACTACGCGCATGCTTGATCGTCTCGAACGCGCCGGTCTGGTCGGTCGCCGTCCCGGCATTCACGACGCGCGTCTGTCCATAGCGCGCATCACAACACCAGGGCTCGAGCTATTGGACACGCTCGATCCCGAGATCGAACGAGTCATGGAAGAGGCAACGGCGTCGCTGACTCCTGCGCAGCTCCGACAGCTCGCAGAGTTTTGCGACGCGCTCGTCTCGTGATTTTTTTTGAACCTTTATGTGTTGTAAACACACAAACTCCGTGAATTCATTTATCTCGAGGTGCCAAACATGCATGATCTACTTAACGGCCGAAGGGTTCTGGTCGCCGGCGGTACGGGCAACGTCGGCCGAGTTATCGTGGCCGCCCTGCTCGATGCGGGTGCTGCGGTAGCCGTTCCCTCGCGATCGCCGGAGAAGCTCGATCGGCTCCGAGCCGAGGTGGGCCCCGCCCATGCCGAGCGGCTCGTCGGCATCGAAGGGAATGTCGCCGATGAGGGCGATGCCGAACGAATCCTGGACGAGATCACCTCTCGTGGGGGCCCTCTGAACGCCGCCGTCGCCAGCCTGGGCCGGTTCGTGGCAGCGCCGTCGGTGCTCTCCGCGCCGCCCGCGGACCTGCAGCAGGCGCTCGACGGCTACCTGCTGGCGCACTTCAACGTCGCCCGCGCGGTCATCCCCGCACTGAGCGAGACCGGCGGCAGCTACACGTTCATCAACGGCCCGCTCGCATTCGAGCCCATGTTTTCGGGTACGGGGCTGGTTTCCATCGCGACCGCCGCACAGGCGATGCTGGCGCGCCTGGTGATGCGGGAGACGGAGGATACGCCGGTTCGCGTGAACGAGGTCGTGCTCTACACGCGCTTCGGCTGGAGCGATCAGAATGCCCGGAAAGACCCGGTCGGGCAAGACGACGTCGGACGCTACGTCGCGCTGCTATCGTCGTCGAAGGGTGCGGCCGTGCGGCGCCGGACCATACACCTGAACACGGACCAGCCGATCCGCGAACTCTCCGAGGCACCGCCGGCGTCCACCCCCTCGAACGAACCGACGCAGATGCCATGACTGCCACTCGTAATGAAGCACTTGCCATGACACTCGATCCCAACATCGCAGGATGGTCCGGCATACTAGCTGGCATTGGGCTACTCATCGAAGGTGTACTGTGGGGCGCCAGTGGTTGGACGCCCGCAAGCTTCGCCGATCCAGCGGCCGCGATGGCGTTCCTGACGGAAAGCGGGACGATCCTGCGATGGGCCGTGCTCTCCGGGTTCGTCAATCTCATCTTCCTGATCGTCTTCATAGCCGGTCTGGCCGCCCGCCTCCAATCGAAGACTCCTACGCTGGCGACGACGACCCTCTGGTTCGGCATGATCGGCATCACGCTCCATCTGCTGGTGCCGCTGGCTCACTGGTACGGCGTCCCGGCCTTCCTTGAAGCCTTTGCCCGGAACCCGGCAGCCGCCGAGAGCGCATGGACGGCGTTCATCGTGGTGGGCCACGAGGCCGCCGGAGGCGCCGGCAGCCTGTTCATGGGTCTGTCGATGCTGACCGCCGGCTGGGCGATCGTCGCGGAGCGGGCGATGCCCTTCTTGCTGGGATGGCTCGGCCTGCTCACCGGCCTGGCGACGGTTCTGACGCTGTTTGCCCCCGACACGCCGCTATCGGCACTGGCAGGAGCCATGTTCATGCCGTCGCTGCTGCTCGCCATCATCTTCCGCATCTGGGCCGGGATCGCACTGACGCGACCCGCCACGTCGGCCGCCGCCGTCCGCGAGGTAGCGTGAGCACCTGCGAGCCCCGGCTGATCAAGACCCCTCTGCGAAGGCGCTCCACCAGGCTTTCGGTCAATTGAGCCTAGCGCTCGGTGAGCAAGGAGAATGAGCACAGCCGGCCGCTGATGAGTTATAACGAGCACCCCATTTGTGTCTATATAGATAAAGATGGTCCCGCGGCCGTTCATCGGCGGATCGGGCGTCGTCTTCAGGGGTATCAGACAAGTTGACGAAGGGATCGAAACATGCACCGCATGGAAACACTCTCGCCATGGAGCCGAGCGCTTCGCGATTCGTCGCTGCGGGATCTGCCGTACAAGATCGAGACGAACGAGTACGGCCAGCTCGTAATGAGCCCGCAGAAGCCCGGCCACGGACTTACGCAATTCCGGGTTGGGGCGCTGCTCGAACGAATCCCGCGTCCCGGACGCGTAGCTGTCGAGTTCGCCGTTGAGACCTCAAAAGGGGTGAAGGTGCCCGACGTCGTGTGGATCTCGGAGCAACGCCTGCGGGAGGTGCCAGAGGATATAGACGCATCGCCAGTCGCGCCGGAAATCTGTGTCGAGGTCCTCTCCTACTCTAACACGCAGGGCGAGATCGAAGAGAAGCGACACCTCTACTTCGAGCGGGGCGCCGTCGAAGTCTGGACCTGCGATATGAAGGGTCGAATGCGATTCTTCGATCCGAGGGGTGAACGGCCTGCCTCGGCCTTCGCTCCCTCTTTCCCGCAGCAAATCGAATAAGCCGGCCACCG
>CAZQAS010000110.1:0-4728 GCA_964591285.1 uncultured Rhodothermales bacterium
AGCCCGAGATACTTCGCAGACGCTCCCGTGGAAATAATGACCGTCTGCGCCATTATGCCGCGCTCGTCATCGATGAGCAGGCGAAACGGCCTGCGTGAGAAATCTACGGCGGAGACGGTGCCATATCGGAGATCCGCACCGAACCGAGATGATTGCGCCTCAAAAAGCTGCATCATCTCCGGCCCAAGAATTCCATCCGGAAAACCAGGGTAATTCTCCACGTCGGTCGTCGTCATCAATTGCCCGCCGGGCTCGGCGCCCTGGTACACGACAGGAGAGAGATTCGCACGCGCGGCATACAGCGCCGCTGTAAGACCTGCCGGTCCCGTTCCGACGACCACGACGTGTCGATTCTCAGCTTTCGAGAAATCGATTTCGTCGAAGGCCGTTACATCCGGTATTCCGTTCACGCTCATGAGGTAGGCTCTGGTAATGGTGTGAGTTGATGCCAACAAATATACCCGATGAAGACGACAAGCCGGTGCTTCTCGCCGCTTCCTCGGGCATATCGTTGAAATTCGGATCTCAAGCGGTCGGGAGCCAGAGAGCAC
This sequence comes from uncultured Rhodothermales bacterium, assembly GCA_964591285.1. Taxonomy (GTDB): domain Bacteria; phylum Bacteroidota; class Rhodothermia; order Rhodothermales; family VXPQ01; genus CAZQAS01. Next base: position 552 of record CAZQAS010000110.1, read on the forward strand.
CCGCCGCGAACTCTACGCTACGCTGGTTGGGAAACCAGCGATTCGAGCTTGTCCGACAATGCCTTCTTCGAGGAGGCGCCGATAAGCTGATCGACCACCTGTCCGTCCTTGAAGAACAGAAGCGTAGGAATCGACCGGATGCCGAACTGCATGGCTATTTGAGGATTCCGATCCACGTCCACCTTCGCGACCTTGGCCCGCCCTTCGAACTGGTCGGCGAGTTCTTCAATCATCGGAGCAATCATGCGGCATGGACCGCACCACGTCGCCCAGAAATCCACGAGCACCGGCTGCTCGGATTCCACCACTTCACTCTTGAACGTACTGTCGGTTACCATTACCGGCTTTATGTCCGCCATATCTTTCCTCTTTGGATGTATGCACTTCGAATAATTCTTTACAACATCGTTTAGTGTCACGAGGACGCCATCTGTTACTGAACAGGAGGCTTACTCACCGGGTTTCTAGCATCCATTGAAGGACGGGTCAATTTCCCCGGTCAACGCGCCATATATGACGGTATCGTCGAATTGTAGGGTGCGCTCAAGCGGTCGACCGGCACGTCGATTATACGCTCTCCATTCACGCGCATGCTGAACTGCCCCGAAGTAACGGTTCCAATTCGGGTGACACGTACCCCGTCTGCCGCAACATCGGCACCCGCGGCGGAGGTGAACACGATTCGCGACTGAGCCTCACCGAACAGCAGCGAGTCGAGTCTGGTGTCGGACGAACCCAGATCAAAGTCCGCCCCGAGACCATCGGCATAGATTGCACACTCGGCCAAACAAACGGCCAGCCCGCCATCTGAGATATCATGGGCGCTTTTCACCGCACCTCTACGAATCAGCGAGAGCATCGCGTCCTGCACGGCCTTCTCTTCATCCAGATGAAAATGCGGTGCATTTCCGGCTGTAATCCCGTGAAGATGGGCAAGGTATTCCGATCCGCCCAGATCATCCTGATGCGTCCACCCCGCCGGACTCAGAAGATAGATCGCATCCCCGTCGTTCTTGAACGGCATCGTGGTAACATGGTCCTTTACGTTTTCGACGAGGCCCAACATGCCGATTGTGGGCGTGGGGAAGACCGCACCCTCGGGATTCTCATTGTAAAACGAAACGTTCCCGCCCGTGACGGGCGTGTTGAAGGTCCGGCAGGCATCTCCCATGCCTCCGACCGCCTCCTTGAAGACCCAGTACACGTCGGGCTTGTACGGATTTCCAAAGTTCAGACAGTTCGTAATCGCGAGCGGCTTTCCACCGGCGCAGACCACGTTGCGGGCCGCCTCTGCGACCGCAATACGCCCGCCCTGGCGCGGATTCAGATATACGTACCGCGCATTGCAATCCGTCTTGACGGCGAGGCCCTTGTTCGTACCCTTGATGCGAACGACTGCGGCATCGCTCGGTCCCGGCCCCACGAGCGTATTCGTGCGGACCATCGTGTCGTACTGCTCAAAAACCCACTGCTTTGAGGCGATGTTGGGTGAGCCCATCACGGTCGTCAGGGCATCGGCAGCGTCCGCAGGCGAGACGTCCGGAATCGCATCGAGGTCCAGTTCGAGCCGATCCAGATACTCCGGCCGGCGCGCTTCTCGGTGATAAACCGGTGCGCCGCCCCCGAGCACGAGGTGATCCGCATCTACATCCGCCACGACGTCACCATTCCAGAGAATCTTAACCCGGGGCTCTTCGACCACCTCGCCGATCTGCACCACGTGCAGATCCCATTTGTCAAAAATAGCTTCTATTTCCGCTTCTCGACCCTTTTCACAGACGAGCAGCATCCGCTCCTGGCTTTCGGAGAGCATGATTTCATACGGCGTCATGCCGAGCTCCCGTACGGGTACTCTGTCGGCGTGAATGACCATGCCGCTCTCGCCGCGAGCGCTCATCTCACATGAGGAGCAGGTGAGGCCCGCGGCACCCATGTCCTGGATGCCTACGACGGCCCCGCTCGCGATGGCCTCGAGGGTGGCCTCCAGCAGCAGCTTTTCGGTAAACGGATCCCCGACCTGCACGCTCGGCCGCTTCGCCTCGCTAGCCTCCGAGATCTCCTCCGAGGCGAACGTGGCGCCATGAATGCCGTCTCGGCCCGTCGACGATCCGACGATGTAGACGGGATTGCCGACGCCTTCCGAAATTGCCGAGGCCGTATCGCCCACCTTAACGATCCCGACGCTCATCGCATTCACGAGCGGATTCCCTTCATACGACTTGTCGAAGTAGACTTCGCCCGCAACGGTCGGCACGCCGAAGGAATTGCCGTAATCGCCGATGCCGCGGACGACGCCGTCGAACAGATAGCGCACGCGCGGATTCTCTAGCTGACCGAAGCGCAGTGAGTTGAGGGAGCAGATCGGTCGTGCGCCCATCGTGAAAATGTCCCGCTGGATGCCGCCGACTCCGGTCGCAGCGCCCTGATAGGGCTCGACGGCCGAAGGATGATTATGGGATTCGATTTTGAACGCGACGGCGAGACCGTCGCCGATGTCGACTAATCCTGCGTTCTCTTCTCCCGCCTCGACGAGCAGCGCGTCCCCTTCGCGCGGAAGCGTCTTTAGAAGCGCGATCGAATTCTTGTACGAGCAGTGCTCGCTCCACATCACCGAATAAATCCCGAGCTCGACGAAGGTCGGCGTACGCCCGAGCTTGTCCACCATCCAGTGGTACTCCTCGTCGGTCATCCCATGCTCGCGAGCCATTTCGAGCGTGACTTCCGGCTCCTGAATCGTCGTATCGGGCATAAAGACTGCTGTTCGCGATCAGTGGTGGGGACTTTCCTCGTAATGCTTTTTCAGCAAGTCCTCACCGAAATCGTCCGTTAGATCGCGCCACACGGAATGCGGGTGCTGCGCGTCGTTCTGCGTGTTGTCATATTCGAACACGACCGTCGGCCCGTGGATCCGATAATAGTGCGGTTCGTCGGGTTCGAGGCTTCCGGCCCAGGCGAAATGCAGGTTTTCGAACCCGGCTTCATCGATGCGCGCCATCTGTGCGGCTGCGATGCCATGCGCCACATTGCCCACGTACTCCTCGACTACCTGCCGCAACGCGGCACGCTGATCCGCATTCATGTCTGCGGCCGGAAGGCCCTCCGGATCGCCGAGCTTCGGGCGCCGGTCGTTGCTCGTCAGGATGTCGTCAGGAGCCGTATCTGAGATGATCGCGCGCCGTCGCTGCTGGGAATCCAGAGTCCTGACCAGCGCCCGCGCGAGGTCCTCCTCCCCCGCGAGCACGCGGAGGCCTGCGGCAGAACCTATCGGCACCCGCTCCGGATTCGCCCCCATGAACGCCGGGGTAACGGCGAGGTCGCCCGCTGCGGACGAGTAGTTAAGTGCCAGGTGGTGTCCTTCGAATCGCCAACCCCACGGCAGGTCGGCCGACGGTTCCCCGAAGACGCTCACGTAGTAATCCTCGGGATCGCGCCTCGGCCCGCGTTCCTCGATCTCTCGCAGTACCGTCTCCAGGAACATGATGCTCGTCGCCTTCAAATAGCCCTGCGAGCTCAACGTGCTGCGCAGCAGATCGTGCGCCGCCCCACGCTGCTCGACCGTCATATCCTTCAGCGGCAGCCCGTTTCGTTCACGAGGGACGAAGTGCCAGTTGAATCGCTCGTCGTCCTCGAAGTCGAAGCGCGCCCGACCGGCCTGATCCTCGTCGAGAAGATCCAGAAAAGCTCGTGCAGCCTCGAGCATTTCCAGGCTTGCAGGCGACGCATCCGGCGGCGTTGCATCTGAGTTCCCATCGGGCGAACCCGGACCACCGACGACGTCGGAAAGCCCGACGAGTGCGACCGTGGTGAAAAGGACGGCCCCAAAACCTGCGATGCTCATTCTCATGGCGCAGCCCTCTCCGGATGAATTACAGCGTTCCGATATTCAGGATGTGGTAAAGAAGGGCCGCAATCAAGCCTCCTGCGAACGGTCCTGCAACAGGAATCCAGGCGTAGCCCCAATCACTGTCACGCTTGCCGCCCGGGATGGGAAGCAGGGCGTGCACGACACGTGGCGACAGATCGCGGGCCGGGTTGATCGCGTAGCCGGTCGTCCCGCCGAGCGCGAGTCCGATCACCAGTACGAGCAATCCTACCGGCAGCGCGTCGAGCGCGCCCAATCCGACTTCAGGAGCTGCGAGGTACAAGACGCCGAAGACCAGCACGAAGGTACCGATGG
>CAZQAS010000110.1:4828-12143 GCA_964591285.1 uncultured Rhodothermales bacterium
AAGACGTTGGCAACGACGCCGTCGCCAAGCAAGAGCAGCAACGCAGTGCCTATAATTTCAGCAATAAATGGGGTCATGGGGATGGATCTCCTGAAGGTTGGTTTCCGAATGCTGATGCCAGTTCGGCACGGTGGTCTGTAAATACCGGCTGCGTCCACGCATAATAGCCCTCCATTCCTCCACCTTCAGCCGGACGATGATATGTAATTTTCGCCCGCACGTAGGACTGCTCCTCCGTCACCCGATACGACGCCACGGTACCGCTCGAGGTCTTCAGAATTTTGCCCTCATCGCCAATGAAGCTTATCTCGTATGCACCGCCCGCGGCAGCAGACTGCGGGACGCCCTCGATTCTATGGCCGATCAGGTACGGTGATTCTAGTTCACGATCGGTTGCTTCTCTGTCGACGGCCACGCGGTACACGTCGCCGCCGCGGTCGACGGAGCTCAACATCACGCCGCTCGTCGCATAAAACTCGCCCCGGCGCATCGCCTGCGTGATCCCGTCCGGTGTGAGCGTCTCCGCGCGCACCATCACCCAGCCGCGACCGGGGTTCGAGACCGATTCGTCCCATTCCTGAAAGGCGTGGGCATCGTCGGATGAGACGCCGTAAATCATCATTCCCTGGCTCAGTAGTTCATCCCACATCACTTCTGTGGATGGATGCTCCGCGTCGCCGTAATTATGAACGTGTGGATGTCCGTTGTACAGCTCGAACATATGCAGCCGCTCGACCGGCAGCATGTCGTCCGTGGTGACGGCCCACTGGAAATTCGGATGGTTTAGAATCGGTGTACCGCCCGCCTGGATCGTGCTGTCGACGTGGCTCTGGATGACCTCGTGCTTGTGCTCGTGATCGGCGTGCCAGTCGACGAGGCCGTTTATGTTCATCGCGGTCGTGTGGATCACTTTCGTACCGGTGACCTCCTCTCCCGGTATGAGAAGGAAGTCCTCGCGTCGGTGTGCCGGCAGCTCGACGGAATCGGGATCGATGAAAATATTGTGCTCGCTGAGTATCAGGAAGTGGTATCCCCGGTCGAGATACCAGCGGGCGACGTGCTCCGGCGAAGAGTCGGCGTGGCCGGAGAGCACGGTGTGTGCGTGGGTGTTGCCCTTGTACCACATCGCAGCAACGCTCGAAGCGTCGACCTCCCCATCCTCATACGTCGAGTTTGTCTCGGCCGGGGCAGCTTCCGGACTGATCGAGGTATTCGCCGGATAATCTGCAGTCGCGGACGAGTGCCAGGTCGCAGCGACTCCTAAATAGATCAGGAGCGCCCCGGCAGCGAGTACCGCAAGACGCGTTTTTGACATGGTAGCGTAACGTGATGAGGAGATGCAGCGCACCGAATGGAGATTCACGCCAAAATACAAAGATGAGCGGCACGTGCAAACGAGGAATGCTCGATGCTGCTCAAGGCATTGTTGTTGCCGATCCTTCTTCGGCGTCTCCGGATTGAAGAAGCGGCGCCGCTCGATCGGGATAGTCCGTAATGATGCCGTCAACGCCTAGATCGAGGAGTCGACGCATCTCGTCGGATTCGTTGATCGTCCACGGGATGATCTTCATGCCGGAATCGTGCACCGAATCGACGGTCGATGCATCCACCAGATCATAATGGGGACTGTAGACGGGCGGCGTAAACCCGAGCTGCTCTACGTTGCCGGCGACGCCGAGATCATTTCCGACCAGCAGAGCGAGCGTGAGTGTGGAATCGATTTCTCGAATTGCTCTGAGCGACCGCGTGTCGAATGATTGAACTGTAGTCCGCTGCCGGATGCCGTGCTCCTCGATCACGTCATATACCAGACGCGCGAAGGCGCTTGGAGCGGGCGCGAACGTTCCGTCGAACGCCGGCTGTGATTTGATCTCGATATTGTACCTCGGCGCGGATCTCCCCGTCTCGTCCGCGTACTGCTCGAGCGCCACGATCGTGCTGTCCAGGCGCGGCTTATGTGCGGCCTGCGGCTCCTGCGTCTCGAACAATGGATTTCCGCGAGATCCACAGTCAAATTCCACTGTTTCCTCGTACGTCATCTGGTAGATGTTGTAAGAGCGCTCTTCCTCTTCGCGCACGGATTCGCCATCGGGAGTCGAGCAAATCACGTGGGAGAACCATGGTTCGTGCGACACGATCACCAGTGAATCAGCCGTCACCACGACGTCCAGCTCCACCGTGCGTACGCCGAGCTCGAGGGCCTTCTCGAACGAAGGTATCGAGTTCTCCGGCAGGAGCCCTCGTGCGCCGCGGTGCCCCTGCAGGTCCACGTGAGCGAATGCTGCGGTATCTCCGGACGAGCTCGACGCCGTGTCGTCGCGGGGCCTATCCCCGCAACCTACAAGCAGCACCGCGGCGATGAGCACCGACGCCGTAAGGAAAGCTGCAGCGGGTCTCGTTGCCTGGACGCCCCTTAATCGTAGTCGCATCATTTTCCGATCGACGATTCGTCTCGTGATTTCGTGATGTATTGGGCTTGCGTTCCATCCGCCAGATATTCGGCCGCAAGACGTGAGAAGGCGCGGGTCTGTGACTGCTTCCAGTCGTCGTCGCGCTTCAGCTCGCGAGCCATTAGATCCGCCACCGTAGAGGCGCTCTCCCGTGCAGCACGTGCGTCGAGGAGGAGGGCACGGGTACGCCGGGAAAGTACGTCTTCGACCGTGCGCGCCATCTCGTATCGCACTGCCCAGATGACTTCGCCCCTGAGGTAAGGGAGATCTTGATGAAGAATCGTGGATCCTCCATCTACCTCTTGTGTGACCCGCTCCACTTCGGCGCCGTCTGAACCGTACACGTCGAGGGGCTCACGGCCGGCAGTCGACTCGCTCCACCCGTGTAGTCGTAGATCGGACGTCTGTGAGGGCCGATGGTCCAGATTCCCGGTGCGCACGGCCTGGTCGATCGTGTCTTCGCCCATCTCGCGGTACGTGGTCCACTTGCCGCCGGTGACGGTGATAAGGCCGGAAGGGGATATCCGGACGACGTGGTCCCGGGAAATCGACGCGGTATCCGACTCATCTTCGGAACTCACGAGCGGTCGGAGACCCGCGAATGTGCTGAGCACGTCCGCCCGGCTCGGCGCCCGCTCGAAATAGATCGACGCATACTCTAGCAAATAGTCGATCTCCTCTTCGAGGGGGCGAGGATCAAGGCTGATATAGTCCAGCGGCGTGTCCGTCGTACCGAGCAGGATGTGGCGATGCCAGGGCACGGCGAAAAGGACGCGCCCATCTTTCGTTCGCGGGATGAGCAGCGCAGAATCCGACGGAAGGAAGGACCGATCGAGGACGATGTGGATGCCCTGGCTTGGATTCACCATGTGCCGAACGTCCGGATCGTCCAGTCTGCGAATAGCATCGACGAACACGCCGGTCGCATTGACCACCGCCCGGGCGGAAATCTCCAGTGCGTCACCCGTCTCAAGATCCCGCGCGACGACGCCCTGCACTCGTCCTTCTGTCTTCCGAAGCCCCTCCACACGCACGTAGTTCAGGACCGCAGCTCCGTGGTCTGCCGCCGTCCTCGCAAGCGCAATTGCCAGGCGTGCGTCATCAAACTGTCCGTCATGATACACGATGCCGCCGCGAAGGCCGATCGCCTGAATTCCAGGCAGTTCGCGCAGTGTTTCGTCTCTCGAGAGGAGGTGTGACTTGCCTAAGGACCGCTTGCCGGAGAGCAGGTCGTACAATTTCAGGCCGATGCCGTAATAAGGCCGTTCCCACCGGGAATACGCCGGCACGATGAACTTCTGGTTGTGAACCAGATGAGGCGCATTCGCCAGAAGCCTCCCGCGCTCTCGCAGCGCTTCGAGCACGAGCGAAAGATTGCCCTGCTGAAGATACCGTACACCGCCGTGAATGAGCTTCGTGCTGCGACTCGACGTCCCCTTTGCAAAATCACTCTGTTCGAGAAGCAGTGTCTCGTATCCCCGTGACGCCGCATCCACAGCGGCGCCCAGCCCGGTGGCACCACCGCCGATGATCACCACGTCCCACGGGCGGTCCGTGCCCCGTACCATCTCTAAGAAGACGTCGCGATTCATAGCAGGGATCGAACCATTGGAGACCGAAGCGACAGCAAGAGAATGTTAAGAATCTTCACCACGTGCGGACTTTCCGATATATGCGTGGTATGTTTGGCCTTCCAGAAGGTACGCTGTGCGGGCGAGAAGCAGGCGAGAAGCCCTGGAGCGTACTGATTCGTTATGGGCGCGGCGTGCGGATGAAAGCAGCACCTCGAAAGGGCCTCGATGCTCAGACTGATTCCTAACATTCCTGTACCTGACGTCGAGCGGACGGTCGAGTTTTATCGCCACGTGTTGGGGTTTAATCTCGTCGGTGTTCGAGGCCGCGGCGATGCGACGCGCGCACATCTAAAACTCGGTCCCATTGAAATTATATTTCGGTCGCTCGACGCGTTGTCGGCCCGCCCCTACGCAGATCCCGCGCTCGAAAATCAGCTCGTCCTGCATATCCAGGTAGATGATGTTTTCGAGCTGTACGACCGCATCAAACGCCGCGTGCACATCATCCGCACCCTCGAACCTACGCTATTCGGATCAGCGGAATTCATGATCCGAGACGTCGATAATCGAATCCTCGCCTTCAGTCAGCCAGTCGGTTCCGCGCTCGGGGTGCATTCGGCCGAGCGCCCAACGTGACGGACGCGCTCAATTCGACTTAGGTCGCGACCGCTTTCGGCTCCGGATCATCCTTCTGCAATCCGGCTTTTTCGGATTCCTGCTCGTCGATCGGCTTTTCACGCCAGAAATTAGCGAGGGCGGAGCCCGAGATATTCATCCATGGACCGAATATGGCAGGCGCCAATCCGACGGTCGCAAGCTTACCCATCTGCAGTGCGATGCCGGAGGCCAGCCCCCCGTTCTGCATGCCGACCTCAATCGAAATCGTGCGGCACGAGCGTTCGTCCAATCCGACCATCCGGCATCCCCAATAGCCTAGAAGGTAGCCGGCGCCGTTGTGAATGATCGCGGCTGCGACGAGAGCCGGACCGATCGTGAGAAGGGAGTCTCGTCCGGCGGCGGTGATGATCGTGATGATGACGGCGATCCCGACCATTGAAATGACGGGCATGGCCCGGTCGAGCCATTCGGCTTTGCCGTGCATCAACTTGTTGAAGGCGAGGCCCAGCACGATCGGGAGGATTACCATGTTAATGATCCCGATCATCATATCGAAAAAATCGATCGGCACGAACTGGCCCGCGAGCAGCTTCATCAAGAGCGGCGTCACGAAAGGTGCCATCAACGTCGCGACGGCCGTAAGCGTAATCGAGAGGGCCAGATTTGCCCCCGCGATATACGCCATAACGTTCGAGGCCACGCCGCTCGGCGCAGAGCCGATCAGAACGACACCTGCCGCAATCTCAGGAGGGAAACCGAACCCGGTGGCCAGCGCCAGGCCGACCAGCGGCATGATGGCGAACTGACATGCGATACCGACGAAGACACCTTTCGGCATCTTGACGACGCCGGCGAAGTCCTTGATGCTCATCGCCGTGCCCATCCCAAACATGATGAGCTGAATGAGCGGGACGATGAGCTGATCGAGCTCGAATTCGCCGACGCGCTGGAAGTAACCGGGATAGAACATCGCGGCCGAGACCGCCGCAAAGATCGAGATCGTAAAGGTGAACGAACGCAGCAGCGGAGCCCCGCGCGAACCTGCGCTCAGGGCTGCGAAGAAGCCCACGACGAAAATACCCGCAGAGTCGGTCGCGTCGAGCACGAGGGCGGCAACGAGGCCGAGGGCGCAAAGGCCCGCGGCCACAAGGAAGGCGTTGTATACGTACTTCATCTGTCAGACGTTGTCCTTGCTCAGCTCCAGATCCGGTCCCAGGAGCGCTGCTCGTCCCACTCCGGAGTCGGCGCGAACAATTCTTCGCCTTCGCGGAGGTGCTCCTCGACGACCTCGTCGTTCAGCTCTACGCCGAGGCCGGGGGCTTCAGGCACCTCCACAAATCCGTCCTTCACTATCGGACCTTCAATCCCGGTCACGAGGTCGTCCCACCACGGGGTGTCGACCGAGTGATGCTCGAGCGCGACGAAGTTTTCGGTCGCCGCCGCGCTGTGGACGCTTCCGAGGAATGAAACGGGTGAGGCAGCGTGGTGAAGCGCCTGCGCGACGCCGTGCTCGTACGCGTAGTCGCCGATTCGCTTCGTCTCCAGGATGCCGCCGGCGGAATTCGGATCCGGGTGCACCAGGTCAACGGCACGCGCGTCGATCAGCGGCTTGAAGTATTCGAGCAGATAAGTGTCTTCGCCGGTAATCGTCGGCGTTTCGATCGCAGACGTGATCTCTTTCCACATATCCGTATAGTCCCACGGCACCATATCTTCGAGCCACGCCAGACGATACGGTTCGACTGCCTTTCCGAGGCGGATGGCGTCGTTCACGCCGAAGTGGCCGTAATGGTCGGAGGCGATGGGAATCTCGTAGCCCACAGCCTCCCGGACGGCCGCGAGGAAGTCCGTGATGCGCTCCAGGCCCCGATCCGTGATCTGGATCTGCGTGAAGGGATGTCGGGTCATGCCGTAGGATCCCGGCGTGCGGTCCCACTGCCGCAGGGAAGGATCCCACAGATTTTTCCCTACCACCGTATCCTCCTCATCCTTGATCAGGTCGATTCCAAAATCCATCTTCAGAAACGTGAATCCCCTGTCGATGCGGTCTTTCATCCGCGCCGCGAATTCCGAAGGCGTCCGGACCATCGGCGTGTCGACGTACACGCGGACTTTGTCACGATATTTGCCGCCGAGCATCTGGTACACCGGCACGTCATACGCCTTTCCCGCCAGGTCCCACAGCGCCATCTCGACGGCACACACACCGCCTGCCTGCCGCGCCTGCCCGCCGAATTGCTTCAGCCGTTTGAAGAGCATTTCTACGTTGCAGGGATTCTCACCCAGAATGCGGCTCTTCAGGAAGAGCGCGTATCGGGGATCCCCCTGGTCGCGCACGTCCCCGTGGCCGACGATGTCCTGGTTTGTATAGATTCGGACGATCGGCGTGTTGCCGACCCACGCAACCCGCATATCGGTGATCCGCAGATCGGTCGGGGACGATCGGCGGGATACGCCCTGGGTGACGTAGTCGACCTGTTCACCGACGGGCGTGAACGCCATCGCGCTCATGCTCAGTCCGCCGAGCGCCGCCTTCTTTAGAAATGAGCGGCGTCCGCCGTTTTCATTCGATGGTGATTTCTGCGTCGTATCAGCTTCCATGTCGATTCTTCCGCTGGCTGTTGAGGACGTCGTGGCCAAACCATGTGCGAGTGCTTCGAGGCGAAGGGACGG
>CAZQAS010000111.1:0-6663 GCA_964591285.1 uncultured Rhodothermales bacterium
CGCCTTCTTCACCGATTTGTCGGCCAACCCGAGCGACACGGCGGAGTACCGCCTCGCCGACGTGATCCTCGACGAGATGAACCCGGCCGGCATCGTCCTCGGCTGGCACTCCTACAGGAAAGACACCGAGGGGCAGCACGTGACGCTCGTCTCCAGCCACGCGCTTCGGATGGAGGGGCTGAACTCACTGCCGAACACCTCCTTCAACATCCATATCCCAACGACGCCCGGATACACGTTCACTAACAACCACAACGTGGCACCGGATACCAGCCTCGTCGCTGAGGAGAAAGTCTACATCTCCGCGGTGCAGACGGACGGCCTCGGCCTCGGCGCGTGGCTGAAGCCGGGGCGCGGCCAGATGCCCTACGCGTGGGAGGTGACCATGAACTGGGCGTGGATGAGCCCGGCGCTCCTGCAGTACTTCTACCAGCAGGCTACACCGAACGACTACTTCATTGGCGTGCTCTCCGGCCCCGGCTACATGTATCCAAAAGCCGTTCCCGACGACAAGCGGCCGCAACTGATCGACGAGGCGCGGGAGTTGATGGAGCGGCTCGACCTCCGCGTCTTCGAGATCATGGATTATTCCGAGGGCACCCGCACGCAGGGCAATCTGGATCTCACGAAGCCCGTCGTCGACGACTACTACGAGGGCATGCCCGATGCCATCGGCTTCATCAATGGCTACGGCCCCGCCAATACGTACGACCTCCGCGACGGGCGGCCGCTCGTGTCCTACGATTACTACCTCGGCGAGCGCCGACCGACCGAGGAAGCCGTTGCGGACCTCGAAGAGCTGGCCCGGATGAACACGGACCGCCCGTATTTCTTGCTGATGCACATCCGGCAGTGGAGCACCATCGAGCACGTCATGGGCATTCTGGACCAGCTCGGGCCGGAGTTTGAAATCGTGCCGCTGGACGTATTCTTGAAGCTGGCCGCCGGGGCGCCGGACTTCGAGCCGCGCTACCTGCCGACCGATCGCGAGATCCTCAGCCCTCTGAAAGCACGTCCCCGTTCGCAATGAATGGCACTTATCGGTACGGATAGGTGCCCGTTTGCAACGAGCCCGCCCCCGCAGACGCGAACCGCCCACGTCGCCATAATTCGCAACGCTTGCAAATGAAACGACGCCGCGCTCTCCAACTACTCGGCAGCGCCACCGGTGCGGTCGCGCTCTCGCCCGCCGATCTGCTCTTCCCCGGCACGGGCGCGCTCACCGGCATCTCCGATGCAGCTGCTCGCGACACTCTTGAGGCCCTCCGCGGCGAAGATCCCGTGCGCTCCGAGGTGCGCACCGAGCGCGGCGGCCCGCGCCTGTTCGTAAACGACAGCGAGGTCGTGCCGCTCTTCGGCCTGAGTACCAAGCTGCTTCCCACGGTCGACAACATGCGGCGCATGGGCATCGACCTGCTGCAGCCGATCATAGGCCTGCAATCGTTCTGGACGGGTCCCGGCGAGTACGATTGGACGGCGCACGATGAGTACTTCGGGCGTTTGCTGACCATCCACCCGGATGCGATGTTCTTCCCGCGCGTGCAGCTGCAATCGCCTCGCTGGTGGAAGGATGCCCATCCTGAGGAACTCATCGCGTACGGCCTGCCCGGTGCGGAGGGTACGTTCAATCGCATTGAGCAGCGCGGGATGGAGCGCATGGAGGGCGGGCACTACTTTACCGAGTTCTACGGAGAAGGGCGCGAAGCCTCGTTCGCCTCGGAGGTGTGGAAACGCGATACCGCGGCACTGCTGCGTGCCTACATCGAACACATAGAGAGTAGTCCACTCGTAAGCCGATTGATGGGCTACTTCATCGCGCACGGACGGACATCCGAATGGAACTACTACGGTGGCGACTTCCTGCCGGACTACAGTGCGCCCATGCAGGCGGCTGCGGGCCCGATACCGCCCCCGCGAGAGCGACTCTATTCTTCGAATGGACTGCTTCGAGATCCGGAAGAGGAGGAAGCCGTGATGGGCTACTATCGGCGCTTCCACAGGACCATCGCGAATACGGTGACGGAAACGATGCGCGTCGTGAAGGAGGCATGCGGCCGACGTGTCATTGCGGGGACCTTTTTCGGATACATCATGGAGTCCCCGAGGATTCAGGAGGGCGGCTACCTTTACCCGCATCCCGTGCTCGATAGCCCCGATATTGATCTAATAGCCTCCCCTTACACCTACCAGAACACGAACGACGAGACGAAGGAGCGCTGGGAGAGCGACATGATCGACGGCGCCGGCAACTGGCTGGGACGCGCGCGCGGGGTGGCCGGGGATGCCGCCCATCGGGTGATGCTCGAGTCGCTAAAGCGGCGCGGCAAGCTGTTCGTCTCGGAGATCGATCCGAGCACGTATCTGGATGAGCGCGACGGCTGGCGCGGAATCGGCGGGTCGGGCAGCGGCACCGAAGAAGGAAGCGTCAAGATCCTGCGGCGAGATTTCGGGAAGGTATTCGCCGACGGCATCGGCGGCTGGCTGTTCGACTTCGGCCCCTCGCACGGCGTGGACTCCGGCTGGTACGGCAGCGACCGACTCATCGATGGAATCGCCCGCTACTCCGATCTCTTTTCGACCCATCTCGATCGTGATCTCGCGTCCGTCGGTGAGGTGCTCTTCGTGGCCGATACCGACAGTGCCATCGCCACTCGGCACTGGCAGGCCGAACGGCCCTGGCCCGGCCAGGGCATCCGCTACACCGATTTCTTCAATCACTGGTTCTTGGACACGCAGAACCGCACCGTGCAGCGCTTGGGCGCGCCCGTTCGTTACCTGCATCGTTCGGATCTGACCGCCGGCGACGCGCGCGCGGCCCGCCTCATCCTGATGCCCTACGCGTTCCTGCTGGAGGCTAGCGAGGTGGATCGGCTGCGCGCGGCGCTCCAAGGCAGCGGCGCGACGGTCGTCTGGTACTACGCCCCCGGCTTCATTCAGCCGGAACGGCTTAACCTGGAGCAGATGGAGCGATTGACCGGATTCCGCTATCGTGTGAACGACGTGCCGGGGCCTCTGCTCATCGATGCCGCATTCCCGGGCGACGAAGTGCTCGAGCAGCGATTCGGCGTAAAGAGCCCGCAGCACTACGCACCACGATTCATCGTGACGGGCGAGGACGCCGAGATCCTGGGCACCTGGGCGGATGGGCGCAACACTACCGCTTTTGCTCGCAAGTCGATGGACGGCTGGACATCGGTTTACGTCGGCACGGCTCCCCTCACAGCGCAGATCCTGCGGCGGCTCGCAACGGATGCCGGAGCAACGCTCTGGAGCAGTAAGGCCGACATCGTCAACGCAACCGAGGGTGCGGCGATGCTCGTGGCTACAGAAGCGGGTTCGCGCACGCTCGTCGTGCCGCGTCCGATGCGTGCCGTGGATGGCGGTCTCGCTCAGACGCGGCACGACCTCGATCTCGAATTCGGCGACGTACGGCTGTTCGTAGCCGAGTGAATGGGTGGGGTTGGCGCCCACACTGGGCCGATTTCGATGATCGCTTGTCGAAACGTTTCAGGCGGTGGAGCGGCCTATACCAAGTCTTCACACTATTAGTGAGAACAATAGTTGTGGTAACAGATATATAGGTGCGATGACCGACGAACTCCATACCGAGCTCAAAGAGTCGATGCCGTTTTCGAGCATCGAGCACGCCGCGCAGCTAAGCATCATCCGGACCGGATCGATGCTCATGGGTGCCTTCGAGCGGATGCTCAAGCCGCACGGCATCACGGCGACCCAGTTCAATGTGCTTCGCATTCTCCGCGGGGCGGGTCCGGAAGGCCTGTGCCGGTACGAGATTGCCGAGCGGATGGTGAACCGGATGCCGGACGTGACGCGGCTGCTCGATCGAATGGAAGAGGCCGGCACCATCGCCCGAGAACGATCGAGCGAGGACCGGCGGATGGTCCGCACGGGCATCACCGAGCAGGGCCATCGTCTCCTCGAGGCCGTCGACGGCGAGGCGGCGGCCGAGCAGAAGCGGCCGTTCGCGGAGCTGAATCCCGAGCAAATGCAAATGCTCGTTCACCTTCTGTCCCGAGTTCGCGGCAGCATCTAACCTTTTTTTGCCCAAACATGTGTGATCACAACTATCGGTTGCACAGGTAAACCTTCCGTACACCCAAGCATCATACTGTCGGAGACACCATGTATACGACACAAGACGTTGCACTGAACACCTACGCCATCGACCCGTCGCATTCGCGACTGGGATTCACCGTCCGGCACCTCGGATTCAGCAAGGTGCGAGGCGCCTTTGAGCAGTTCGACGGAACCCTCCATCTCGATCCGGAGGATCTCGAATCGCTGGAGGCCGAGGCCGTCATCGAGGCCGACTCCGTCACGACCAACGACGAGAAGCGCGACGAGCATCTTCGCTCGGCCGATTTCTTCGAGGTCGACAACTACCCGACCATCACCTTCAAGGCCACGGACGTTAAGGACGTCGACGGATCCACGTTCACGCTCGTCGGCGATTTCACCCTGCACGGCGTGACGGAGACGCTCGAGCTCGACGCCGAATTTCTCGGCGCCGGCCGTGATCCATTTGGAAACGATAAGATCGCCCTGGAAGCACGGACGACGATTAACCGTAAGAACTACGGTCTGAACTGGAATGCGGCGCTCGAAACCGGCGGCGTCCTTGTTAGCGAGAAGGTCGGCATCGAGCTGGAAATCCAGGCGGTACTGCAGGACGAGGACGAATAGGTCCCGAGCGCCTCGACGCACTCGATCACCAAACACTGGAGGAGCGCTATGATCGCTGTAACTGGAGCTACCGGTCACCTCGGCCGGCTGGTCGTCGAAAGCCTGCTGGATCGCGGCGTCGAGCCGGATGAGATCATCGCGGCCGTGCGGAGTCCGAAGAAGGCCGGCGACCTCGCCGCGCGCGGCCTGGAGGTTCGGCACGCCGATTACGACGAGCCGGAAACACTCGGCGACGCCCTCGACGGCGTCGACCGCCTGCTGCTCATCTCCTCGAACGCGATAGGCCGCCGGGCCGATCAGCACGAAAATGTGGTCGACGCGGCGAAAGAGGCCGGCATCGGGTTCATCGCCTACACGAGCGGTCCGTACGCGGATCGCAGTCCCATGAAGCTGATGAACGAGCACAAGGCTACGGAGGAGAAGATCCGCTCCTCCGGCATTCCCTATGCGCTCCTTCGCAATGGATGGTATATGGAGAACTACACGGCGACGCTCGATCAGGTGCTCGAGCACGGGGCCGTGCTGGGCAGCGCAGGGGACGGCAAGATCAGCGGCGCGACGCGGGCGGACCTTGCCGAAGCGGCCGCCGTCGTCATTAGCGGTGATGGGCACGAAGGTGCCGTCTACGAACTCGGCGGTGACGAAGCGTTCACGATGAGCGAGTTCGCCGAGGAAGTGTCCGAACAGACCGGGCAGGACGTCGACTATCGCGACCTGCCGCCGGAGGAATACGCGGAGGCGCTCGTCGGCGCCGGACTGCCGGAAGGCTACGCCGATGCGCTAGCCGACTCCGACGCCGCCGCGGCGGACGGCTGGCTGCACATCGAAACGGGCGACCTCAGTCGGCTCATCGGGCATCCGACGACCGGCCTCTCCGAGGCCCTGACCGAAACACTCGAAGCACAGCCTGAAGAGTCATGATGCCGCAGTGCGGCACGATACATGGAGGCATGGATGCAAGGATCTTTAGCGAGAGAAGCCACGATGCCTGACACCCACGGCGAGGCCGGGATTCCGGCGCCGAATTTTCGCCTTCCTCCGGCGACGCGTCTCGGCCGCGTCCGGCTTCAGGTCGCCGATCTCGAGCGGTCGATCCGGTTCTATGGCGAAATCTTGGGGCTCGTTCGTCTCGAGTCGGACACACCCGAAGTGCCCCAGCGTGCCGTGCTCGGCACAGGCCGGGAGCCGCTCATCGAGCTGGTGGAGCGGCCCGGCGCGCGGCCGGTGGCGCCCCAGTCGAGGCTCGGCCTCTATCATGTGGCGATCCTGCTGCCGGATCGGAGGGACCTCGGGCGCTTCGTGCGCCACGCCGCCGAGAAGGGTATCCGTCTGGGGATGGCCGACCACCTCGTGAGCGAGGCGGTTTATCTCAGTGATCCGGACGGCCTCGGCCTCGAGGTCTACGCCGACCGTCCGCGCGATCAGTGGGCACGGAACGGCGCGGAGATCCGCATGGCCACCGATCCGCTCGACGTGCGCAGCCTCACCGAGGCGGCCGGTTCTGAGTCGTGGAGCGCCGCACCCGCCGGCACGACGATCGGCCACGTGCACCTGCACGTCGGCGACATCGGCCGCGCGGCCGCGTTTTACCATGAGGCGCTGGGCCTGGACAAAATCGTTTGGAGCTATCCCGGCGCGCTCTTTCTCTCGGCCGGAGGGTACCACCACCACCTCGGCACGAACGTCTGGGCGCGAGGCGCACAGCCGGCGGGAGAAGATGATGCGCGGCTGCTCGAGTGGACGATTGTCCTTCCCACGCAAGAGCACGTCGACGAGGCGCACGGGTCGGTAGAGGATGCGGGCTTCGACGTCCGCACGAACGGCGAGACGTGGACCGCAGCCGACCCGTGGGGCACGCGCGTCCGCGTGAAGGCGGAATGATGCCCCGGCCGGTTGTCCGAGTCCGGCGATGTCGATTTGAGCTTTGGCCATTCGACTAGGTATTGTAAGATCTCCGGC
>CAZQAS010000111.1:6763-9779 GCA_964591285.1 uncultured Rhodothermales bacterium
CGGCGATGTCGATTTGAGCTTTGGCCATTCGACTAGGTATTGTAAGATCTCCGGCACGCATCGAGCGAGCTGGTGTTCGTAACATAACTACACCCATACAACCGACATCGAAGGACCAGCATGTCGAAAGTTCGCGTGAACTGCTTTGCTGTTTCCGTCGACGGTTTCGGAGCGGGGCCTGATCAAGATATCGACCACCCGCTCGGCGTTGGCGGCGAGAGGCTTCATGAATGGTTTTACCCGACCAGGACGTTTCAAGAGATGGTCGGCAACGACGGCGGCACGACGGGGCCCGACGACGATCTAGCGCGAGCCGGCGCTGAAAACGTCGGCTCCACGATCATGGGTCGGAACATGTTCGGTCCGGTCCGCGGCCCGTGGCCGGACGATACCTGGAAAGGATGGTGGGGCGACAATCCACCCTATCATACGCCTGTGTTCGTGCTGACGAACCATCCCCGCGATCCCCTCGAGATGGAGGGCGGCACGACGTTTCATTTCGTGACGGACGGAATAGAGGTTGCGCTGGAGCGAGCACGTGATGCAGCCGGCGACCGCGACGTTCGCATCGGTGGCGGGCCGAGTGTGATCCGACAGTACTTGAGGGAACGGCTCATCGACTGGCTTCATTTCGCCGTTGTGCCTGTCACACTCGGGACCGGCGAGCCGGTGTTCGATGGGATCGACTTGAAGGCTCTAAATTATAATGTCGTCCGCAACGTCAGCACGCCCAAAGCGATGCACGTGATGATCGAGAAGGCGGGATGATCGTTGAGCGTCAATTCCGTGCCCTGCGCAGCTGCTCCAAATACCCGCGGACGCGGCTCGTCCTCCTCTCGCGGAAGTTCATCCAATTGGTGGCGGAGAAGCCCGGCGTGCCCGGCGGCGGACCGGTCCACGCGTCCCCATCGAGTCCGGCGATCGACCAATCCGAGTCGGCAGGCTGAGGAATCAGCCCGCCTGGATGTTCTTCGCCACGCCTTTCGCGGAGGAGCTGCGCCAGCGTGGCGCCGTCGTCGAGTGCCGCCGGCCGCTTGAAGCTCGCCTCGGGAAGGTCGATTAGATTCTGAAAGCGGCCGACGGTCTTGAGCGCGGTGTGCGACCCCTGGCCCCACCAGGTGGTTCGGAAGGTGAGCTCCTGTACGTCGAATCCGACCCACGAGCCCATGATGAGCTCGGGATGCAGGAGCATGAACCAGGCGTCCGCGGCATGCTGCGTCGTGCCCGTCTTGCCGGCGAGATCGCCCCGCGCGCCGAACTGGCTGCGTATCCGCGCGCCCGTACCCCGGTCGACGACGCCGCGCATCATGTCGAGAACGCCGTAGGCCACGTGCTCGGACACTGTTTGCTGCTCGGGGAGCGCGAATTCGGCGACGACCTCGCCGGCGGGATTCTCGATGCGCGCCACCGTCAGCGGCGCGCGATGCCGCCCGAGATCGGCAAACGTCGCATACGCGGCCGTGAGCTCCAGTAGCGATACCGGGCTCGTTCCGAGGCCGATCGACGGAACGGGATTCAACTCGCTGCGGATGCCGGCGCGGTGCGCGAAGTCGGCGACGCGCTCGGCGCCGAGGCGCATCACCAGCTGTGCAGTGATCGTGTTCTTGGAGTAGGCCAGCGCCTGGCGGAGGGTCAGGATGGAGCCCGACGAGCCTCCGAAGTTATCAGGCGCCCAGGACTGTCCCGTCGCGCGATTCACGTACGAGAAGCGCCAGTCCGGCAGCGCGTCCTCCGGCATGTAGCCGTTCTCGAGCGCGGCGCCGTAGACGAACGGCTTAAACGTCGACCCCGGCTGCCGCCTTGCCTGTGCGACGTGGTCGAACTCGCTACTGGAGAAATTACGGCCGCCGATCCAGGCTTTCACGTGGCCGTCGTCCGGGTCGATCGCGACGAAGCCGCCCTGCAGGACGGAGGCGGCCGCCTTCAGTGAGTCGGTGAAGACCGCGTCTCCGCGAAGCCGCTCGAGGGCGTTCGCGCTTGTTAAACCGTCGGCGATCAGTTCGGCGTATTCGTCCGAACGCCGGATTACACGGTCGAGCACGTGTGGATGCGCCTCCCAGAAGTACTCGAAGGCGCGTACACGATCGCGGTATCCCGCGTACGCATCGGCGTTCCGGGAGAAGAAGGGGATCGACCGCTCGGACCACGAGACATCGACCACGTCCTGCAGCTCGTCCATCGTCCGGTCGAAGGCGGTCTGGGCCGCCTCCTGAAGATCCACGTCCAGCGTCGTGTAGACGCGCAGTCCGCTCGTGTAGAGATTGTAGCCGTTCTCGTCCGCCCACCGCTCGAGCTGCCGCCGCACGTACTCTGCGAAATGAGGGGCGATATTGCTTTCCGGCCTGGTCGGACGGAACGAAAGACGAGTTCGTTGTTCGCGCAGCACCGCCATCCGCGCCTGCGTCAGCCGACCCTCCTCGACCAGATTGGCGAGCACGACGTTCCGCCGTTCCAGCGACCGCTCGGGATTCAGAACAGGGTTGTAGGAGGACGGTCCCTTCAGCATCCCGACGAGCGTCGCGGCCTCCAGCACGTCGAGGTCGCTCGCAGGCTTGTCGAAATAGGTGAGCGCGGCCGCTTCGATCCCATGGGTGTAGAACACAAAGGGAACCGTGTTCAGGTACATTTCCAGGATGTCGTCCTTGTCATGCGCCAGCTCGATCCGGATCGCCGTGATCCATTCCTTCACCTTGCGCACGAGCGTGGGATCCTGTACGATTTCGGGAAACGCGTTCCGCGCGAGCTGCATCGTGATCGTCGAGCCGCCCTGCCTCTGGCCGGAGAGCGTCTTGAAGACGGCGCCGACCAGCCGGAATACGTCGATGCCGGAATGCTCGTAAAACCTGCGGTCTTCCGTCGCGATGAGCGCGCCGATCACCCACGGCGACACATCCTCCAGCTCGACCCAGGTCCGGTTCTCCCAGAAAAAGCGAGTGATCTCCTCGCCGTTCGAGGCATAGACCACCGTGGCCCTGTTGAAGCTGTCGCGATCGAGGTGGCCGACGGAGGGGGTCCA
>CAZQAS010000111.1:9879-12003 GCA_964591285.1 uncultured Rhodothermales bacterium
GTTCGTTGCACTGAATGATACTCACAAGCCATCTCCTACGAGCTACCCGCGTCAGCACTACCGGAAGCTCTTCAGATCTTTCGTGTTCGTTGCAATGATCGGTTGCTTTGTTTGCCTTTGTCTACATTCGCTCGTGCACCGGGGGCAATTTCCGCCGTAGTTGACATTTTGTACGGGCACGTCGTATCACGAGAGGGACTTCCGCACGTAGCTCAGCTTCGTTGACATTCATGCGTTCCAACCTTATCGCCGGTCTCGTGACTGTCCTCATCCCGCTCTTCGCGGCCGACGCAAGCGGGCAGGCCGCGGAGTCGCCGGCGATGGCGGTCGGGCCGAGCGCAGCGGACGCCGCATCGGAAACCGCCGATCCACCCGCCATCCAAACGATACAGAACGTGCGCGCGCGGCAGACGCGGAGCCTGAACGGCCACTGGCGGACGATCGTCGATCCCTTCGAGACGGGTTATTTCGACTACCGCTACCAGCCGATGGAGCGCGGCGGATTCTCGCAGAACCGCCGGCCGCAACACCGGAGCGACCTCATCGAATACGACTTCGAGACGGCCGATCAGCTCCTCGTTCCGGGCGACTGGAATTCGCAGCGCGACGACCTCTTCTTCTACGAGGGCACGATCTGGTACAAGCGTGACTTCGACTACGACCTTGCCGACGGACGGCGCCTCTTCGCCTACTTCGGCGCGGCGAACTACGAGGCACGCGCGTGGCTGAACGGCACGCCGCTCGGCGTGCACGAGGGTGGGTTCACGCCGTTCAACTTCGAGGTCACGGATCTGGTGCAGGAGGAGGACAACTTCCTGATCGTCAAGGTCGACAACCAGCGCCGCCGCGAGGCCGTCCCGACGGTGAATTTTGACTGGTGGAACTACGGCGGCCTCACGCGTGACGTGATGCTGGTGGATGTACCCGAGACGTTCATCCGCGACTACTTCATCCAGCTCGATCCGCGCTCGTCCGGCGAGGTGGCGGGATGGATCCGGCTCGACGGCCCGCGCGCGCAGCAGCGCGTAACCATCCACATACCCGAAGCCGGGGTGGAGACCGCCGTCACGACCGACGAGTCCGGCTACGCGGAGGTGCGCTTTCCGGCGGATCTGGAGCGGTGGTCACCGGATAATCCGCGGCAGTACCGGGTGGTCGTCGAGTCTGAGACCGACCGCGTGGAGGACGTGATCGGCTTCCGCACGATCGAGGCGCGCGGCACGGACATCCTTTTGAACGGCGCGTCGGTGTTCCTGCGCGGCGTGTGCATCCACGAGCAAGCGCCGATGCGCGATGGCCGGGCCTTCAGCGAGGAGGATGCGCGGACGCTCCTCGGATGGGCGCGCGAGATGGGCGCGAACTTCGTCCGGCTGGCGCACTATCCGCACAACGAGCACATGACGCGGATGGCCTCCGAGATGGGTCTGATGGTCTGGTCGGAAGTGCCGGTCTACTGGACCATCCTCTGGGACAACCCCAAGACGCTGGAGAGTGCGCGGCGACAGCTCACCGAGATGATCGCGCGCGATAAGAACCGGGCTTCGGTGGTGCTCTGGGCGGTGGCGAACGAGACGCCGCTCAGCGACGCGCGGCTCGCGTTCCTGACGAACCTGGTGTCGCTGACGCGGGATCTCGATCCGTCGCGCCTCGTGACCGCCGCGCTGGAGCGGCACTACGCGAACGACACGACGCAGGCGATTGACGATCCTCTGGGTGCGCACCTCGACGTGGTCGGCGTGAACGAATACATCGGCTGGTACGAGGGCACGCCGGCGCGCGCCGATTCGATGACGTGGACGATGGCCTACGACAAGCCGCTCATCATTTCGGAATTCGGCGGTAGTGCACTCCACGGACTCCACGGCGACGAGCTCACGCGCTGGACGGAGGAGTATCAGCGCTCGATCTACGAGCATCAGATCGGCATGCTGGAGCGGATCCCGTTTCTGCGCGGCACTACGCCATGGATTTTGACGGACTTCCGCTCGCCGCGCCGGCCGCTGCCGGATATTCAGGATTACTGGAATCGGAAGGGCCTGATCTCCGATCGCGGGCAGAGGAAGCAGGCGTTTTATGTGATGCAGGAGTGGTATCGGCAGATGATGGCGGAGCAGGCTGGGCAAG
>CAZQAS010000112.1:0-5546 GCA_964591285.1 uncultured Rhodothermales bacterium
CATGGGCGCGCGGGATCCGCCCGGTGGCGCTCGACCGCAGCATCGAGCCGGACCGATTCCGGTTCTACGACCAGGTGTCGTAGCCAGGTGTCAAAGTGATGACGTCAAGGGCCCTGTCGCACCCCCGCGGCAGGGCCTTTTTTGATGCAGCGTAGCGTTCCGATGGATTTCCGCAGACGCCGACGGATTCGTGACGAACCCGACGGATTCTGACGCCCCCGATGGCATCCCCACGCCGCCGACGGTTTGCCCACGCCCCGATGGCTTCTCCACGCCCCGACGTCGGGATGCGAACTGAACATCGGGCTTCACGTAGGACGTTATTCATCCTGCCTATTGACGCGATTCGCCACTCGCGTTTTGCCGTTCGCGTCTCACCGTTCGCGTTTTCGCCAGTTGGCGCGCCTCGCCTGTTGACGCGTTTGGCCTGACAATCCTGAGACCAGCGCCGCCGGTGGATTCCCTGGACATCGTCCTCAAGCTGTCATCGCTATCGTATCCCTCTTGCTCGACCGATATGTTTGGGCGCGAGGGGCCGCTTTTTGTGGAGATCGGCGTGGGAAGCGGGGGATTCATCGCGGATCTATCCGCACGGCATCCCGAAGCAAACGTCCTGGGCGTGGACCGCGCCCCACAGTCCATCGCGCGCTCGTATCGCCGGCTCCGCGACAGCCCTCGGCCCAACGCGCGGCTCATGAAGGCGGACGCCCGATTCGTGATTCGTAACGTACTTCCGGCCGGCGTTCTACAGCGTGTGTACGTGAACTATCCGGATCCGTGGCCGCGTCGGAAGCACCGCGACCGCCGTCTCCTCCAGCGGCCGTTCCTTCGCCTGCTGGCGACGCGGCTCGCGTGTGACGGGCGAATTTTAGTCACGACCGATCACCGCGAGTACTTCAATTTCGCATTAACGAATGCTGATGGGCTCTTCGCGGTCGACACCGGCGAGCCGCCCGAAGAGGTGCTCGCGACGAAGTGGGCGAAGAAGGGTGAGGAGCACTATCATGCCGCACTGGTGCCTAGGGCGTCAGTACCGCGTGCGGGCGCACGGCCTGCTGCGTACCGTGCCGAAGCGAACGTAGCCTTTGTCGACGAGATGTATCATGCCGTTCTAGACGGAGAACTTCCGGACATCCAGACGTTCGAGAAACAAACGGTTTCCGTCCGGGACGGCGTTTCCGTCGTGCTAGATTGCTACCGTACGCTCGACGGACGCGGGCTTGCGTTTCTCGTGCACGTCGAAGAGAAGCACCTCAGCCAGGAGGTGATCGTCGAGGCGCGTGAAGGGAAGAACGGCTACGTCGTCGCGCTGAAGCGGTTCGGCGAGCCGCTCCACACGCGCGGCCTCGCGGATTCGGTTCGTTACGTTGCCGAGTGGCTCGAGGAATGCGGGATGACGATCATCCACCGGAAGTTCTAACGAGCCGGAAGTTCTAGCGAGCCGGATCGCCCGACGATCTCAACAATCCTATACTGCGCATGTCCAACCGAAGTCTCGGCCTCTCCGACGAACTCTACGACTATCTCCTCCGCTACGGTGTCCGTGAGCCGGACGTCCTGCGGCGTCTCCGGGAGGAAACGGCCCAGCATCCGGAATCGCAGATGCAGATCGCGCCGGAGCAGGGGCAGTTCATGGCGCTTCTCGTGCGAATGATGGGCGCGCGGCGCATCCTGGAAATCGGCGTTTTCACGGGCTACAGCTCTACCGCCATGGCGATGGCGATGCCCGAAGACGGACGGCTCGTTGCCTGCGACTTGAGTGAGGAGTACACGGCCGTGGCGCGTAGATACTGGGATGAGGCGGGCGTAGCCGATCGCATGGATCTGCGGATCGGCCCGGCCGCGGGGACGCTGGACGCGCTTCTCGCCGAGGACGCGGCCTTCGATTTCGCGTTCATCGACGCGGACAAGGCGCAATACGACCTCTATTACGAACGCGTCCTTTCGCTTCTTCGGGCGGGTGGCGTCGTGGCGCTCGACAATATGTTTCGAGGCGGACGCGTGGCCGATCCATCGGTGACCGATGAAGGAACGGAAGCGATCCGCGCGCTCAACGAGAAGATCCACCAGGACGATCGCGTCGACGTCTCGCTCGTTCCGATCGCCGACGGCGTGACGCTCGCGCGGAAACGCGGCTAGCGGTATTCGCGGCGGTTCAGCCAGCGGTCCTCGCGCTTCGCGGGCTCGACTTTCGCCACCTCGCCGCGTTCGGCGTGCACGAGTGCGGCAGCGACGGCCGCAGCTTCGATGGCAGCAGCTTCGGCGTCGGCAGCGTCGGTGGCGGCAGATTGAGGGTCGTTTGCGTCCGAGTCGGTCGCCTTGGCGCCGGATGAGTTCGTCGCGGCCGCCGAGGGCCCGAAGTGGCGAGCGACAAAATCCGTGGAGTAGCTACCGCTTCGGAAGCTCTCGTGCTCCATCACGAACCGGCAGAAGGGAATGGTCGTGCGCACGCCGGCGATCTCGTACTCGTTGAGCGCGCGGCGCATGCGGTCGATCGCTTCTTCGCGGCGCGGGCCCCAGGTCGTGAGTTTCGAAATCATGGGATCGTAGTGGATCTCGACGCGTCCGCCCTCCTCCACGCCGCTGTCGACGCGCACACCGAATCCCGAAGGGGCCGCATGCCGGAGGAGCGGCCCGGGATCCGGGAGGAAGTTGTTCGCCGGGTCCTCCGCGTAGACGCGGCATTCGATCGCGTGACCGCTCATCGACACATCCTCCTGCGTATACGAGAGTTCGGCGCCTTCCGCCACGCGAATCTGTTCGGCTACGAGATCGATCCCGGTGATCCACTCCGTGACCGGATGCTCGACCTGCAGTCGCGTGTTCATCTCCATAAAGAAGAAATTGCCGTCCGCGTCGTAGAGGAATTCAACCGTTCCGGCATTGACGTATCCGCAAGCGCGGGCGGCCTCGACGGCGGCCCGGCCCATTTCGGCGCGCTTGGCCGGGTCGAGCACGGACGAGGGCGCCTCCTCGACGACTTTCTGATGCCGACGCTGTACCGAACACTCGCGTTCAAAGAGATGGATGATGTGGCCGTGTGCGTCGGCCAGGATCTGGAATTCGATATGCCGCGGCTCGACGATGAATTTCTCGATGAACACGCGAGCATCGCCGAACGCCGATCCGGCTTCACTCCGGGCCATCTCCACGGCGCGCTGGAAGTCCGGAGGGGTCTCAACGATGCGCATCCCCTTCCCGCCGCCTCCGGCCGCCGCCTTAATCAGCACGGGATAGCCGATCTCGTCGGCAATCCTGGAGGCGTGTTCGAGGTCGTCGACGGCGTCCGTCGTGCCCGGCGCCATCGGGACGCCGGCCTCGGACATCAAGCGGCGGGCGGCCGTCTTGTCGCCCATCATGCGGATGGCTTCCGGCGGCGGCCCGATAAACCTCACGCCGGCGTCCTCGCAGCTCTCCGCGAAATCGGCATTCTCCGAAAGGAAGCCGTAGCCGGGGTGAATCGCATCCGCACCCGCCTCCACGGCCGTTTCGATGATCTTCGAGCCGGCAAGATACGACTGGCTCGAGGCGGCCGGCCCGATCGGGTACGCCTCATCGGCCATCTGCACGTGCAAGGCGGCGCGGTCGGGATCGCTGTAGACGGCAACCGTCCCAATACCGAGCTCTCGGCACGTCCGGATGACGCGCACGGCAATCTCGCCCCGGTTGGCAATCAGAATCTTTCGTATGCGCTCGCTTGCCATAATTGCAGATATCGCGCTCTTGGCACGGTCTGTGTACTACTTTAAGTGAATCCTACGAACCTTATGGCGCCTGCAAAGGTAGCTATAACTGTCGAAAGGTCGTAGTCGAGTGGCAGAAAGAAACATCACGGAATAGAGATGCCGGCCGTCAAGGATTATTACAAGGTTCTCGGGGTCAGTGAGAATGCGAGCGCCGATGAGATCAAGAAGGCGTACCGCAAGCTTGCGCGCGAACATCATCCCGACAAGAATCCGGACAAGCCCGGTGCCGAGGATAAATTCAAAGAAATTCAGGAAGCGTACTCCGTCCTCTCCGACGAGAAGAAGCGGAAGGAGTACGATGCGCGCCGGAGGAATCCGTTTGCCGGAGGCTTTGGTGACGGGGCGGGGAGCGGACCGCATCGGCGCGGTCCCGGCGAGGGATACGTGCACGTCGATTTCGGCGATGCGCCGTTCGGCGACGCCGGCGGGATCGGCGACGTTTTCAGCCAGTTCTTCGGGGGTCGAGCGCGCGAGCAGGATCCGTTCGCCGGGCGTCGCGGGCGCCCTGTGCAGGGCCGGGACGTCGAAACCACGCTTCAGCTGAGCTTCCAACAGGCGCTGGAGGGCGGCAAGCGCGAGGTGACGCTGCCCGACGGCAAGACTGTGCGCATCGACATCCCCAAAGGTGTGGAGTCCGGCTTCAAGATCCGGCTGCGAGGACGCGGGGCCGCCGGGCCGAACGGCGCCCGCGGCGATCTGTACGTGACCTTCCAGGTGGCCGATCACCCGAACTTCCGTCGTGACGGAAACGACCTGTACACGACCGTCCGCGTCGACGCCTTCGAGGCGATCTTCGGCGCGAAACGCAGTGTGCGTACGCCGTATGGGAAACAGATCAAAGTGACCGTTCCCGAGGGCTCGCAGCCCGGTGAACGGCTCCGGCTGCGCGGGCAGGGCGTGGAGACGGATAAGGCGCGAGGAGACCTGTACGTGGAGATTGAGGTCACGATTCCTAAAGATCTAAACGAGTCGCAGAAAGCGGCGCTTCGGGAAGCCGCCGAGAAGGCGGGGCTCATCTAGGCCGAGAGAAGAGTCGGGGCTGATGTACTGGAAGAAGGCGGGCTGACGTAGGCCGCGAACTCAGGGCTCTTGTAGGACGAAGTGGCGGCCCAGGAAGCGCGGCGCTCCTCACTTCTCCCGCAGCACCAGGCGGATCATCTCCTCTGCCGCCGTCACCTCCGGATTGCTCTTCAGGACCTTTCTCAGATTCTTCTCAGCCGTAGCGCGGTTGAAGCCGAGCGACTCGAGGGCGGCGATGGCATCCGACCGGGTCTCGTTCGACGGATGTGCCGCGCCCGCGCTTTCCGGCGCGCCGGAATCGAGCGGCTCCATGTCCGCAAATCGGTCCCGCAGCTCGATGATCAGCCGTTCGGCCGTCTTACGTCCGACGCCCGGGATACTCGTCAGCACGGCCGTATCTCCGTGCAGCACGTGGGCGCGGAGGTCGTCCGGACTCATCGCCGAGAGCGCAGCGAGGGCCAGCTTCGGCCCGATCCCCGATACGCCGATCATCACCTCGAACACCCGCTTCTCTTCGCGGGACACGAAGCCGTAGAGCAGGCTCGCGTCTTCGCGAACGTGATGATAGGTGAAGAGCCGAACCGGCTGCTTTACGTCGGGCAGCCGCTCGAACGTCGAGGTCGGTACGTGGAGTAAATAGCCGATTCCCTGGGTGTCGATGATGACTTCGGTAGGGCGTTTCTCGGCGAGCGTTCCGGATATGTAAGCGTACACGGGCGTGGAGGGTGATGAAGTTACGGTGCGCTGGCGGACCGAGTGCGGTTCAGTGGGACAAACGGA
>CAZQAS010000112.1:5646-11802 GCA_964591285.1 uncultured Rhodothermales bacterium
ACAAACGTAAGTGGGGCAGACTCAGTGGGGCAAACGTCGCTGAGGCAGACGGCATCATGCCGCGCCCGAGGCGATGCGCTGAAGCGCGTCCCGATCCCATTTCATTACGATAGGGATTCGGCGTCCCGTGCCGAATGCCTTATTGCTCACGCGGAGTCCCGGCGGCGCCTGTCGCCGCTTGAATTCGTTGCGATCAACCATCTTCAAGATGGCGTGCACGAGCGAGCGCTGCTGCTCCGTCTTCTGGACGATCCCATCCAACTCATCGCCGCCTTCGATGTAGTGCCGCAAGATAGCATCCAGGACCTCGTACGGCGGCAACGTGTCCTGGTCCATCTGGCCGGGTCGTAGCTCGGCGGACGGCGGCTTCACAAAGACGTTCTCCGGGATGACCTCGCGCCCCGCACGTTCGTTCACGTAGCGCGCGAGCTCGTAGACCTGCGTCTTGTACACGTCGGAGAGAATGGCCAGCCCGCCCGCCATGTCGCCGTAGAGGGTGGCGTATCCGACGGCCATCTCGCTCTTGTTGCCTGTGGCGAGCACCAGATAGTCGAACTTGTTCGCGATGCCCATCAGGATGACCCCTCGTGCACGGGCCTGCAAGTTTTCCTCGGCCACACCGGGCTCGGTCCCCTCGAAGACGCCGGCGAGCATGTCGCGGAACGTGTCGAAGGCACGCTGCACCGGGATTTCGTGATATTCGATATCTAGATGCGAGGCGAGCGCGCGGGCATCGTCGATCGAGCCGCGCGAGGAGTACTCCGTCGGCATCGACACGCCGCAGACCCGCTCCGGCCCCAGTGCTTCGGCCGCCAGCGCGCACGTGAGCGACGAGTCCATCCCGCCCGAAAGTCCGACGATTGCCTTTTCGAACGCCCCGGTCTTGTTGAAGTAATCCCGGAGGCCCAGCACGAGTGCATCATGCAGTTCCGCCAGATCGCTGCGAGTCGGGTCGGCGGCCTCTTCGTACGCACCGAGCTCCCACGTGATGAGCGCCTCTTCGAATGCGGGTGCGGCGGCGACGAGCCGACCATCGGGGCCGTGCACGCTGCTCGTGCCGTCGAAAATCAGTTCGGTGTTGGCACCCACCTGGTTCGCCAGGACGAGAGGAATTCCAAACTGGCGGCAAATGCCGCGGATGAGGCGGTTTCGCTGTTCGCGCTTGCCGATCGCGTACGGCGTGGCGCTGAGGCTGATGAGCACGTCGGCGCCGCCCTGCGTGAGACGCTCGAGCGGATTCTCCGCATACATGCGGAAAGACGTTCCCTCCTCCATATTCCACATGTCCTCGCAGATGTGCACCCCCAGACGCACGCCCTTCCATTCGATGCACGAGCACTCGGTGGCCGGTTCGAAGTAGCGATACTCGTCGTAGACGTCGTAGGTGGGGAGCAGGCTCTTGTCGGCACGAGCGGCGATGCGCCCGCCGGCGAGCAGCAGGGCGGAATTGTAGAGCCGTTTTCCGACCGGCTTCGGGTTGCGGACCGGCGCGCCGATGAGCACGCCGATATCGGATGGGCTCTCCGCAGCGATGCGCTCGATCGTCTGCTCGACGCCATCCATGAACCCCGGATTCTCGAGCAGATCGTACGGCGGATACCCTGTGACGGCGAGCTCGGGGAAGACGACGAGATCCGCTTGCTGCTCGTAGGCTCGTCGGGCAAACGTAACGATCTTTCGCCCATTGCCGGTTAGATCACCGACGATTGGATTGATCTGGGCGACCGCGATGTTCATCTCGGGCATGCTTTCGTATAGCTGTAGTAGGCGCCGCCGCAGGGCCCCGCGTGGGGCGGACCAGCGCCTGCGAACCCGGCCGTCACCGGCGTGAGCGGCCGTAACGGGCGAGTGTACCTGGCGGGGTCGGCCAGCACGGGCCTGGTTGGCCGTCGTCGGCGTCCCTGTTGGTCGGCGTCACGGGCCCTTCGAGGTACGCTGACGGCGCCGTAGGGTTTTCGTATAATTAACGGACTTCTACTACCATCTTTGGAGGTGCGTCATGATCCGTCACATCGCTTCGATGATCATCGCCGCGGTCGTAGCGGCAACTGCGGTGCCGACCGGCACGGCGCAGATCGTTTTTGAGAACGTGAACGTCCTCCCGATGACCGACGAGGTCGTGCACGAGGGGTGGACGGTGCTGGTGGAGGGCGACCGGATCGAGGCCGTCGGGCCGGACGTCGAGATTCCGGCGAACGCCGAACGGATCGACGGCACCGGCAAGTATCTCATCCCCGGCCTCGCCGAGATACACGGGCACGTGCCGTCACTCGATGAACAGAAACAGTACGTTGAAGACGTCCTGTTTCTGTTCATCGCCAACGGCATCACGACGGTCCGCGGGATGCTCGGCTCGGAAGGGCAACTCGAGCTAAGGGAACGTGCGAACAGCGGCGAGATCGCTTCGCCGTCCCTGTACCTCGCTGCTCCCGCCTTCTCGGGCGGATCCATCGACTCACCCGAGCAGGCGACGGAACGCGTCCGGCAGTACGCCGATGAAGATTGGGACTTTCTGAAGGTCCTGCCGGGGCTGACCCGCGCAGAGTATGACGCGATGGCCGAAGCCGCCCACGAAGCGAATATTCCCTTCATCGGACACGTGCCGTCGGACGTCGGCCTCGAGCGGGCGATCGAAGCGGGGCAGCAGTCCATCGACCATCTGGATGGATACATCGCGTATCTCGACGGCGAAGAGGGACCGCTCGACGCCTCGCGCGTGCAGGAGGCTGTGGAGCTGACGCGCGAGAACGACGTGTGGGTCGTGCCTACGATGGCGCTCTGGGAGACCATTCTCGGCGTGCGCCCGCTGTCTGAGGTGACGGCCTATCCGGAGCTTCGCTACATGCCCGACGAGATGCTCGAGGGCTGGCGACGCTCCTACGAGAACCGCCGGTCGGCCGCAGACTTCGATCAGGAGAGGGTCGACCGCATCGCCGCGAACCGCATCGAGCTGCTCAGGGCCATGAACGAAGGCGGCGTCGGAATCCTGATGGGCACGGACGCTCCGCAGCAGTATTCCGTGCCGGGGTTCTCGCTCCGCCGGGAGCTGCCGCTGATGGCGGCGGCCGGCATGTCGCCGTACGAAATCCTCGTGAGCGGCACGCGCAACGTGGGCGAGTACTTCGCGGATCAGGATGATTTCGGTACGATCGAGGCGGGCAAGCGCGCCGATCTCGTTCTGCTCGACCGGAATCCGCTGGAGGACGTCACGAACGTCCTCGATCCTGCCGGCGTGATGGTGCGCGGCAGTTGGTACTCGGCCGAAGACATCGACGCACGCCTGGGAGCGATCGCGGCCCGGGACTAGCGCGGCAGCAAGGTGGTAGCGCTTGCGAAGCGCTCAGTTAACGGCCGCGAAATCGCGAATGAACTGATCGACGAGCTGCTCGACGCTTCCGGCGATCGTCGGAAGCCGGTCGAGCGTGACGAGTCCGAGCACGCTCTCGCTCCAGGTGGCCGCCGTGGTTTCTCCGCCGGCGTCTGTTCGAAGGCGGACGGGCTGGTAGAAATCCGCCTCGATGGCGAACGGAACGAGGCCGTTCTCCAGCGACATCGTGTTGACGTGCATGTGAAGATAGATTTGTGCGTTCTCCCTCGAGGCTACCGGCAATCCTGCCGCGCGGAGTTGTTCGATCACGTCCTCGGCGAGGCCGGCGGTCGCCAGGGCATCCGAGCCCGACAATGGTCGCGGGGCCTCGACCGTCAGCCGCAGCCCAAACGACGAGACGCCCTCCAGTGAGCTGCGCTCGGCCTCCAGGCTGACCTGCGCATGCGCGGGTACGCACGCGACGAGGGAGACCGCAATAATGAGTAGGTAGGCGGCGCGTGAGCCCGGTCGACTTCGCATAACTACAGATGAATGATAGGAGTTGGATCGGCGGGGCAAGATGAACGTTAGGTCACCACGTCCAGTTGCGTAGATCCGACATCCCGATCATCGTATTATGAAGATGAAAGCCACCGCCGGGCTCGTCGCCGCGGCCGTTCTCGGCGCCGCTGCCGTCATCATCTATTTCGTGGCGACCGGCAACGGGGATGCTCCGCCCGCGCCGCAGATCGGCGACGTATCGGCGGAGCGGCAGGCGGTCTTTTCGGGTGCCGATCAGGAAGATCTGGGCCCCGCACCGGATTTTGTGCTCCCTACGCTGGATGGCGGGTCTTTTCAGCTTTCGGAGTACGCCGGTCAGGTCGTGGTCGTCAATTTCTGGGCCACCTGGTGCGCGCCGTGTCGCATCGAGATTCCGGATTTGATCGAGATGCAGTCGGAGCTCGGCGACCAGGGCATTCAGATCGTCGGAATCTCCCTCGATCACCAGGGCCGCGAGGTCGTCCAGGAGTTCGCTGAGGAGGCGGGATTCAATTATCCCATTCTGCTCGACGACGGCGAGGTCGCCGAGCAGTTCGGCGGGGTCTATGCGCTGCCCACGACGATCATCATCGACAAGGAGGGCATGATTCGCCGGCAGATTCCGGGCCTCGTCACGAAGCAGCTCCTCACGCCTATGCTGCAGGATCTGGCGCAGGCGTAGGGCGGCGGAGCGAAAATCGGCGGCCGGCTCGCTACTCCTGAGCCAGCGCCGCGTAATCGATTCCTCCACGCCGGAGCGCATCGACCGATGGCATGATCTCGCGCCGGAAGAGCTCCTCGATCGCCGCCATCTCGCGATCGCGAGCGGATCCCGCCGCCGCCAAGACGCGGCCATCCTGCACGTAGAAGGCAATGAACCGGCGGTCCTCCGGCGCGCCGTCGTAGACGATCTCGTCCCACGTGGTCGCGTGGCCGACGTAGCGAATCGAGGTGCCGAAGTGGGCCGTCCAGAAGTAGGGAATACTGCGGTAGGGCGTATCCTCGCCTGCGAGATTGTAGGCCGCCACCCGGCCGTGCTGGCAGGCCAGGCGCCAGTGCTCTATGCGAATTCGCCGGTCCGTCCGCCAATCCGGGAACTGCGCGACGTCGCCGGCGGCATAAATGCCGTCCGCCGCCTGAAGGCGATCGTCCACGATGAGCGATCCGTCGTCGGCCTTCTGCAGCCCGTCGATGAAGTCCGTGGCCGGTCGCACGCCGATCCCTACGACTGCGATATCGGCCTCGATGCTGCTCCCGTCGTCGATCACGACCTCCTGCAGCCGACCATCCCCCCGAAATTCGCTGACGGTGTGGCCGAGCTTGAACGCGACGCCGTTCTCTTCGTGAATCGATTGCACCATCCGGCCCACGCGATCGCCGAACGCCCGGGCGAACGGGAGCTCCTCCGGCGCCACGACCGTCACCTCGTCGATCCCGAGCTCTCGCAGGCTCCAGGCTGTCTCCATCCCGATGAAGCTCGCTCCGACGACGACGGCGCGTGCGGCGCGCCGGCCCGCATCGAGGATCGTCGTCGAGTCGAGGTAGGAGCGGAGCGTGAAGACGCCCTCGAGCTCCTCGCCCGGCACGCCGAGCGTCCTCGGAATGCCGCCCGTACAGATGATGATGCCGTCGAAATCGAGCTGTTCGCCGCCCTCGAACTCGAGCCGCTTGCGGCCGGCGTCGAGCTTCACGACCGTACGCTCGTGCATCTGCTCGATACTGTGCTGCTCGTAGAAATCTTCTCCGCGGAGAAACATCCACTCTTCCGGCGCCTTGCCCTGAAGGTACTCCTTGCTGCAGTTCGGCCGATCGTAGGGCGTCTGCGCCTCACGCGTGATCATGACGATGCGCCCGCCGAACCCCTTCTCGCGAAGCCCCTCCACGGCATACTCGCCCGCGGCACCGCCGCCCAATACGACGTATGTTCTGGTGTCGGATTTCTCGCGAACGGCCATCGGAACGATGCGGCGGTTCTTCGGCTCCTCCGGGACCCGGACGACGACGTCGTCGCCTTCGATCCGGACCTCGTAGGTCTCGAGCGAATCCAGACCGGGCGGCTCCAGCTGATAGCCCGAGGTCGCCTGAAAACAAGCGTGGTGCCATGGACAGACGATGCGCTCACCGCTCAGCACGCCGCCGGCGAGCGGCGCGCCGTAGTGGGTGCAGTGAGCCTGATACGCGTAGAACCGGTCCTCGCGTCGAACGAGGAGTACGTCCGTCTCGCCGACGGAAACCTGCGTCATCTCGCCGTTGGAAAGCTCGTTCCGTTGGGCGACGACGTCTTCATTGTAGGGCATGAGTCGAGTGAG
>CAZQAS010000113.1:0-3681 GCA_964591285.1 uncultured Rhodothermales bacterium
AGTGGATGGAACGCATACGGCACCGCCGCCAGCTGTGTACGGGGCGCAAGCGTTGCCCGATTGTCGCCAGTCTCGTCGGTCACTGTCGTCTCGAGCCACTCCTGCCGGTTGAACTCGATGGCACTCGGTTAAGACGCACCGAGAATACGCCATCCGTAATCGGAACGCCCGTGACGACTCGATCCCCGCCAAGCTGACTGCCGCCCGTTTCGAGAGCATTTCTGCCTGGCATCTTGCTGAGGTAACGGATATGATGATCATTCATAATTGCGACATGTCGCAGTTTCATATGATTGGTTGTAAACAGCGATTCTTCTGGTACTGACCGCACAATGCCACAACTCACTTTACTTCGCTGTATTCTCATCTTTGGCATTTTTGCGCTAATCCTTCCGTTACGCGCCGCTGCACAAGAGATTGGTACGTGCGAGACCGGAGAGGCATCGGCTGATCTCGACGTCAATCACGTTCGAGCGCGGATGTACAACACCGGCACGCTGTTCTGGCGTGGAGAGGGGGCCTTCTACAGCGTTCCTAAGGAGAGCAACGTAGAGGCCATCTATTTGGCCACGCTCCAGATGGGTGGGTTGGTGAACGGCGAGTACCGCCTGATCAACTCCGACTATGGACCCTTTCAACTGTGGCCGGGCCCGCTCGACGAGCAAGGCCTTCCGCCTGACGACTGCTCCGAGTACGACCGCATGTACAGTATATACCGCGACAGCCTGGAGTACTTCGAACGCACGCGTGAAGCGACAAGGGATCTGCTGGAGTGGCCAGCACATCTAGGGGCACCGGTGGTCGACGGAGACGGCGTGCCGGAAAACTACAACCTGCAGGACGGCGATCGACCGGCGCTGATAGGCGACCAGATGATCTGGTGGGTCATGAATGACGCCGGCAACACGAAACACAACATCCGTACACCTCCGCTTCCTATGGAAGTCCAGATGACAGCGTTCAGCTTCAACAGAGCCCAGGCCCTTCGAAATCACCCGATGTTCGAGCATCTGAATGGCGTTTTGAGGTTTGCGACATTTTATCGATACCGGCTGCGCTACCTAGGGACCGATCCACTGGAAGATGCATGGTTCAGTATCTGGACCGACCTCGGCATTGGCGAAGGAGACGACTACGTAGGTTCCGACTCCGCGCTCGGACTCGGGTTTGTGTATAACGCGGACGAATTCGACGAGAGCGTCGGGAACTCCCCGGGGTACGGCACGCCGCCACCGGCACTCGGCTTTGATTTCTTTCGCGGTCCCGTACTGATGCCCGATTCACTTGATAACGACGGCGACGGAATCGTCGACGAGATAGGCGAACGGGGTGGCGCTACACGGTTCTTGATTCACGGGCACGATAACTCGGTGCTCGGTTGGCCGCGTACGCCGGAAGAAGCGCATGATCTCCTGCGCGGCATCTGGCGAGATGATACTCCAGTGACCTATGGAGGCACGGGTTACAGAGGCAGCAGCAGGGCTCACTTCATGTTCTCCGGTAATCCGCCGGCCTTCTGGAGCGAAGAGACCCTTTCCGAAAACGGTCCATCAAACCATCCCGGCTACCGGCATTTCAACATCTCCACGGGTCCGTTCCGTATGGAGCCGGGCGAGACGGAGGACATCTACCTGGGAATCGTCTGGGCGCGCGGCCGCGACCGCCTCGACTCCGTCTATCGTCTGAAATCCGACGATGCTCTCGTTCAGTCGGTGTTCGAAGAGCTCATCCGGCCGGATCTTCCCGACGAACCGCCGCCGTCGAACTATACGCTCGTGCACCATTATCCGAGTCCCGTTCGCGATCGGGCGACTCTTACGTTTGCTCTGCCGCAGCAAGAGCACGTCCGTCTCGCGATTTACAACCTCCTCGGGCGCGAAGTGACCCGCCTCGTCGACGGCGTCCGGGCTGCCGGTCGCCACCGCGTAGAGTTTGAGGTCGGCGCTCTGCCCTCCGGCGTGTATTTCTACGAGCTGCAGGCCGGCTCCGTGAGAGGCGGCCGGACGATGGTTGTGGCTCATTGAGGCTGCTGCCGGCCGACAACCAGGCGAATCTCCCGTCCTTACGTTATCCTCGAAGGAAAATGACCATTCGCGCTTTCGATGTCAGGTTTCCGTTCGTGGGTCCAGGATCAATACAGTAACGAGGGCTTCCGGGGACCGGTCGTCACAGTGCTCTCGGGGACGACGGTGTCGCTGCTGGTTGCCTACCTCGCGCTTCCGGTCCTGACGAGGCTGTTCACGCCGGCGGAATTTGGGGTCTCGGATTATTTCGTGATGGTGATCAGCGTGCTAGTGACGTTCGCGTCGTTCCGGTACGAGGACGCCATCATGCTCCCGGAGAGCGACCGGGTAGCGGGCACCGTCGTCGTTCTCTCTGCGATTCTGGTCGTCGTAACTGCCGCGGTCGTCGTTTTCGGGAGCTTCTTCGGTGGAGTCGTGGCGCCGCTTCTCGGGGCGGAGAGCGTCATGCCATGGCTGTGGCTGCTCGCCCCCACGCTCGTTCTGATGCGATTCGCGAAGCTGGGCGAGATCTGGTCGACGCGCCAGAAGCGTTTTCGCCGGACCGCCGGCGGTGAGATCATCAACAAGTCGGTGACCGCAGCGTCTCGGATCGGTGCAGGCGTGGGCACGAATCTCGGCCCGGGGGGACTGATTGGCGGCTTTGCGGCAGGACAGCTCGTCACGGCCGTCTACTACGCCGCCGTGTTGCGAAAGCGGGTGTTATCGCTTCTTCGCTCCCCGGTCTCTCTAGATGATCTGCGCGCATCAGCGAAGCGTTACCGGAGATTTCCGATCTATGCGACGCCGGCGGCCATTCTCAACGTCGTCGTTTCGCGGCTGCCGGTGCTTTTGTTGCCTTTGTATTTCACGATGGAGACGGTGGGGCTCTTCGGCCGAGCATTCGTCGCGCTCGCCGTGCCGCTCAGCCTCGTAGGTGGAGCCGTCTCTCAGGTGTTCTTCGTGCACGCCGTTGAAGCGCATCGCGAGAAGCGGCTGAACGTGCTCACGGAGATGGTCCATGATCGGCTGGTCATGTTCGCGATGTTTCCGGCGGTCCTTCTGATATTTATTGCGCCGGAGCTTTTCGCATTCGTCTTCGGGCCGGCATGGCAGACGGCCGGCGTCTACGAGCAGTACCTGGCGCTCTGGTTCTTCACGGCCGGCGTCGCCTCTCCGCTCACTCGATTGTTCGACGTGCTCGAGAAGCAGCGGGTCGAACTCGTTATGAGTGTCATCACCTGCGTGGCGCTCGTCGCCGCTTTTGTGGTGGGCGGTCGCACGGGCGATGCGATCGTGGTGATGGCCGCCATCGGCGCGGCCGGGACGGCCGTGCGGGGCGTTCATATCGCCGTCATGATGAAGCTGGCCGGCGTCCGACTGCGCGCGGTACCGCGTCCGTATGTGCGCTA
The DNA here is from genome assembly GCA_964591285.1 of uncultured Rhodothermales bacterium. Classification (GTDB taxonomy): domain Bacteria; phylum Bacteroidota; class Rhodothermia; order Rhodothermales; family VXPQ01; genus CAZQAS01. Next base: position 3,413 of record CAZQAS010000113.1, read on the forward strand.
CCTGCTCATCAGCCTGCCGCTTGTGCTCGTGGTCTTCCTCACCAAGACGCTGATGCCATTGTGGCTCGTGGCGGTTGCGTCTGCCTTCATGGGCGCGTGCTATCTCGCCATCGTGCTGCGCGGCGACCGTTTTTCGTCGATCGCATCCGAGCGCATGAAGCGGTAGTGGACGAGGGAAACCGGTCGTTCATCCGGCGAGCGACCTTCTCCAGGTCTCAAAAGAGACCCACCAATCAACAAACTCTGCGTGCGCCTGATTGCCCGCATAA
>CAZQAS010000113.1:3781-6531 GCA_964591285.1 uncultured Rhodothermales bacterium
CTCATCGTAATCGTAGGCGCCGAATGACCTAGCCGATGTCGAGCGCAGGGCGTCTCGCACGTATTCCTCGATGGAGGTGAGGTATCGGATTCGCATTCGATCCGTATAAGTGAATCCCAGGCGAGCCTTCAAGCTCGTCCAGACGCGTGCCGGGAGGGCGCCCATCGCATACGGATACGTGGTTGTCCCCTTGACGAGGGGATGGTTCGTGAGAGATGGGCGATGTTCGCTGATCATCCGCCTGAGCGCCTTTCCGCCGCGTCGCTCGCGGAGGGATACCTGTAGAACGGTGTTGAGAAACGGCCGCTGGACAAACGGCATGTACGTGACCGCCTGCCCATCGAGCCGTGCCTGTTCATATCCTGCAAAGTTCGGCAGCCTGAAACGGATGGCGAGCAGGTCAAGAAAGTCCTCGGTGGATGCAAAGGCGGCAGACGAATACCAGGACCGGATATCTTCCAGGTCACGAATCATCCCGGCACGCATCACAGCCTGCGTCTCCGCATCGAAGAAGGCAGGACGCCGGACGTGAAACAGCGGAAGCAGGTCCTCACCGCTGCGAGCCAGGCCGGACCCGCGCCGCGTGGCGAGCCGCTTGAGGTACTGTCGACGAGCGATCTCTCCGAAGAAGCCGTCGATGCACACGAAACCCTTGTCCCGAAGCGCGCGGTATGCACCGAGTTTGGACGTGGCGGAGGCCGGTGCGATCGAGTGGATAGCCGCGCTGGATTCCTCCAGCTCGGAGATCATGAGATCCGCGGGTGGAAGGCTTGTACGGACGCGCTGCACGGTAAGTCGCTCATCCTGCGCAATGCGCGACGCAATCATCGCATCCGGATGCGCTTCGTCGCCGAAGATGTGCACGCCAAACGGTGTATCGTTGTGGATCAGAATGGCCAGGAGCGCGCGAGAGTCCAAGCCGCCCGAAAGGGCTAACGAGATGCTGCGGTCATCCTGAAGGTCCGGCCTGAGATAAGGTGCGAGCGAGGTGGCTAGCTCTCCTCCGTCGAGCAGAGCGTCGGAGGTGACCGCCGGAGTCCACGGTGCGCTCGTTACTGTAGTCCGCCTGGAGCTGCACGTCATCACGCCTCCGGGCGGCAGTCGCTTCACGCCGTGGACGAGACTGCGGTGGGAATACTGATTGGCTCCCAGCCAGTGCGAGCCGAATGAATCAAAATCGATGCGGAGGCCGCCAACGGCCTGCGCCAGCCAATCCAGACGTGTCGATAGGTAGAGCCCCTCGTCCTGCTCGGAAACGTAGAGAGTACGCAGTCCCAGGGGGTCGCATCGAATCCGAAGGTTCGCAGGGGACCACTCAACGATGACGTAGTGCCCATCCAATTCGTCGAGGCCGTTGCCCTCGCGAGAGAGCAGGCGCGTCACGTCGGGCGACGCTGCGAAACGGGCCGGTCTCTTGCCCGCCACTATCCCGAGTCCGGCCATCAACCAGCCATCATGGTCGCTCTGATCCGTGAGCGACCCCGTAAGGCACGTTTCCGGCAGCCCGCCGGCCGCCAGGTACAGCGTGGCCTTATCGACACAATGGAGAGCGTCGGGATGGATCTGGGGCAGCTGCTGTCGTCGCGCAGAGGGGATGCGGTCGGCAAGCAGTCCGAATATCCAGCTCATATGCTAGGACTCAGCAGGTGCATGCCCTCAAGAAGCGGATTGGCTACAACACTTCCAACCGCTCGATCAATTTCCTGACGTAATCAGCCAGCGGGCTCGCCGCGCGGTCGTGGTTCGCAAGGACCGCGACGACGTATCCGGCATCCACGAAGACGTCGAGATTGCCGTTCAGGCCTGGAAAGCCGCCGCTGTGGCCGACCACCTTACCGGCCGGTCCATCCGAAATGCCGAATCCATAGCCGTACGACGTCTCGGAATGCGCGGTCCACATCAACTCGAGCGAGCTGGGCGAGACCAGTTCGCCCTCAACGAGTGCCCGCGCAAAGCGGTGAAGATCGCCGACCGTCGAGAAGCCGCCGCCTGCCGGTCCGCCTTTCATGACGTGCTCGAAGAGGTTGTTGCGCCAGCCAAGCTCCGTCTCGGATTCCCGGATGTAGCCGATGGCCAGATTCGGGACGGGTTCGTCCATCGAGTAGCTGTCGGTGTCGTCCATCCCGGCGGGTTCGTAGACTTGGTTGCGAACGACGTCGAAATAGGATTCGCCCGTGACGGATTCGATCACGACGCCGAGCAGCAGCATGCCGGTGTTGCTGTAGCGAAACCGCTCGCCGGGATCGAAGGCCAGCGAATCGCCCTGCACGAGCGGCTTGTAATCATCCAGCTCGCGGTAGAGGGCACGTGAGCCGTTCATGAAGGTCTCGTTAAAGTAGCTGCCGAGCCCCGAGGTGTGGGTGATTAGATGGTGGATCGTCACGCGGTCGGTGATCTGCCGCGGCAGCCACGTCTCGTCGACGTATTCACTGATTGGATCCTCCAGACGCAGCCGCTCCTCCTCGACGAGCCGCATGACGGCGACGGCCGTGAACATCTTGTTCATCGAGCCGAGATTGAATTTCGTGTCGACGCGATTCGGCACCCCGAACCGTTTGCTGGCCTCGCCACAGGCCGCCTCGATGAGCACGTCATCACCGGATGCCACGAGGATCGCCCCGGAGAAGACCTCCTGCGAGCATCCGCGTTCGACGGCACTGCGGATCTCACCGAGGAGCTCGTCGCGCGTCAGCGGCGAGCCGGTGGCTTCGAGAGGAGATCGTGCCGGGGTGAAGCGGATGCCGGTGATG
>CAZQAS010000113.1:6631-11731 GCA_964591285.1 uncultured Rhodothermales bacterium
GAGTCGGGCGTGCATCGGCCTCGGTACGGGTTGTTGCGAGTCGATCACGCGATACGGGCGTGGTGTGCGGGGTGTTACGATGCCGCGGCGCACGATGTAGGTGCGCCGCTCGGGCCGGCGTTGCGTTTGCAAGGCCCCTCCATAAACCCGACTTTGTGCTTCTCCGTAAGTGGTACATAGTAGAAGTATGGACCGACGATCATTTCTTAAGGACGCCGCAGCCGGTCTTGGCGGCTGGGCCGTCGCCGCCGGCGCGTCCCCACTCATCCTCACATCGCGAAGGACCGCGGCCAACACGCAGAAGGGGGAGGTCGTTTTCCGCCCGTACTACGTGCAGCGCGGCCACGGCCCGCACCTCGGAACCGTACGCTCACTGCAGAACCTCGGCGAGACCGACTGGAGCTTCCCGCAGTGGGCCTTTGCATCCGATACCGAGTGGGATGCCTTCTATTCCGACATCTTCGCCACCGAGGCGGGCGTCCGCATTTCCGACACGGGGGGACGCAGCCAATTCGGCATTAACGTCCGGTGGAATGTGGAGGGCTTCGGCTTCATTTACCTGACCGCCGACAACGGTGGCGATTTTTACACACTTCCGGGGGAGGGCGCCACCCGGACGCTCAACCTTAACTTCGAGCTCGCGAAGTCGCGCCTGGCGCGTACCGAGAAGCGCCTCGAATACTTTAGGGAGCGGGGCTACCTGCCCTCCAGGGAGGTCGCCTCATTTATCGACCTTAGCCGCGAGTATTTTGAGGATGCGGAACGCGGGAACAGCGAGGAGAATCGCGCGCGCTCTGCACAAAAGGCGCTCTACTATGGGATGTGGGGCGGGGAGATGCTCGAGCTGGATAAGGCCGAAAAGGACGTCCGCCGGATCGGATTCAGGGAGGATTTCTTCGTTGGATGCGACACCGAGGGCTACGAACAAATGGACGCGGAGGTCTTCGGCGACGTCTTCACAGGAGCGTTCAATTACGCGACCATCACCCACTATCTGCGACAGTTCGAGCCGCAGGAGCGCCGCTACGACTGGACGATGCGAGACAAGCTCTTCGGCGAGCTTCGCGATCGAGGCGTCACGGTCGAGGGGCGTCCGATCTTTTGGGCCGATGGCTGCTGCACGCCGGATTGGCTGCTGGAAAAGGATTACGCCGGTCTGCTGAATTATATCGAGCAGCATACGCGCGATCTCGTCTCGCACTACGGCGATGAGATGTACGCCTGGGAGGTGATCAATGAGGCCCACGATCCAGCTAACGTCTTCGGGCTGCGGCCCGAACAGATGGTCGAGATCGCCGGACTCATCTGCGACGTCGCTCGCGATACGAATCCAAACGTTCACCGCCTCATCAACAACTGCTGTCTTCAGGCTGACTACATCCAGATCACCGATTGGAGCAAGGTCGACCGCTCGATGCCGCTCATCACGCCGCATCAATTCATAAGGATGTGTCACGAGGCGGGTGTGGACTTTACGATCTCCGGCCAGCAGCTCTACTTTCCCTACACGCATCGCGATTTGGCCGACACCATCCAGATGACCGAGCGGTTGCAGAAGTATGGGCGCCCCGTGCAGATCACGGAGATCGGTGCGACGTCAGGCCCGACGGCCGAAACCATCGCCTCAGGGACGCTCCCGATTCCGGAGCGCCCCTACGCCTGGCACCGCCACTGGGACCCGGACCTGCAGGCGGACTGGCTCGAGCAGATCTACACGATACTTTACTCCAAGCCGTGGATCGAGGCCGTGAACTGGTACGATTTCTCGGATCATTTTGCCTTCATCGAGGAAGGAGGTCTGCTGAACGGTCCGGACGGCGAGCCGAAACCAGCCTATGAACGGCTGCTGGCGCTTCAGGAGCGTTGGCGGGATCTGTAGAGGTTCTGGGTCGAGCGGTCGAATGTGGGTGGAGGAAGCTTTTCGACAAGTCTTCCGTACGTCTTTTGTAGATCGGTCCGTCACTGTCGACGTCGTCTTCGTCTTATGTCCACTGCCGCCTTTGAAACGGGACGCGACGCGTTACGACGCGGAGCCTGGGAGGAGGCACGGGAATGCTTCGAGAAGGTGCTTCGCGAGAAGGACTCGCCGAAAGCGTGGGAGGGCCTCGGTTCGGCGTTAAGCTATCTCGACGACGCCGGCACGATCGATGCGCGCGAGCGAGCCTATCGAGGGTACCTTGAGCGTGGCGCTGCCGAGGATGCCGCGCGTGTCGCCTGCTGGTTGATGATCGACTATGCGGAGTTTCGAGGTGAGCCGGCCGTCGCGAGGGGTTGGCTCCGGCGCGCCGAGCGGCATCTCGCGGATGTCCCGTTGTCTTATTCGCATGGGCTTTTGAGATGCCTTCAGGGATACGACAGACTGCTCTCTCGGAAGCAGCCGGACTCCGCTCTTCGGCTCGTCACCGAGGCCGCGGACGTGGCGCGATCGGTTGGGGCGCCCGATTTGGAAATGTTCGCCCTCGCGATTGAAGGTCTCACGTTTGTGAGTCGCGGCGAGGTGGATAGGGGGATGCGTCTGCTCGATGAGGCGACCGCCGCGGCGACGGCGGGTGAGTCGGATGAGGTCGTGATCGTCGCAACGACCTGCTGCCTCATGATCGCCGCCTGCGAGCGTGTTCGCGATTTTGATCGAGCAATGCAGTGGTGCGGTCGCGTCGAGAACTTCTGCCGTCGCTGGCGTCTGCGTTCCTTCTTCTCGATCTGTCGCACGCAGCATGCGATGCTGCTACTCTACAACGGTCGCTGGGAGGAGGCGGAAGCGGCCCTGCTCCACGCGCGCAACGAACTGCACGAGACTCGGCCGGCGCTCGCCCAGGCGTGCACGGTCAGATTAGGTGAACTTCGACGTCGGCAGGGAAGATGGGATGAAGCGGAAAAGCTTTTCGCGGACGTTCGTACTCACGTTCTCTCCCTGCTTGGCATGGGGTCACTCTGCCTCGATCGCGGTACGTACGCAACGGCGGCGGATTATGCGCATCGTCACCTCCGCCGTTTCTCCGAGGAAAACTGCGCAGAACAGGTGCCCGGACTCGAATTGCTGTTGCGTGCAAAACTCGCACTCGGCGATTCCCACGCGGCCCGCGACGTATTGTCCGAACTGCGCGCAATCCATGCCGACATCGACACACCTTCGCTTCAGGCGGCGGTCCGAAATGCCGAAGGCCTCGTAGCAGAGGCAGAAGGCGATCTCACCGCGGCCCAGGCGCATCTCGAAGATGCCGCCGATCTCTATCGGGACGTCGACCTACCTTTCGAGGCTGGAAGAGCTCTCATATCTCTGGGGAAAGTCCTGTGTGATATGGACCGGCCCGCAAGAGCGGATGCGGAGCTATCGGAAGCGATTGAGATCCTCGGCGGTCTAGGCGCGGCACGGGAGGTCGAAAGAGCACAGGCGCTCCGCAGGGAGCTCCGACACCGTCTTCCGAGATCGGAGCCGATCGCGGATTCCGTTCTGACGGAGAGAGAGCAAGAGGTGCTGTCGCTCATCGCGGAGGGGCTCGTCAACGGCGAGATTGCCGATAGGTTGTTTCTGAGCGTGCGAACCGTCGAACGCCACATCTCAAATATCTATGGCAAACTCGGAGTATCGGGTCGAGCCGGGCGGGCTGCCGCAACGGCCTACGCAATCGAACAAGGCCTACGGGACGCCTGAACCGCGACATCGCGGATCGTGGGGCGACCCTGGTGATTCGTGATAGCAATTCATCTTCTCTGATAGGTCGCGGCACGTGCTCGACGCGTCGAATTGCGTGTTCTGCGTGATCAATTTACGTGTCTGCACGCATGCGGACGCCGTTTCTCCGGGACTACATTTACTGGCGTAGTGAGCGGTCGTCGAAATGATGGTTGCTTTCGGCCGGACTGAACGGTCCCGCTCGGAACTGGACCGAGAATTTCTTTGAGGCAAGCCCATGCAGACAGATTCCATCATCGACGTCGAGTCGGTCGACTTGACGGCAATCCTGGAGAAGACGGAGGCCGCCGCCTTTCGAAGCTTCTATGAGGCGGCTTCGTCGAGTGATAGGGAGGCGATGCATCTCGACTGCTCCACAGACGAAGGGGTCGTCCTCTTTCGGGCTTCGCGGCTCGACGTATTGGTGTTTAACCGCATTCTGGGTCTCGGCGTCGAGCATCCGGCGACGAAAGACAGATTAGAGCACATGGTGGCCACGTATCGGTCGGCCGACACCGATCGCATCTTCATCCCGGTCTGTCCGGCGGCCCGGCCGCCGCGCCTGCACGACTGGCTGATCAGGCTCGGATGTCATCACCACAACAACTGGATCAAGCTGTTTCGAGGCGTGGAGCCGATTTCCGAGGTGGCGTCGCCGTTCGGGATTCGGGAGATACACCGCGACCGCGCCGTTGCATTCGCAAACATCGTTTGTGCAGGCTTCCGGTATCCGGACGTCGTGCGTCCGTGGGTCGCGGCGCTGGTCGGGCGGCCCGAATGGCGCATCTACGGCGCGTTTCAAGGCGACAAGCTCGCTGCGGGTGCCGCGATGTACATCAGGGACAGGTACGCCTATTTCGGTTTCGCCGCGACCGATCCGGAGTATCGCCGTCGCGGAGCCCAACAGGCGCTTCTTGCGCGGCGAATACGCGAGGCCGCGCGCTCGGGATGCATGCTCATAGTGGCCGAAACCGCCGAGAATAGACCGGAGAAACCGTCCCCATCTCTCCGAAACTGCCTGCGTGCGGGATTTCAGGTCGGCTACGTGCGGCCGAATTTTCTACTTAGTCCGAAGAATCAGGAGGAGTAGTGCCATGCAACGTGAACCGAAGGATGAACAAACTTTGGATATTCCGAATGTGGATGACCATGCAGTGGGCAAGCTTAGTGAAGAACTACGTGGATCCGTACTGACCAAAGACGACGCAGGTTTTGATGCGGCACGTCGGGTGTGGAACGGGATGATCGACAGGCATCCCCAGCTCATCGTTCGATGCACGGGCGCCGCGGATGTCGTCGCTGCTGTCCGATTTGCGCGCGAGCACGACCTTCCGCTCTCCGTACGCGGTGGTGGACACAATGTCTCAGGCACCGCCGTCTGTGATGATGGACTGTGCGTCGACCTGTCGCCGATGCGCGGCGTGCGT
>CAZQAS010000114.1:0-11552 GCA_964591285.1 uncultured Rhodothermales bacterium
AACTCCGGTTGGGGCGGCAACGTGATTCCATGTTTTCGTCCGGATGCCGTCTTTCGAATCGCCTCCGAAAACTGGCGACTCGAGCTCCAGGAGCTCGAGCGGACAACCGGCCGTGAGATCACGAGCTTTCAGGAGTTCATCGGTGCTCTCGAGGATCGGCGTGTATTCTTCAGAGAGGTCGGCGCGGTCTCCACCGATCACGCCGTCGTTGAGCCCTATACGCACAAGCTCGCCGCGAGCGCACTGGAGGCGATCTTCGAGGCGGCCCTGCGGGGGGAGGCCGATGCGGACGATCAGCGAGCATTCGAGGGCCACATGCTCATCGAGATGGCCCGGATGAGCGTCGAGGACGGCCTCGTGATGCAGATCCATCCGGGCGCATTCCGCGACCACAACGCCGATATCTTCGATCGATTCGGAGCCGATAAGGGAGCCGACATCCCCGTGCGGACCGAATACACCGAGAACCTGCACGAATTGCTCAACCTCTACGGCAACGATCCGCGGCTCCGCCTCGTCCTTTTCACGCTGGACGAGTCGGCCTACTCAAGAGAGCTGGCCCCGCTGGCCGGGCATTATCCGGCGCTCCGCCTCGGTCCTGCATGGTGGTTTTTCGACTCCATCGAAGGGATGCGGCGCTACCGCGAGCTCACGACAGAGACGGCCGGCATATACAACACGGCGGGCTTCAATGACGACACCCGCGCATTTCTCTCGATTCCGGCACGACACGATCTCTCGCGGCGCGTCGACGCGAACTACGTTGCCGGGCTCGTAGCTAGGCATCAGGTGGCCATCGGCGATGCGCTGGAAATGGTGCGCGCTCTGGCCTATGACCTTGCGCGGGAAACGTATCGGTTGGATGGGCAAGCGGCCGGCGTCGAGCAGCTCTCGACCGCTTCGCGCCACTAGCGCGCCGGCTTCGACTCCCGAGGACCCCGCGTGCCTGCGGATTCGGATACACGCTCTCCGGGCATCCGTAGGATGAATTCGGAGCCCTCGCTGGGTGTGCTCCGGGCCTCGAGCGAGCCCCCGTGGGCCTCGGCGATCCGGCGACAGATCGCCAGTCCCATGCCGGATCCCGGAAATTCATTTCCATACAGCCGCTCAAACGGCTGGAAAATGCGATCCGCGTATTTATCGTCAAAGCCGATGCCGTTATCGGAGACGGACAGCTGCCACGCTCCGCCATCCGACTCGTCTGTCCGGGCGGTGATACGAATGACCGGATCGACGCCCTCTCTCCGGTACTTTATTGCATTGCTGATCAGGTTCTGCAGCAGCTGGCGCATCTGCGTCGGCTCGGCGCGAACCACGGGAAGTGTCTCGAAGTCGACCCGCGCCCCCGCCTCCCTGATCTGAAGCTGCAGGTCGGCCAGCACATTCTGCACGATCTCCCCCAGCGACACGTAGGCCGTCGACTGGTGATTCGTCGCTACGCGCGAGTACTGCAGGAGATCGCTAAGCAGATGGGACATCCGAACGGCGCTGCTCTGCATGCGCTCAATATAAAATCGCGCAGTATCGTCAAGATGCTCGACGTAGTCGTCAATCATCAGGTCGGCGAACGAGCTTATCTTGCGGAGCGGCTCCTGCAGGTCGTGCGATGCGACGTGCGCGAAGTTCTGCAAATCCTCATTTCGCCGCCTCAATTCCTCATTCGCAAGCGTCACCTCCGCCGTACGCTCGCGGACGCGCTCTTCGAGCGATTCGTTCAGCTGTCGAAGGTGGCTCTCTCGCTCCTGACGGTCGATAGCGATCGCCACGTGATTGGCCACCGTCTGGGCGAGCTGAACCTCCTCGGGCCGAAAAGCGCGTGGCCCATCGAAGTACGCCATGAACTTGCCGAGTAGCTGGTCTTCGAAGATCATCGGAACGAAAATGAGCGCGCGAATGCCTTCCGACTGGAAGGTGCTCCTATATTCGCTCAACGACTCGTCCTCCAGGACGTCCTCAACGATGATGGGCACGGCGTCCTTGTCGGTCCGCGTCCAGGGCGAATGCCCCTCGACGGTCGCTCGATACTCGCTCGAGAGACCGCGCCAGGCCTTGAAACGCATGACGTCGTCGTCGTCGAAGAGCAGGAGGGAGGCCCGGTTGGTATCCAGCGACTCGAGTACGGCCCGGAGCGCCGAATCGTAGATCTCGTCCGTACTCCGCGCACGGGTGACGTCGTTCGAAAGCTGGTTGACGAGCTCGAGCTCACGGATGAGCGACCGGAGCTCCGACTCGATCTGCTCCGGCGTCGTATCCTGTAAATCCGTCTCACGAAGGGCGGACAGACGATCTGTTAACCGATGCCCCATGCGATGTCCCACAATGCCGATTATAAACCCATAGGCCTCCCGCTTTCGATGGCACCGCCGCGACCTCTCGGACGTTCGCCGCTCAAGCGAATGCCGAAACTACGTATCTTCGCGGCATTCCTCCGGCGAATGTACGGGGAATCGCTTGAGTTCACAAGAACGTGGCATCCGCCGAAAAAGACGCAGCGCGCGGACTCGCAACATGCAAAGGGTTCGACGGATGCATACCTTCGGCCGTGCACTATTCCATCTAGGAGCAGTCTGTAAGAACGTGCGTCTCGTTCCGACCTTCATCACCTTGGCGATTCTAGTCGGGTTCGTGGCACGTCCGTCTGCCTTCGCTCAGGATCCGACAGGTGTCGATCGCGAGTTTCTCCTGGCAGAAAGGAACATCAATCTATTTCTGGATTGCGACGTCTGTGACTTCAACTATATCCGACGAGAAGTTGCTTTCGTAAACCACGTGCGGGATCGAGAGACCGCTGATGTGCATGCATTGGTGACGTACGAAGGCACCGCGAGTGGGGGCCGAAGATATACCTTCGACCTAATTGGTCAAGGTGTTTTCGATGAACAAGAATACAGTGTATCTGCAACGACCCTGGCATCGGATTCGGAAGACGAGGAGCGCATCAAACTGGTTCGGGCGCTCAAGGCCGCGCTTTCGCCATTCCTGCTCCAAACACCACTCGCCGAGCGAATGTCGGTCGAGGTCGAAGCGGACGGGGAGGAGGCAGGCGCGCCTCCCGAAAACGATCCATGGAATGGATGGACATTCGAATTCTACGCCGATGGATCGGGAGATGTAGAATCGACGCAGTACTCTCTTCACGTACGGTATGGCGTCTACGTCGATCGCGTGACGGAGCAGTGGAAGATTCGAATTAGACCCTACTTCAACTACAACGCCGACAAATTCGAAGACGACGGCGAGACCATACGCAGCGATTCGCGCAGGGACGGCCTCGATACCTATGCGATCCGAAGCATTAACTCACATTGGTCCGTCGGTGTATTCGCCGATGCATTTAGCTCCACGTTCAGCAACATCGAACTGCGACTCCGCGCAAGTCCCGCCATTGAATTCAGTGTGTTCCCGTATCGGGAGGCGTCGACCAGGGAGCTGACCGTCGCCTACTACGCAGGTCTTAGTCACGTCCAATACCGCGACACCACTATTTTTGGAAAGATCTCCGAGGTTCTTCCACAGCACGTGATGGACCTCAACTACGAGCTTCGAAGGCGTTGGGGCACCATCGACGTCGGGGTGGAGGCCTCTCAATATCTCCACGACCTCGATAAGTACAACGTTGAGATCGACGGCGGTGTCTCGCTCCGACTCACGAGAGGGCTGTCTCTTCGAGTAGGCGGTGAAGTCGAGTTGATCCACGATCTCCTCAACCTTGCTCGAGGAGATGCATCTCTAGAAGAAGTGCTGCTTCGGCGAAGGCAGCTGGCGACGAGTTTTCGTGTCGAGGGCTCTATCGGTTTTAGATATCGATTCGGGTCGATCTACAATAACGTCGTGAATACGCGGTTTTAGCCACGTGCCGATCCGACTCAGGACAAAATCGGGTACCCGGAGTTCGCCGTCTCTTCTGTGTACAGCTCACTCAGCCGGCGGGTCATCTCACCGACCTGCCCGTTGCCGATCGAGCGGCGATCCAGGTTCGTAATGCCCACCAGTTCGCCCATCGTGCCGGAGCAGAACATCTCGTCGGCACGATACGCATCCGTCAACGACAAATTCGTCACTTCGCGGGGGATGTCGTTCGCATCGCAAAGATCCAGCACAGTCTGCCGAGTGATCCCTTCCGGACATGCATCCGTGCGGCTCGTGAAGACGACGCCGTCGCGTACGATGAAGACGTGCGTCGCATTGGTCTCGGCAATGAAGCCGTGCAGGTCCAGCATCAGCGCATCGTCCGCACCGGCGGCATTCGCCTCAAGCTTTGCCATGATCGACTGGATGAGATTCCCGCTGTGGATCTTCGGGTCGAGACAGTCCGGCGGAAATCGACGCGTGGAACTCGTGATAAGCGACAGGCCCTGATTGGTGTAGACTGGCGGCTTGAACTCCGCCAGCACGATGAGCGTCGGCCCCGACTGATTCAGGCGTGGATCCATCCCTGAGGTGATCTTCACTCCCCGGGTCAGCGAAAGGCGGATGTGGACGCCGTCGCGCATTTCGTTCGCCTCCAGCGTCCGCTTCACCTCCGAGATGATCTCCTCGTCGGACGGGATTCTCTTGAAGGCCAGCGCCTTCGCGGACGACCGAAGGCGTTGAAGATGCTCCGTCAGCCGAAAAATCCTACCACTGTACAGCCGCAGACCTTCCCAGACGAAATCGCCGCCCTGCACGGCGCTATCGAACGGGCTGATTCCCGCCTGATCCCGGTGGATGAGCTCGCCATCGATGTTGATCAATAGGTTTCGGTTTCGTTCGTCGAACGTTTGGAGCATCGTCACGGGGTCAGTCGATGGCGGTAGAGTCGATCGTAATACGGCACACTCTCCGAATGTACCGCGCGCAGCCGATCCGAAAGGACTTCGCGGGTCGGTCGGTAGGGTCGGAAACCTGTCGATGCGCGCACGCTGTCGTACCAGTACTTCGCCCAGATTCCGTCGGATTCGCGCGGACCGGCTTCCCAGGACAGCATGCGTTCCGTGAAGGCCACTCCAATAGATTCGCAAAGCCGACAGAGCATCTGTTTCGGCGCCTCCAGAACGTCTCGCGCCTCGATGACCGGTGCGGGTGCATCTTGCTTGCTCAGAAGATAATCAAAGAGCATGCACTGCTGCGGCAGTCCAGTATCCGCGAGCGTCGGCTCGGCCGTCACTCGGGCAAGGGAGAGCAGCATTTCCCGGGGATCGCGAATGAGAAACGCGTTCGTGAGACCCAGCAGCCACGGCCCCTCCATTCCGGGAAGCACATGATGGGCCATGTGCTTCTGGTAGAAGATCGGCCGGCCGTCGGGCACGGACCCGGTTAGCCGCTGCGCGACCGCCCGCCAGTCCGTCTCGTAGGCTTCGATGATAGCCTCGCGTCCCGGATGATCACGCCCGGTGGCCTGAAGATAATGCGCGTAGAAGGGCTCGTCCCAGACGTGCGTGTCGCCGCGGGCCTCCCACGATCGCATCAGCGCCGTCGAGATATTCCTCGGGCCGGACCACATCGCGATACGGATCGGATCGCTGGAAGCCAAGGGCGTCCGGAAAGGGGTAAAGTGCTGAGCGGTAGGGCGGTGAAGTCAAATATACGCCGCCCGACTCTAGTATTTTTGCAGCTAGAAGAGCGGTGCTATGGAGTCGGATGTCCGATTCTCCGAAATCACACGGTTCAGATTGTGCTGCAGGACGACCTCCTCCGCCTCGAAATCGATCGACGCCCAGACGTCGAACTCAGCACCCGGGGGGAGAAATGCGGGGATCTGGCCTTCGGTGGCCGGCCCGCCATCCGTGATGTTCGTATTGTTAAGGACCTCGACCTCAGGTACGGGCCACTGGACGCCGAGATCGTACATCCGCCGTCCTTCCGCAATGAAGATCTCCTGGCGCAGGCGGTAGAGAAGCTCGACCATTTCGTCCATCCCGGAGACACGGTCGATCACGTCGTCCGTAACGGCCGTACCGGAGATTACCGGAATGAGAACAGGGCTGCGGCGCGGTATGACCAGGCCTGTGTGGAACGTATCCTGCGGACTGAACGCCACTTCCCAGCCGGCACTCATCGGTCTGGAGCCGGGGTCACTCTGGATACGATCCTCCTGTGCATCGATGAGCTGCGTCACCTGGCGATCGTCCACCAAATCGATCAACTCTTCCATCGTCGCCTTCGCGCCGTCTACGTCGTTGTTCGCGAGCTGGGCCTCGGCCTCGATGAGGTATGCCTCTTCGGCCTTGACGTAGGCGATGTCCGCCTCTTCGTCATCCCCGGGACTCGGCATCGCGGCGGTGAAAAACTTGGGATCCAGGAAGTCGAGGCGCACGAGGGGCTGCAGGTCATCGAACGTGCCACGAGTAAAGAGGGCGTCCTGCACTTCGTTGCCCGGTCCGTTCACGTTATCGAACGGTGCGAATCGGATGTACTCCGGATCCATTGAGATCGCCGTCTGCGCATGGTTCAGGGCGTTGTCGGTATCTCCGAGGTTCCGATAGGCGCGTGCCAAGGCAATGTGATATCCGACCTCGTTATCCGGGACCGCCGTCATATCGATCGCGGTCGATAGTGAATTTACGGCCTCCTGGAAGTGCTCCTCGGAGGTGATGGGCGGTCCGGCCGAATCCGCCGGAGCAAGATGCCACCACTCGCCGATATAAATGTGCGCTATGCCCTTGTAGAAGTGCAGTTCGGCGAGCTGCGTCGGGGTCGCCGTCGTATCCTGATCCGCCACGACCGTCAGTCCGAACTCCGCCGTCTCGCGCAGATCAGAGATACCAAGAAACGAGTCCTCGATGTCGTTATCCGTATAGTCGAGAACGAGCGCGTCCATGAACTGGTTGAAAAACGTCTCGGTGTTCACATAATTGTCCGAGGCGATCTCCGCCGGCACAATGAGACCGGTCTGGTTCCCGTCGCCGCCTAGTGCGATGGCAACCTGCCGCTCCATGCCGACGAGCCAGCTCTGCATCGAGTTCTCGAACCGGAGGAAGTCTTCCTCAAGTACGTCCGGATTTTCCGTGTTGGTAGGATCAAGCAGGTCGCAACCTGCGATCGCGACGCCCAGCAATGCCGTTCCGAGGAGCGCGGTGAGTATGCGTTTCATGAGTCTATGCAAAGAGTCGATGCTACATCCAGAGAGGTGATCGCTTCAGGCGTCGCTAAAATCCTACGCGCACGTTGAAGAGGAACTGGCGCGGAGGAGACTCCGTCCCGAAGCCGAACGCACCCACGTTCACGCCGCCCTGTGACGCCGCGTTGGATCCCGTGATCTCCGGGTCAAAGCTCGATGCCGCCCAGTTGAACGGATTGACGATTCGGAAACCGAGCTCGAGGGTGCGCAGATTGGCGACCGGATGAAGGCTCTCCGGAAGGGTGTAACCCAAGGAGATCAGTCGAACCTTAAAATAGTCGGTATCCTCTACGAAGACGCCCGCGAGATCGAAGAACGTGGCCTGTCCGAGCGCCGGAATCTCGCCCTCCTCGTTACGTGGGAACCGGTCTGGATCCTGCACGCCGCTGAAGAACCGAAGCACGTCGTCCGTCGCAACGCCCTGACTGCCGATCTGATAGTCCGCCACCGTAGTCAGACGGAGCCGATTCCGGAAGGTCAGGTTCAGGCTCACGTTGCCGTAAGCATCCGGGAGGGGACTTCCGAGAAATGCATTCCGCTCGATGTCTACGACATTGCCTTCCTCGTCGAAGGTCGGCTGCGCGCCGCGCAGCATGCCCACCGGACGTCCCTCGACGATCCATTGACCGAGGAACGTGAAGCCGCCGATGGCGAACGGAGCCGCCCGGCCCATCTGCGTCACTTCATTATCCAGCGTGTTGAGTGAGGCACCTACGCGGACATCCAGATCGCGCGTGCTGATGGGGAAGAACTGCGAGTTGATCTCCCAACCTTTGTTCTGTACCTGCCCCACGTTGGCGAGCTGTTCGAATCGGCCCGCACTGGGCGGAAATCGCACGTCGAAGAGCGCGTCTTCCGTCAGCGCATTGTAATAGGTGACCTCGAAGGCCGCCATGTCGTTGAAGAAGGAGATGTCGCCGCCGACCTCCCAGGTACGCACTTTCTCCGGCCGCAGATCGACGTTGCCGAACTGGCCGAACGTCACGGCCGTCCGGCCGAGCAGGGGGGCCGTCTGGACCTCTCGCAGATTCGCGAACGGAGTCGGGAAATTGCCGGCATAGCCGAGATTCGCACGCAGCTTCACGTTCGAGACGATGCCGCCCCCAAGGCCTAGATTTCGCTGAAGGAAGGGCTCGTCGGAAATGCTGTAGGAGGCGCCGATCTTCGGATACGCGACGGCACCGATCTCCTCGCCGAAGGCAGAGTTTCCGTCGATGCGCACACCGCCCTCAATGAAGAATCGATCGTAGAAGCCGATGTTCTCCAGAAGATAAACACCGTAGTTAGCCACGATGAGCTCGAAGTCCGCGGCATCCTGGCTGGCGGCGTTGTTGATCGAAGTAGTGCCCTCGGCGATGTTTTCCGCCGAGACGTAGGTCTGCTCGTCTTCATCCCGGAATACCTGACCTCCAAGCGTGGTAATGAACGAGATGTTGCCCACCTCGGCCTGATGCTGCCCGGTCGCCTCGAGCGTCAGACCTAGAAAACGCCGGTTCGAACGCTCGATGAAGCTCTGCGCCGAGCTTCCGATCGCACCCAGGAATTCCGGTGATGCAATGTTCTGCTCTTCGGCAACCCGATAGTCGATCCCACCGGTAAAGCGGCCGGTGAATGTGGGATGCGGATTGATCTCCAGATTGTGCGAGGACTGGAACCGCTTGACGTCCCCCTCAATGTCAGTGAGCCCTACGGCTTCACGGACGAAGGTCTCCGTTTGCTCGAGCTGATCCTCATCGATCTCACCAAGATCTCCGAAGGAGCCGCCCTCGAGATTTCCGAACTGTGCCCAGCTGGTGTTCGCATTAAAATCCCGCGTGTAACGATTGCTGGAGAAGGCCAGCGAGCCGTTGTAGCGCGTAATCGGCGTGACCGATCCCGAGACGCCCGTCCGAAAGCCGTAGCGGATCTCCTCGTTGCCGAGCCGGAATCCGTTGTCCTCGTACATCATCCCCGAGAAGCTGTAGGTGAAATCCTCGACTCCACCGCTACCGCTCAGCCGATGCTGCTGAATAAATCCGGGCTCATAGAGGATATCGCCGGTCTCTTCATAGAAGAGAAAGTCTTCCGTACCCTGCATCCATCCGAGGTTCGTCTCATAGGTGAGACTCGTCCGACCCGCAAGGCCGGATTTCGTAAAGATCTGCAGGACGCCGTTTGCAGCGTCGGATCCGTAGAGCGTCGTGGCTGCTCCGCCCTTGATGAACTCGATACGCTCGATGTTCTCTAGCGGAATATCCGGGATGGCGCTTGACTGCGCGCCGCCGGTATCGATTCCGAGTGCGGCGGCGGTATTGAGATTGTCCACGCGCACCCCGTCGATGTAGATGACCGGCGTGGTGGCGCTGTTGGCCGACAGCACGCCGCGCGACCGGATCATCGAGGCGGTGCCCGGCTGTCCGGATGAGAAGCGCACCTGCGAGCCCGGCAGCTGCGCCTGCAGAAGCTCGTCGAGCCGCGTGGCGGGCGTGTCCTCGATCTGGCGCGGCGTAATGACCTCGATGGTCGTGGAGAGCCGCCGCGTCTCGACCGCTGCGCCCTGGCCGGTTACGACCACCTCTTCAAGGCCCAGCCGGTCTTCGATCAGCTCGATGTCTTCGACGACTGTTTCACCTTCGTCGAGGCGGACCTGGGTACGATACTGGCGAAATCCGATGAACGAAACCACGAGCGTGTACTCCCCCTCTTCGACGCCCGTAATCTGATAGAACCCTTCTACGTTGGTCGCGGTGCCCTGGCCGCTCTCCTCCAATATCACGTTGGCCCCGGGCACGGGAAGTTCGGTCGTACCCTCCACGACGGTACCCTGTACGGTACCCTGCGAGGTCGCCAGTTGGGGTGAGAAGAATAGAGCCAAGCCAAGTATCGCTGCTGTAATTCGTCCGCTCATAACCTCTTCGCTGCAGTTCGTGCTGCTCTATGGATAGATCCGGCAGAGATGGGATGCGACGCCCGATGCGCGGTTGAGCACCGTCGGATTCTCGCACCAAATCATTTGCTCAGAGGTGACACGGCCATACGACAAATCACGTTTCTTTTTTAAATGTAACCATGGGGTGCCAGCTTCTGCTGCAATCCTGCGTATGTCAATTCACATGCTTTGATGTACGAGTCAACCGTCAGTTATGACCATTCAGATTAATTCCTACGATATTGTAACGGTAGTGGATATCTCAGAAGCACCAATGATGTATGTATCAGAAACAATGATGCAGACGTGGTCTGCATATGGAGAGGGTTTGCATGCGCCTGTCCGGATGCGTGATGCCGGCGGTACGCCAGGACGTAGCTGAAGGGCACAAAAAAAGGCCCTACCTCCCACAATGGAGATAGGGCCTTTAAAATAGTGGAGATGGCGGATGCCCGTGAACTCCGGCAGCCGACCGTTAGGTCACGCCGATCAGTCGAGTTGATCAGGTAGGATTTACGTTTTCGCTTCTGCTATCTACCATTTACGGGCGCAAAAATGTCACCTATATAGTCACCAGATTCGGGCTGGGAGCGGGCCGGGGGCGCCTTCCGGTAGCCTGCGACCGTGTATGTAATCGAGTATGCTTCGGACGTGCGAGCTGATTCAACCGATGCGTCAACTCGGAGATCGTCGCGCTGCGCATCGGATCATGCGTGCGGTCGGAGACAAACAGCCTAGATCTCGAACAGATTGGCGTCGCATGGCTGCTATCCGGCGTACTGTTTGCGACGTTTTCCGGAAGTCGCCGTCGCCCTCTTTTGGTAGGCGGCCGACCACATCGGGTATACCGCGAGGCGTAGGTGGTTTTCGTCAACTCAGCTTCACCGGCCAGGGCCAGCGGCCGGTAAGCTCCACTTCGAGCGAGCATTTCATATCCATCTTTCCTATAATCACGGATTCCATCTCGTCTCGTAGCTGCGGCGCGAAAACTTCCGCTCGGCAGCTGCAACGTATTCAGCTCTTCTGACCACCCAACTGAGAGGCCTCAATGAAAGATCTCCTTCTTCACCGCCTGATTACTGTCCTACTAGCCGTAGTTCTTCCCGCCGGCATTGTCATGGGACAGGATGCCTCGGGGCCTGAGCCGGCTGAGGACCCGTCACTTGAGATGGTCAAAGAGTCGACGGCCAAGTTTCAAGATGTGAACGTAGCGCTTGCAGAGGGCTACATCCCCGATCCGATGAATCTTTGCGACACGGCTGACATGATGGGACGTCCATCGGATGAAGGTGCGATGGGAATCCACTATTTCCGGCCCGACCTACTAGCGATTACGTCTACGGAGCCGCGCGTCAATGGGCTCGGAGTCCACACCGATTTCTTACGTCCTGCGATACTGATCTACGAGCCGCAAGCCGATGGCTCATTGGAGCTCGTCGCCGTAGAAAATTTGGTATTTAAGGCTTCATGGGATTCGCTGAACGCTGAACCGCCTTCCTTCCAGGGTGTGCCATTCGACCTTATGGCCGACGAGCCATCGACGGC
>CAZQAS010000115.1:0-2014 GCA_964591285.1 uncultured Rhodothermales bacterium
AGCGCCGTACACCGGCTCAGCGCCACGTAGACCTGCCCGTGCGCAAACGCACCGCCGGTTAGATCGACGATTACCCGGTCGAAGGTCTTCCCCTGGCTCTTGTGGACCGTAATCGCATAGGCCACCTTCAGCGGAAATTGGCGAAACGTACCGACCGTCTCGGTCTCGATGCTTTTCGCCTTTCGGTCGTATGTATAGCGGACCATCTCCCAGTCGACCGGCTCGACCTCCAGCTCGCGGCCGTCCACCTCGACCTCAATCCGGTTCTTGCGCAGCTTCCGCACCTGCCCCATCGTGCCGTTCACCCAGCGGCGCTCCGGATCGTTCTTCACGAACATCACCTGCGCCCCTTTCTTCAAGCCCAGCATTCCCGGTGCGGGCAGCGGCGGATTGTCGGCCACCGCGAAGGCGCCCTCCAGCTCGCCCTCGTACCGGTGATACTTCCCCTTTAGCCGCTCGAGACTCTCCGCATTGATCGCGTCGGCGCGCGCATTCGTCGTCGTGAGCGTCACGTAGGGTTCATCGTTCGGGGGGATGAATTCGGGTCGGCAGCAGGCGTTCAGCGCATCGACGATCTCGGGCGTGACGCGTGCGGTTCGGATACCGTTCAGCAGGTCGACGAAGGTGTGATCCCGCTGGCGGAAGACCTTCTCGAGCTCGACCGTCACCATCCCCGAGTCGCGCAGGCACGAGGCACTGAAGAAGTACGGCGTCTTATAGTTCGCCGCCAGGAACCGCCGTTCGGCCGGCGAGGCAACAACAGGAGGGAGTTGGTACGGATCGCCAATCAAGACCATCCGCACGCCGCCGAAAGGTTCGGACTTCTCGCGTGCGTTTAAGCGGAGGAATCGGTCCATTCCATCGAGCACATCCGCCCGCACCATCGAAATCTCGTCGACGACGACTGCATCCAGCGCACGGTAGAGCGATTTGTCGACCATCTCCTCGATCTCCGAAGCGGCGATCGGCCGCGGCGGGAAGCGGAAGAACGAGTGGATGGTCTCGCCGTCGACGTTGAGCGCGGCGATGCCCGTCGGGGCGACCACGGCGATCTTCTTGTCGGCTTCCTGGCGAAACCGCCGCAGCAGAGTCGATTTGCCCGTTCCCGCGCGGCCGGTCACGAAAAGACATGCCGGCCCCTCCTTCATCAGGGCGAGCGATTGGGCGATTTTGGACGTCGTTTCGTCGCGGCGCGGCATCATCGTGGGAGCGGCGGCGGAATGGGCAATTCAGGTGGAAACCTCGGTGCGCCGTGGCGGCCGTGCGAAAAAAACCATCGATCAGAGGTTATGTTTTGCGGCCGTCGGTGTCTATTGAAAGAAAGGGGGATCCCTCACGATCGGATCGGTCGTGCGAGTCGGTCGAGACCGACGTCCAGGGCCCGCGACGACGTCCAGCGAACCGCCGCTCGCCGATCCTCCACAACCCTAAAGAAGCAGGTGACCAGGATGAGACGATTGACGAATGATCAGCTGGCGCTGGTCGGCGGAGAGACCAACTGCGGCGACAGCGTTGAGACGGCCGTTGTGGAGGCGACCTGTACGCTCGCGGGCGCGCTCATTGGCTGGGGACTGACAGGCGGAAATCCGGTCGGCGGCGTGTATGGGGCGAAGCTCGGCTACAGCGCGTGCAAGATTGCCTGCCACAGCTGACCTCAACGTCCAAACAATCAGAGGCGGGATCTTCAAAGGAATACGCCCGCCACGCAAATAACCAATACGAGAAGAGGTGGATCATGCACAAATTAACCACTACGCATATGGAATCGCTCTCCGGTGGGGAGACCAAGAACTGCGGCAGTACGGTTGAGACGGCCGTCGTGCTCCAGACGTGCAGTCTGGCCGGCGGGCTGATCGGGCTGGCTTTTGGGCCGGTAGGAGCCAGTGTAGGCTCGCTGGCCGGAGGTGCCGCATGTCATCTGTTGTGCGATCACGTCTGACGTGATCGTGGCAAGTGGGGCGGCCGGGTCGGCCAGGGGCTCGGCCGCCTTTCACTCTCGCGATGCGTCTTCAAC
>CAZQAS010000115.1:2114-7596 GCA_964591285.1 uncultured Rhodothermales bacterium
TCGACCTCCTCCGCCTACCCCTGTTGATGTTCATAGGGTTCGCAATCGGAGCAGCAGGCGTGTTATCCGAGGCTAACGGTTCGACATCCGCGATCTGGATCGGAGTCGCCGTATGCCTCGGGACGGCTGCCGCGCTACTCGGAAGACTGCTGCGATTGGATTTCATGACCCGCCCCGTCCAGTTTTACTTGGCCGTTGGAGTCGGGGGTCTCCTGGTGGCCATCGACGCCGCTGCGAGACTCGATATCGTGTCTGGTGCATCGACCATGCTCTCAGAAGCGAGTGCGTCCGGCAGAACATGGACGCTCGTCCTTGCGATGCCGCTGGCGGCAGTGGCGTTCGTTGTGGCAGCACATGCATCGGCCAAACGGCTGATTGACGACTTCGCCGAGCCTCAGGTCTCCGTAGGCGCATCGCGAGGCCTACGCGCGATCCAGGCCCTCGTCGACCGACATCCCGTCCTCCGGGTGTCCGTACTGGAGCTAAAAATGCTGCGCCGGTGTGCATTTCCGAGGTACCAATTTCGTGGAATCGGTCTCCTCCTGGTACTTCTGCTATTGACCGTGCTTCTCATACCCGATGACGCCTATGCGTTTGTCACGGTGCTTTTCGTCGTCATAGGATTCGGTCTAACCTACGCGCAGTTTGCGTTTGCCTGGAATTCCGATCACTTCGCGGGACTTTTTAGCCTTCCCATCAGCATGGACGTGCATGTCCATGCCCGCTGGGTGGTCGCGATGATCCTTACGGTGGCGGCGGCGATTGCTATGACCGCTCTGGCGATCGTCTTTACGTTTAGTGATCCGCTGGCACCGCTAATCTGCTCGATCTTCGCGATCGGGTGTCTGAATCCCGCGCTGATTTTGACATCAGTTCTGTGGTCGAAGCGCGTCATCCTCAACAGCGGCGGTATGGCCAATCTGAAAGCGTATTCGTGGAATTTGTACCCGGTGATCCTCGGGCTATGGATGGGAACCCAGCTGCTGATGACGCTGACGTCGCTGCAGGTTGTGATGCTCACCTTCTTCGGCTTCGGGATGGTAGGACTCGTATGCCAACCCACTGGTCTCCGCGGGGTCGCGATGACGGTTCGCACAAACCTCCCGGCAATGGCCGAGCGATTTCGCGTGGCTGCTTAAGGCCTGCAGAGAAGGGTGTGGTGACGATAGCCAACAAATGACCGATTGCATGAAACACCCGCTTGTACACCTGGAGGAGGTTTCGAAGACGTACCCGTCTGGATTCATCCTTAAGGTCGATCGCCTAAAAATAGATTCGGCGGAACGGGTCGGGCTCGTCGGCAACAATGGCGCCGGCAAGACGACGCTGCTGCTTCTCACGCTCGGATTGCTTCAGAAGGATGGGGGGCTCATCCGGATGAGCGGTGCAAATGTTAACGAGACCGGCGAATGGCGTCGGCGGACGGCTTCGTTCCTGGGTGACTCGTCACTCATTCCATTTCTGACGCCTCAGGAATATTGGTCCTTCGTGGCCTCGGCCTACGGGCTGCGCAGAAGCGAGCTCGAAAATCGACTCAAAAAGCTTGATGACTTCGTAGAGGCGCCTGCGTTCGGCAACAAGAAACTAATTCGGGACTTCTCGACGGGCAATCGAAAGAAGATTGGCCTCACCGCCGCCATGATAGTTCAGCCCGAACTCCTCGTCCTCGATGAGCCTTTCGCCGGGTTGGACCCTCGGTCACAGGAGCGGTTACGGGAGCTCCTTGCCGAGCTAAACGAGCGCAAAGGAACGGCACTTTTTGTGTCGAGCCACGACCTCGTTCACGTCGTGGAGTTCTGCCGGCGAATCGTTGTGCTCGATCGGGGACGGATCATGCAGGATGCCCCGGTATGCGCAGGCTCGCTGCGCGAAATCACAAGCTATCTCACCGAGCGGGGTGGTCGTGCCGCCCGGAACGCGACTGACACCCACTCGAACCCGCTAGAATCCCATTACCGGTCGAACGATCCGCGACCAAAGAGCTATGGATGACAATGCCTCCTGTAGCAAACATCGCGCGACATTCCGAATCAGCTACAACCACAGGTCGCCTCGCGGTCCTCATTGGCGCGTACGCGCTCCTGCAAGCCGCCGCGTCTTACCTCACGAACGAGTTTGTGCTTACGGACGAACTGCTCGGGAACGAATGGAGCGCATCCTATGACAGCATCCGTGTCGCCGATATGCTAGACCAGCGGAGGAAGTGGACACTGCTTGGATATGCGATCATTCCCGTCGTGCTTCTCGTCAAGATCTCATATACGAGTCTCTGTCTCTCGACCGGATGCGCGCTTGCGGATTGGGGGTTCCGGTTCCGAGATGTCTTCCGGGTTTCCACACATGCCGAGGCGGTATTCGCAGCTGCCTTGATGGTACACCTTATATGGAGTCTCGTTGGAAAGGAGTTTACTTCGGTTGCGGAATATGTGTCGTTCTATCCCTTGTCCGCACTGCAATTCGTTCGCCTCGACGCCTCGGAGATGTGGATGTCCTATCCACTGAAGACCGCCAATCTATTTGAAGTGGCATACGTCGGCGCGCTGGGTTGGGGGCTCTCGAACGTCCTGCAAAAGTCGCCGCGTCGGGTGTTCGCACTCGTCGTTCTTTCATACGGCGTCGGATTGATGCTGCTGGTGGCATCGGTCACCTTCTTAAGCCTTTACGTCCTCTAGCCAGACAACGCGTAATGACAGCCATGCACGTCGTGAAACGTACCGCCTACCTCGCCTTGTCACTCGCCGCGCTCGGAGCGGTCGCATGGCTCAGCCTCGACATCGCCGAGTCGATTCATGCGCGAAAGAAGGCGAAGGCACAGATTCATCCGCTGCCGAACCTGGAGATTGAGCGTCTGAACGGTGAGCGCGTGAGCCTAGACGGTGCAGCATCGCGGGGCACGGTGTTGCTGTTTTTCAGCACGACGTGCCCATACTGTCGCGACGAGATTGCGGAGCTTGTTGAGAAGAAAACCCTTTTCGATCAGACCAGAGTCGTGCTGCTCTCGGGTGAACCATACGAGATCTTACGCCGCTTCAATCAGGAGCTCGGCATCGAGCGTTGGACTCACTTTATCGTCGGAATCGATGACGACCATGCCATCACACGGCGTTTCGGCATCAGGCGAATTCCAGCTACGTTCGTCTATACGGCGGACGGTATGCTGGTGGAACGGTATGACGGAGTCGTCCGTGCCGCGACCATCGCCGCGGCACTTCCGGCGCCGATTGGCGCCGCCAAGCAAGCGCGGCATAGCAATCTTGTCGATAGATACGACCTCCGGGGACCACGGCCGTCGCATCCCGACGAGTAGGTAGTTCTGACGCCATGAGAGGGACGATCAAGAGCGCGCAGAAAGCACTCGTTCGACAGTTCGATGCGTCGGACTGCGGTCCAGCCTGCCTTGCGACGGTGATTCGTCACTACGGCGGGTGGACGACCCTGGAGAGAATCCGCGAACTAACCGGCACCGGTCCGTCGGGCACCACGCTGCTTTCACTCGTCCAGGCAGGACCGGCTCTCGGACTGGACATCGAAGGATTCGAGGGAAGCCTCGAGGCGTTGGCGGAAATTGGCTGTCCCTGCATTCTGCACGTCCGAGCGCCCACAGGCGGATATCATTTCATCGTATGCTTCGGCCCGCATGATACCCGGTCGTCAAGCACACGGCGGCCACCTGCGTTTCTGATCGCCGACCCGGCATCGACGGCGCGTACTCTGGCGGCAGACGAATTGGATGAAATCTGGCAGTCTCGCGCGCTGCTCACCGTACGACCCGCAGCATCCTTTGTCACTCGAAAGGCTCGGTTGCGCGATAAGCGGGGCTGGCTAATGGATGCGATCCGTCAGGATCTGCGCGCAATCTTGCTTTCCACAGTATTGGGGATTTTCATCTCGGCGTTCGGTCTCGCCGTCGCGCTCTTTTCTCAGGTGTTGTTGGACGACATTCTCCCGAATCGCGACGCGCTCAGATTAGTCGTCGGCCTCGGCCTGGTTGCGCTCTTCTTGATCGCCCAGAACGCCCTGACGGCCGCGCGCCGGCTCATCCTCATCCGCCAGGCTAGAGCCTTCAATAATCGCATCACTCACCGGTTCATCGACGGCCTTATATATCTGCCGTTTCCCTTCTTTGCGGCGCGGAAAGCCGGAGATCTCATCGCTCGCCTAAACGACACCGGCCGCCTGCAGCGCTTTGTGACCTACGCTGTCGGAGGCGTGATGATCAACGTGCTGATGCTCGTCACGTCCTTCACGTTCATAGTCAGCTACTCGACGGTGATCGGACTCTGGATTCTCGGCGGGCTCGTTGTGATGGGAGTCTGCGCGGCCCTCAGCCACCGGCCGATCGTTGGAAGTCAGATGGGCGTAATGTCCGCCCATGCCGTCAACGAAAGCCGGTATGTGGACTCGATGCGCGGCATCGAAGCGATTAAGGCGACCAACGCCGAACGCTTCTTTGCCGGCTCTATGAAATCTACGTTTCGTGCACTTCAGGACGCGGTCTACCGGCTTGGGCAGGTCGGCGTATCGTTCAACTTCGCTGCTCAGACCATCGGATTAATCATGATTCTCGGCGTATTGGGATGGGGCGCGTCGCTGGTTCTCGAGGAGTCGCTACAGATCGGCGCGCTGGTGGCGCTCATTCAGATGGCGAATATGCTGATTCCGGCAGCATACGGACTTGCGTTATCTAATATCGAGCTCCAGGAGGCTTCGGTGGCTTTCGACCGGATGTACCAGTTTGCATCTCTCGAACCGGAATACGACGATGCCGCGTCGAATACGGATCTGCCGACGATCCGGCAATTCGACCTCGAGAATCTGAGTTTTCGATTCGCCGGCCGGTCGCCGCTGTTCGAAGGGATCACGCTTACCGTCTGCCGCGGCGAGACAGTTCTTTTGGCCGGGGCGACCGGATCCGGCAAATCGACGCTGCTACGTATTCTGCTGCGGCTCTATCAACCGGACGGCGGCACGATTCGCGTGAACGGGCGTGATTGGTCGAGCATCCCGACGGATGTCTGGCGACGCGCGGCCGCTATTGTGCCGCAGGAAGTGCAGATCTTCAGCGGATCGCTGGCGGAGAACATCTGCATGGGCCGGATCGAAGATCTCGAGCACGTCGAACATTTCTGCTCACAAATAGATCTCGACCGGGCGTTTCGCACGCTCCCCAGCGGATACGCGACCCTTCTCGGCGAAGGCGGTGTGACCCTCTCTGGGGGACAACAGAGACTGGTCGGTCTCTGCCGGGCACTCTACCGCAGGCCGCAGCTCCTCCTCATTGATGAACCGATCACAGGCCTCGACCGACAGTCTGCCGCGCAGACGATCGCCATCTTGCAGCGGCTCAAAAAATCGATGGCCACGATCATCGTGTCGCATCGCTCCGCCTTCGCCGCACTGGCTGACAGAGCCTACGTGCTGGAGCAGTCGAGAGTCCGGGAGATCGATCGCGACCGCCTTCGGCAGATTGCCGCGCGCACGC
>CAZQAS010000115.1:7696-11550 GCA_964591285.1 uncultured Rhodothermales bacterium
GATCGAAGTTCGGCCTCCGTAGCGTCGGCCAGTCCCGAATCCCCTATCCGAAGGTAGCCCTCACCCAACTTGAACGTTACCGCTTCGCCGAGTCGCGCGAATGGCAGGGCGTCCGGATAAGCTCGTAGGAGCGCGAAGTAAGCATCCGATCCCATCTTGATCTCCACTATCAGGTCGGCCTCGGTATACTCCTCGTCGATCCATCCGTCGCGGAAGATCATCGTGCGTCCGTTGACCGACGTCACCGGGCCGCGCGATTCAGACGGCGCCGTTTCGGCCGAGGTCATCGCCCGAATGGCCCGGCTCGCCGCTACGGCACGCGCACCGGACGCTTCGCGACTCTTGAAGGCCGGCGCTCCGGCAGCCATCATCTCAGCCGCGGGAGCATCGGCCGCAATGCCGTCCATCTGCCCGCCACCCGATCCGTTTCGACGGACGTTCTGCGCGAGGGACTCTTCCTCCTCGACGAGGTACGACGTGTACGGCGTCACCAGGCCGAATTCCTTGGCAAGCGCCACGATTTCGTCCTTTAGCTCCTCGTTCTCGCCATCCAACCGGATCTCCTCCAACAGCTGACCTACGCGACGGGTCGCCCAAAGCCTCGCAACGAAAGGTCTGTCCCGCTCGCGATCGGGGAAGTCGAGCGCGTACGTGAAGCGCTCCTGCCGGCTGTCGCGAGTGCCGGTGAGGACGAACTCGGCGGAGCCCGGACGCCGATACCGTCCCGTGAGGATGATCTGCCCGCCCTTATAGAGATTGTGCAAGCTGCCCGGCGCAAACGCGTACGCGTCCGCACCGTCAAAATCGAACGACAGATCCGTCAAGAGAGGATAGCTGATCTTGTCGTAGAAGGCGGCGATCCGCTCCTCGATGTTTTCATCCGGCGAGATATAGTCGGCCGGAACGCCGGTCTCGCGGGATAGCCCATCCAGGAGCTGCGTATTGACGTCGTAGCCGACGCCGAAGGAGAAGAGGCGTGCGCCGTCGGGAAGTGCATCCCGAACGGCACGTCGGATCTGCCCCTCGTCCTCAATGCCCACGGAGGGCAGACCGTCGGTCAGGAAGATGATCATGCCCTGTTCCGATTCGGCGAGGAGCTCCGCTGCATCAAGCAGTGCGTGGTGGATGTTCGTCCCGCCTCCGGCTTCGAGTTGGTCGACGAAATACTGAGCGTCGCTCCGCGTTCCGGCCGAGACGAGGTCGTCGCGAAAGCGATCCGCATCCGAGCTGAATGCCACGAGACCGAAGCGGTCATTATCCGAGAGCCGGTTCAAACAGTAGCGCAGCGCCTCCCGCGCCTGCTCGATCTTTTCTCCCGCCATACTGCCGGACGTGTCGAGCACGAAGACGACGTCTTTCGACTGGATCCGCTGCCCGTCCGTATTCGCCTGCGGCGACAGCATCAGCATGAAATAGCCCGGCCGATCGCCGTAGGGCCGATGTGTCAGCAGCGTGGCACCGACCTCGCGATCATCCAACCCGAAGTACACGACAAAATCGCGATCGTCTTCGACGGGCGCCTCGTGTTGCACCACCGCCCGACCGCCACTAGGACGCTCGGTATTTACAGCGTGAGACGGCGAATAAATATTCGCGATCGGTGCGGCCGACGCGAGTTCGATGCGAATGCGCGTAAGGGCCTCCTCATCGTCGTGCGACTGGAGACTCGTCCCGCTGCTGCTAGGACCCTCGCCGGATGAATTCGGACGCCTCGGACCGATGGGCTGCTCGACCGGCATGGTGCGTGCGGTCCGATTCGTCTGCACCGACCCCTGCAGCGGGTAGTGAAACGAGACCGTCGTGCTCTCCTTCGGTAGCACCGCGTCGTAGCGGAGTCGGATGGTCCGTTCCTCCCCCGACGGAATTGGGAAGACGCTGGCGCGGAAGGACCGGTGCCCCACCATCTCGAGCAGGGCGGGATCGAGGCTTCGGCGGACGATGTCCTCGTAGATTCGGCGTGCCTCCTCGGAGCTGAGCAGCTCGCCGGCCATCTCCCGGCCGTCGACATCCATGGCAAACCGCGTGATCTGCGCGCCCGGAGGAAGGGGGAATAGGAAGGTGCCTTCCGCGGCCGCGCGTCGGGGATTGTGGAACACGTGCTCGACGGTCACCACCGCGACGTTCTCCTCGATCCGCGCATCCACGCGATGGTCCTCAAGCGTGACGCCTCCTGGATGACCATCCGGCCCTATGATGAGGCCCTGGGAATATGCACCTGAGGCAGTGAAAAGCCCAGCGAGCAGAATGGAGAAAAGGAGGACGGGCAGGATGCTTCGGTTCGAATCGAACATGTGAACGGGGGAGTTCATGTCTTCACCTCTGATTGATTCGTAATACCGCACGCTTGATGTGCGGCCAGCCCGCCCGGTGTCCGCCTCGTGCTCGCATCATCTAGAACGAACCGTGGCCGGCGTTATTGTATGCGTCCACAGATCGCCGACATACGTGCGTCCCCGACGTTTAGCAACCTGAGTGGTGTAACAATTGGTCGGCATGATTCGTTATCTCCAAGCGGACAACGCGGGGATCATTCAGAGTCACATGGCACCATGCAGCCCCCGCATCTGCAGGACGAGGCTCCTGCTGTCCGGCATGCACCCGCACGCTTTACCATGCTTAGGCTCCGCTTCCTTTCGATCCTACTTCTGCTGATCCTGCTCTCCGGCACGAGCCGTGCGATGCAGGCTATGGCGACCTACGAACCCCTCCCCGCCGATCGGATGGAGGAGCGCTACAAATTGTCGGAGAAGGTCGGATGGTACGAACTCGACGACGGATCGAGCCGCTGGATGACGTGGAGCACCGACGGCGGCCTAACGCTAAACGACTTTTCTGAGAGCGAGAGCCTGCGGCTTCGGCCGGTATCCGAAGAAGTCTTCACGGCGCGCAACGGTACCGGTAACGAGTACGAGGTCCAGTTTCAGCGGGATGGATCCGGCGAAATCACCGGGTTTCGATGGATGGACGGACAGGGTGCCGAGCGGACGGCACACCGCATCGAGGCTGCACCTCATCAGCAGAAGGAGATCACATATCAGAATCGGGCCGTCGATCTCGTTGGCCTGCTGATCACTCCCGCGCAGTCGGGGCCGCATCCGGCCGTTGTCTATGTGTCGGGCGGCAGTGAAGATGCTCGCGACGACCTCTGGTATCTGTATCAGGCCGATCATCTGGCCCGGCGCGGCATCGCCGTCTTTCTGCCGGACACCCGCGGATCGGGAAAGTCCGGCGGCAAATGGGAGACGGCTTCATTCGATGATCTCGCCGGCGACGCGACGGCCGCCGTTGAGCGTCTGAAGCTCGAGGATGGAATTGATCCCGCACGCATCGGGGTGATCGGTGTAGGAGAAGGCGGATGGACCGCCCCGGTTGCAACGGCGAGATCAAACGACGTGCGATTTCTTGTGACCGTATCGCCCAGCGCCGTCAGCCCGCGGGAGGAGATGCGACACGAGATCTCATCGGACGTCCGCCGCTACGGGACACCCGACTTCCTCGTCCCCTTGATCGCCTTCGCGCTCGAGTTTCGTTCCACACATCGCGACGAGGAATGGTGGGAGACGAACGGCCGTTTCGATCCGATGCCGTACTGGGAGCGGCTCTCGAGGCCGGCGCTCGTCGTATATGGGAGCGGTGACGCAGATGCCGGCATTCCGGTCCGGCGCAGTATCGACCGCCTCGACGAGGCACGTCGTACGAGCGGAAATGCCCAGTTTACGATTCGCGTGCTCGAGGAGGCCGGCCACAGGATGGAGGATTCCGAAACGGGTCGGATTCGCGATGACTATCTGGAGCTACTGACCGGGTGGATTATGACCCAGGCCGCGTAGGCGCATGCTCCTCAGCTTTCTGCG
>CAZQAS010000116.1:0-11240 GCA_964591285.1 uncultured Rhodothermales bacterium
CGGGGCCGCCGCCGAGAAGCGCGGCCGCTCCGGCGGGCAGGTTGCCGAGGATCGCCGACCCGATCGAGCCGCCCTGCGACTCCGGCACCAGCACGCGCGCACTGGCGCGATACCAGTTCGGTAGGAGGAGGCTGATGATGACGGCCGCTATCGCCACGAACGCGGTAACGCCGGCAATCACTTTGCGTCCTCTGTAGAGGCGCTGCAGAACGGTCCACACCGTATCCTCTGCGCGCTCCTTCCGGAGGCGCTCGGCATGCTCCGTTCCGACGTCGAACTGTTCTTCCACTGGCTGCATCGTTCGAGGCGTCTAGTCTAGTTGAATTCCCGGCGGACCAGCAGATAGGTCGTCACAAGGGCCGTCGCGGCGCTGATCGACTGCACGATGTTCTGTACCGTACGCGAGCGCTCCTCGAGGTCGGCGCGACGATCCTGCAGCAACAACTGCTGGAGCTCGGCCGTGTCCGCCCGCTTGACCCGGCGATCAACGAAGATGCGGTCTCCGGACTGAATCTCCCCGCCGCGCGCGTCGAGGTACCGCCCGGTGCCCGCCTCGATGACGAAAGCGTCGCCCGCATTGTCGCTCAGTCCGCCGGAGGCCTCGAGATAATAGTCGAACGACGCACCGGGTCGATACGTCACGTAGCCGGGGCGATTCACCTGGCCGAGCACGAAGACGCTATTCTCATCGCGCGGGACGAAGACGCGATCGCCGTCCTGAAGATACATCGGATCTTCGTCGTTCGTCGAACTCAGGTCGATGGGCACGCGATTCTGAAGCCGAAGCTCATGCGTGAGATACGCCCGGCTGAGGAAGTCCATCCGTGCGAGACGGGTCGTCTGCATCAGCGCCAACGTATCGGTGTGGAGCAGATTCAGCCTGCCCGCGGACGGATCGAAGGGATTGCGTCCACTCAGCTGCGGCTCCGGAGCAGGCAGTGTGGCCCGCGTCAGGTACGCACCGCGTTCGAGCGCCCCCTCACGCGTTCCGCCCGCCAACTCCAGCAGGCCGCTCAGTGTCGTCTTGCCGGGCACGATGGAATAGGTGCCGGGAAATTCGACCCAGCCGTCGACGGTCGCCGAGCCCCGCAGCGTGGGATCCCGCACGGCGTGTACCTGATCCCGTGCAGACACCTTGATGGACCCGTCCATCGAGCTGAGATCGTAGACCTCCGACGTGGTTGGGCCGTCGTCTTCCGTGTGCAGCAGGCGCACCTGTTGGAAACCCGTCGGCGGGTCCTCGCCGGTGGCCAGCACGAGGAGGTCGTAGATGGTATCGTCCGGACGTCGATCGTAGGTGCCTGGAAAGGCCACGTCGCCGCTGATGAAGACGGCGTCGTAGTTCGGGTTGAAGGTGGGCACGGAGATGACGTCTCCGTCGGTGAGGTACGGGTTATGCGTGGTGCTGCCTGTGGAATAGTACTTCAGCAGGTCGACCCGCTCGCTCGTGCCGTCCCGATGAATGAGATTGATGTTGCGCAGGGCAGGGCGGAGGTTGGGATTGCTGACCGGTGGCCGGGTGGTGTCGGCGAAGGCCATATTCAGCACGGTGGCGAGGCGCGCCACAGGGGTGGCGACGTAGCGTCCCGGCACGGAGATGGCGCCCGAGACGTGCACATAGAACTGTCTCGGCTGCGAAAGTGTGACTTCAATGCCCACGTTTTCGAACTCGCTGCGAAGTGCCTGCCGCGCCAGCTGCCGCGCTTCGTTCAGCCGCCGTCCGGCGACCTCCACGGCTCCTGCTTCCGGGAGGAGTAGATATCCGTCCGCCGACACGGCGACGGAAGCCATGACCGGCTGTGCCCCGCCCACGGAGACGTCGAAAAGATCACCCGGTCCTACGATGTACTGCGCGGCGTCGACCGGCCCTTCCATCGGGGCCATCTCGTGGATTCGGGAAAGCCGCGTCATCCCTTGCAGCGGATTCAGGTCGAAACCGGTCAGGTCGCCGAACTCCGGCCCCGGTCGGTCCTGGCCCTGAGCGGAAGTGCTCGTTGCCGGCACCGCAGCGATGAGATACGCCAGCGCTAGCACCTTCAACGTACGGAGAGATAACATGTAGTCGTGGCTTGTGGAGGAGTGTCAGCCTTTAAGGAACGCGCCTCGATTCGCGGAAGTCAAGCGAGTCGAAGGTCGAAGCACGAGCGTCTTCTAGTAACGATATTCCTTATAGGCGAACGTCAGGCAGAGAGGACTGCGCAGATTTGAATGAGCGGCCCGTTCGTGACGGGCGGCGGCAGGTTCAATTGGCGATCCGATGCGGTGTTCCCTCTCCAGGCCCTCCGATGGTACTATGAACGAAGCCAACGCATGCACCGCACCGCACCGGCCAAGATCAATCTCGGACTTCACGTCCTTCGGAAGCGGACGGACGGATACCACGACATCGAGACCGTCTTCATTCGGCTTCCGTGGGCCGACGCGCTGCACGCCGAGCCGGCCGATGAGCTGCGCCTGACCTGTTCGGATCCCTTGCTGCCGGTGGACGGATCGAATCTCGTGATGAAGGCGGCTCGGCGGCTTCGCGAGGCGCTCGCCTCGGCGGCCGGCGGCGACACGCGGATGGGAGGCGTTCGAGCCGCGGGGCCGGAGACATCCGTTCGCGGCGCTCACATTCATCTCGAAAAGCGCCTTCCGGCCGGCGCCGGCCTCGGCGGCGGATCCAGCGATGCGGCTGCGGCGCTGCTGCTCCTCAACGACTTGTGGGATGCCGGACGTTCGCGCGATGAGCTGGCCGAAGTAGCCGCGCGGATCGGCTCCGACGTGCCTTTCTTCCTGGGTGCGGAAGCGGCGATCGGCACCGGGCGCGGCGAAGTGCTCGAGCCGCTCATCGATCCTGAAACCGACGAGCCGTACCGGCCCCCATTCGTCCTCGTGGTCGCCGTGCCGCCGATCGCAATCTCGACGGCTGAGGCGTACAAGATGGTCGAGCCGCGTTCCGGAGCGCGCGCTAATCTCCGAGCCGTCGTGCTTTCCAACGACCTCGATCGCTGGAGCCGCGATCTCGTCAATGACTTCGAGGCACCGATTGTCGAGGGATATCCCGCGATCCACGAAGCAAAATCAGCGCTCGTGCAGGCCGGAGCCGGCTATGCATCGCTATCGGGCTCCGGCGCGGCCGTCTACGGCCTCTTCACGAGCGACGATACGGCAAGAGGGGCCGCGGAGGCGCTCCGCGAAACCGGCCACCGCGTCTGGCACGGACGCCTGTAAGCCCGTCCACCTCCGCCCATCAAACAAAAACTTGCAACCTGCAACTTGCAACCACCCACCCCCTACCACCCCACACGCCGATCGCCGTTGTCATCGTCGTCTTCTTCGCGGTCGCGCGGCGTCGGCAGGTCGTAGTTGAGCCCGAATTCCTCCGGACGCGGGAAGGCTTCCTGGCTGATTTCG
This sequence comes from uncultured Rhodothermales bacterium, assembly GCA_964591285.1. GTDB lineage: Bacteria > Bacteroidota > Rhodothermia > Rhodothermales > VXPQ01 > CAZQAS01. The sequence goes on from CAZQAS010000116.1 coordinate 3,397, forward strand.
ATCTCGTCGGAGTTGGTCAGCTTCCGGAAGTAGTCGCCGACGAGGAATAGCGCGTTGTGGGCGCCCTGCCCCCAGAAATTGGAGCGGAACGTGATCCGTCGATCGTTGAAGCCCACCCATGCGCCGGTCACGAGATCCGGATGCATGAGCACAAACCAGCCGTCGGCACTCTTCTGCGTCGTACCCGTCTTGGCGGCCAGATCATAGTCGCCAAGCCCGTACTGCCATCGGACGCGCGAACCCGTTCCGTACGGATGGTCAATCACGCCGCGCATCATGTTCACGACCGTGTAGGCGGTCTCCTCGGACAGCGCTTCTTCAGGTTTCGGCTGGTGCTCGTACAAGACGTTCCCGTACCGGTCCTCGATTCGCGTTACGAAGACGGGATCGTAGTGCAGCCCGCCGCTCGCAAGGGTGCCGTAAGCAGAGGTCAGCTCAAGCAGCGTCACGTCGCTCGTTCCCAGTCCCAGCGCCGGGACCTCCTCCAGCGGACTCTCTATGCCCATCCGACGGGCGTAGAAGGCGACTTGGTTCGGATTGACGAGCTGCGTGATGACGCGGGCCGTCACGGTGTTCTTCGAGAGCGCGAGGGCCTCCTGAAGCGTTATGAGGCTGCCCGATGACGAATTGTCGGAATTCTGCGGCGTCCACACGTCGCCGGTGTACGGATCGACGTACGTGAAGCTGCTGTCGGGGAGCTGATAATAGGGCGACCATCCGTTGTCAATGGCTGCCGTGTAGACGAAAGGCTTGAACGTCGAGCCGGGCTGCCGCGCAGCCTTGTTGACGTGGTCGTACCACTCGTGCTCCAGATTTCGGCCGCCGACCCACGCCTTGATGTACCCGCTGTGCGGGTCGAGAGAGACAAGCCCGGCCTGGAGTCTCGTTTTCTCCGTTTTTAGCGAATCCATGAACGCCGCATTCTGTCGTAGCTCGGCGACGGCCTCCTGTGGCGAAAGATCTTGCGCCCGCAGCGAACGAAAATGATCCGTGTTCCGGATGAAGGACGAGACCAGATCACCGTTCGCCTGCCAGAAATAGTCGAAAGGCTCGTAGTTGGTCTTCTGGATGTACGGCTCGAGCTCGTTATGGGAGGTCGGATTGCGGACGCTCCATTCATAGTCAACGACGGCCTGGAGTCCCTCCATGTTGTCGTCGACCGACTGTTTGGCCAGTTCCTGAACCCGCGAATCCAGGGGGGTGAAGACGCGAAGTCCGTCCGAATACAGACTGCGGCCGTTCTCGTTGGCCCATTCGCGCATCCAGAGGCGCACTTGCTCGGCGAAGTAGGGCGCGAGGCTCGAGGTCAACTCCGAGGATGGATTGTATTCAGTGACGACGGGCTCGTCCCGATTCTGCTCGTAGTAGGCGTCGCTGATGTAGCCCTGCCGCCTCATCTGATTGAGCACGACATTCCGGCGCCGCTGCGAGTTCTCCGGATTTCTATACGGATTGTAGTATGTGGTCGCCTGCAGCATGCCTACGAGCGTCGCACCCTCTAGCGGCGACAGGTCGGCAACCGACTTGCTGAAATAGGTCTGTGCAGCCGCCTCGATGCCGAACGCGTTGTTGCTGAACGGCACTGTGTTCAGATACATCTCGATGATCTCACGCTTCGTGTAGCGCCGTTCGAGCTGCACGGCCGTGATCGCCTCCTTGATCTTGCGCGATAGAGAGACCTCGAAGCCGATGTCCTGATTGTAGAGGTTTCGAGCGAGCTGCTGGCTGATCGTGGATGCGCCCCGGAGGTCCCGTTCCGTGACGATGTCGGCCACGGCCGATAGAATGCCCGCGAAGTCGATCCCCCAGTGATCGTAAAAGCGCCGGTCCTCGGTGGCGACGAGCGCATTGATCACGTGCGGTGAAATCTCCTCGTAGGTCACCCAGGAGCGGTTCTGAAAAGCATAGCGAGCCAGCTCCTTGTTGTCGGCCGTGTAGGCAATCGTGGCCAGTTGGAAATTCGGATTGTCCAGCTGATCGAAGCTGGGCAGGTCATCACTTACCAGAAGCGTCCAGCCGCCCAGAATCACGGTGACGGCAAAAAATGCCGCCACTATCAGCGAAAGTACGAAGGCGGCCTGGGCCTTCTCCGGATCCTTGAACTTGCGATGAAAGTAGCCGCGCATACCCTTCTTTGATGTGGATCCGCCCTGTGCCCCCGTCTTTTTTCGCCGGACGTTCGGATCGCTGAAATAGCGATCCAGTTCGTCGTCCGTGTACTTCCCGTTGGACATGCTCCAGTCTGGATTGTCAGCTTATTAGCATCTGCTCTTCCACGACCTCGCTGCTCCGTCCGTTCCAGTGAGCGAGCTGCAGCGAATGGCCGTTCAACCGTCCAAACGTGCGAGATTCGTGCCAATACCCCGGGTTCAGGTAAAATCCCTCCGGCCAGGCGAGAAGCTCGGGGAAATGACTATGTCCGAAAACGACCACATCGGTCGTGCGGTCCCGCAAGATTCGGCGTGCGTGAACGCGGAGGCGCTCGATCAGATCCTCATCCAGCTCACGCTTTCCGAACGTCCGATTGACGAACTGGGCGAGACCAAATCCCGCATCACCGGGAAGGATCGTGCGATAGAGCCATACGGGGAGCGGATGGCGGAGCGTGTCGGTCCACCACTTCTTCCAGATCGACCGTTCCGCGGCGCGGTCGCCATGCGCCAGGTGCAGCCGGCATCCGTAGTGGCGGACGGTAAGGGGCTTATAGCGCACCGAGATACCGAACTCCGATTCGAAGTAGTCGCGATGCCAGGGGTCGTGATTGCCCACGAGGTACGTCATCGGGCGGCCCGCATCGGTCCACTCGGCGAGTCGACCTTGGAGGCGCGAGAACCCCTTGGGTACGAGATGGCGGTACTCCACGTACTCATCGAAGAGATCACCGAGAAGATAGAGGTGCTCGGCGTCATCCTGGTAGCGATCGAGAAGGCCGATGAGATCGCGCTCTACGCGCCGATCCTCCGGCTGGCCGCTGCGTCCGAGGTGCACGTCTGATACCAGGAGGATCATGCCGCCTCTCCGCTTGTGGGGACCATCGACAGGGGCCGCGCGATACGAGACCTGCTTTTTCTTAGTTTGCACGGCTGTGGTCGATGGCGCGCCGACGGGCCGTCACTGCCGTAACTATAGAATCGAATCATCGCTATGACGGATGGTCGCTGCGCCGCCGCTCTTGCATCGAGACTTCGCCGCCGCATCAAATTAGGATCGGATGAATCAAAACGCGTATAGGCCACCTACTCAGTTTTCCGTCTTTCCGCCGGTCATCAAGAACCTGCTCATCCTAAACGGGCTGGTTTACCTGGCGCAGATGGTTCCGACGACGCAGGAAATGCTGCTCCGGTGGTTTGCGCTCTGGCCGCTGGGCATCCCCGATCTCCCCGGCTATCCCTCGTTCTGGCCCTGGCAGCTGGTAACGTACGCCTTCCTGCACGGAGGGTTTGGGCACCTGCTCTTCAATATGTTTGCGCTCTGGATGTTTGGCGTTCAGATCGAGAATGCCTGGGGCAGCAACCGATTCGGGTTCTTCTACTTTGCCTGCGTAATTGGGGCCGGGCTGGTACAATTGGTGGTGGTCAGCCTTGGGGCGGAGCTCTTTCCGACGATCGGCGCCTCCGGCGGGGTCTTTGGGATTCTCCTGGCCTTCGGCATGATGTATCCCAATCAGCCGATCTACATCTATTTCCTCTTTCCGATCAAGGCAAAGTGGCTGGTCATCGGATACGGGGCCCTCGAGCTGTTTGCAGCCGTTACCGGGACGCAGGCCGGCGTGGCGAATTTCGCGCACCTCGGTGGGATGGTCTTCGGATTCCTGCTCATCCAGTACTGGCGCGGGAAGCTGCCCAAGCAGCCGCAGCGGCAGATGAGGTGGTGAGCGGCCAGAGGCCGCTGTTGCAACTTGCAACCTGCAACCTGCAACTATATTCGTCCCGCAACCCAGCGGAGGCCTCGCTAGTAACATCTGGCCCACCGGCCGAAGTGAAGAGAACAATTGTCGTGAACCGTTTCCAGTCGTGGTACCGAGTCCAGCCCCGAGCGCTTCGGACGCTGTTGACGATTAATGTCGTCGTGTACGTGGTGTGGCTGCTCGTCTTCATTCACATCGGGGCGGCGCGCCAGTTCGTCTATCAGCACCTCGCGCTCAACCCATCGCTGCCGGGCATTCTGATCCAGCCGTGGCAGCTGATCACATACAGCTTCCTGCACCTCGAGCCGGGTTTCTGGGGCCTGATCCACATCGGATTCAACATGCTCTGGCTGTACTGGATCGGGAAGGAGTATGAGGAGCTTCACGGCGCGCACCGTCTTTTTTCGGCGTACATTTTCGGCAGCCTAGGCGGGGGGCTTTTAACGGTCATTCTTCACTCGGTCTTCCCCGGCGTCGGCGCTTTTGGGGGGATCGTTCACGGCGCCTCCGCCTCCGTGCTCGGCGTGATCACCACCGTCGCGGTGCTGTATCCCTACAAGAGCATCGCGCTTATTTTCATCGGAACCGTCCGGCTGATCTATCTCGTAATCGGTTATCTGGCACTTAATCTTCTCTTCCTGTCGGGGGGAAATATGTCGGTCTCAGCGCACCTGGGCGGGGCGCTCTTCGGCTACATCCTGGCAAGGACCGAAGGGAGCGGAGTGTCGATGTCCGGCTGGGCCCGGATGATTTTTCCGGGAGCGGCTCGCCATCGGACCTCCTCCCGATACGGTGCACAGCGCCAGAAAGGCATGATGGAACGGATCGGGCAGTGGTTCTCCACGAAGAGGCCGGAGGAATCGTCGCGGCCGGCCCGGGTGCACCCGATGCACAACACCGTGCAGGCTGAGGACGGGAAAGAGGACGGTGATGAGATCGACCGCATACTCGACAAGATCAGCGAAGGCGGCTACGAATCGCTGACGGAGGAAGAAAAGCGTACGCTCTATGAGGCGAGTCGCAAGTAGCGCCGATGCGGTCACGACGTGCCCGGCGCCCGATTCACCTCAGGAACGACCCGTAGGTTGCATCAGCCAACTCCATTCAGTTTGCGCCGAGTCTTTCGGATTATTCTTCTCGCGGTCGACGGCCTCCTGATCGCCTTTTTTATCGCCGGGTACCTGGCGTACTACGTCCGGCCGGGCATCATCTGGTGGATCGAGCTCATCGCGGTTTTTCTGCCCTACGTCGCCGCTCTCCTGGTGCCGGCCACGCTCGTACTGCTGATCCGGCGCCGTTGGCTTCTTGCCGCCGTCCACGCGGTGCTGCTGATCGTCATGGTGCTGCGCAGCGATCTCGTGCCGCGCGCCTTCGATCCCGTCGAGGAGCGGGAGGACGATCTCGTCGTGCTCAGCTTTAACGTGCCGAGGTGGTGGGGCTACGAGATGCCCGCGAAGACGGCAGAGATGGCGGGGTTCATCGATGCCGTCGATCCGGACGTGCTCGGCCTCCAGGAAGCGCCCATCGAGTACCACAACGAGGATCCCCCGCTCCGCGCGGCGCCGTATGTCGCCGTGCTCTTCGACTCGCTCGGCTTCCGCACGGCCGGACCGCCCGCCGCCGACGCCACGTGGACGCCTCAACCGGTGCTCACCCGCCTCGAAGTCGTGCAGCAGGCAGATTTTCGGTTGAAGCAGCTGGCGACGGACTCAGTATCCACTCGAGTCACGCGGACGCACCTGCGATGGAAAGATCGCGATTTCGCCGTCTACAACGTGCACCTGCGCACGTTCGGCGAGAAGAAGCCGTGGAAAGAGGATCGCCTGCCACTGGTCGGGCTCGGCGATATCGTCCCCTATTTGAAAACTTACCGGGAGGCATACCGCACCCGCGCGTGGGAAGTTGAGGAGCTGCTGAAGATGATCCGGCACGAGGCGATGCCCGTCATTCTCTGCGGCGATCTGAACAGCACGCCCTACAACTGGGTGCATGCCCGGCTGACGACCACGCTGCGCGACGCCTTTGAGGAGCGCGGACGCGGCTGGGGGATGACCTATCATACCCGTCTTCCCATTTTTCGGATTGATTACGTGCTGGTGAGCGAGGAGTGGGAGATTGTCTCCGCCGAGACTGTCGATGCGTATCTGTCGGATCATCTGCCCGTGCGTGTGAAGCTCCGATGGAAGGAGTAGCCGCTCGAGTCTCGGGCTCGATGCACTCGAACCTCCCGCCGGATCGGCGGTTAGAGACGCGAATTCCGAAAGATCCCGCGATACGATGAAGCGACCACGTCGAGAATCTCGAGCCGTTCAAGTAGGCAGCGTGCAGATTGGCGGGGGTGCGCCGATTTCGGTGCAGTCCATGACCACCTCCAAAACGCACGACGTGGACGCGTCCCTCGCCGAGATTCGCGGCCTCGCCGATGTCGGGGCAGACATCGTGCGCGTGGCCGTACCCCGGCCGGAGGACGTCGAGGCACTGGCGGATATCGTGCAGGGCGCTCCCGTACCGATCGTGGCGGACATTCACTTCAACTATCAGTATGCGCTTAAGGCCATCGAGGCGGGCGTCGCGAAGGTGCGCATTAATCCGGGAAACATCGGCAAGCCGGAGTGGGAGCGGGAAGTGCTGCTGGCCGCGAAGGATGCCGGCATCCCGATTCGTATCGGCGTGAATTCCGGCTCGCTGGAGAAGGATATTCTGGACAAGTACGGCTATCCGCAGCCGGAGGCACTCTTCGAGAGTGCGATGCGGCACGTGGAGATCTGCCGGAGTCATGACTTCGAGGACATCGTGATATCTGTGAAGCACTCGGATGTCTTCTTCATGATTCAGGCGTATCGTCTGCTCGCCGAGCGGACGCCCTATCCGCTGCATCTGGGCGTCACCGAATCCGGCTCCTACGAGGCCGGATCGATCAAGAGCTCCATCGGGATCGGAGCGCTTTTGGCCGAGGGCATCGGCGATACGATTCGCGTGTCGCTCGCCGCGCCTTCCGTCAAGGAAGTGGAGGTAGGCCATCAGATCTTGAAGTCGCTGCGTCTCGGCCGGCCGGGCGTGAATGTTATCGCGTGCCCGACGTGCGGTCGCATGGAGGGCGACCTGTTCGAGATCGTGAAGAAGGTCGAGAAGGCGGTGAAGGAGGCGCGCTTCGAGAAGGATCTCAACGTCGCGCTGATGGGCTGTGCGGTCAACGGTCCGGGCGAGGCCGCCGGCGCCGATCTGGGCATCTCGCTGGGCCGCGGGCGCGCGCACCTCTTCAAGCGCGGCGAGGTCGTCGGCACGGTGCCGGAGGAGGAGATTGTGCAGGCGGTGCTCGACGCGATCGCGCAGTGGGATGAGGAGGAAACGCCGGAGGCAGTCTAAGCCTCAGGCAAGTCCACTGTCCGGCCGGTTTCCGTGGCACTTCCACTCTGCTCCTGCTTTGCATTTCTTACGTGTGGGCTCCGGTACCCACCCCGCCAGGTGTAACCGCTTACACTGGACGTGATAAAATCCCCTTCAGTGGTCCAATCTAAGGGGCTTTGTCGCTTTTTCTAACGATGTGACCCCACTGCCAGATTGTGAATTCAGATGGGGATTGACGATTCGCCTTGCGGAGCAGCTTCCGCCGAATGTATCTAGCGGATTATGTAAGCGCTTACATACTCACTGTTTTAATTCCGCCGCGCGGCACGGGGCCGCCCTTTCCGAAAGCTCTTGGGCGTTACCATTTACGACATCGCGAGGAAAGCACGGGTGTCAATCGCCACCGTTTCGCGCGTATTTAACGACAGTCACCGCGTCTCCCCGAAGACGCGCGAACGGGTGCTGGAAGTGGCACGAGGGCTGAACTACCAGCCGCACGTCTCGGCGCAGAGCCTGGCACGTCAAAACAGCCATCTGATCTCCGCCGTCATCCCCGTCGTGGCCAACTACTTCTATATGGAGATTATCC
>CAZQAS010000117.1:0-10966 GCA_964591285.1 uncultured Rhodothermales bacterium
AGCAAACGGGCGGCCATCTCACGCTCGCCACGCGCCGCCGCCTCGCCGCAGCCGCCTTTCGCCGCACCGCCGACTATGACGCCGCCATCACCCGCTATTTTGCCGCAGGCACTCCGTCGTCGAACGACTCACCTTCCGCAAGCGAGTCGAACAATAAGGGGGACTTTCCTCCCACGCTGAACCTGACACTCCCTCGGGTCGCCTCGCTCCGGTACGGCGAGAATCCACATCAGCAAGCGGCCCTCTACGGACGTACGGAGCAATTCTACGAGAAGCTCCACGGAAAGGACCTCTCCTTTAATAACCTCATTGACCTGAGCGCCGCGCTGCAACTCATCGACGAATTCTCCGATGACGATCCGACCTGCGCGATCCTGAAGCACACGAATCCGTGCGGCGTGGCACGGGCGGGCTCACTCGTCGAAGCCTACCGGAACGCCTTCGCCACCGACCGGCAGTCTCCCTTTGGCGGCATCGTCGTCGTGAACCGTAGCCTCGATCGGACGACGGCGGAGGCGATCGATGAGATCTTCACGGAGATCATCATCGCTCCGGCATTCGACGAGGGCGTGCTGGATTTCCTGATGCAGAAGAAGAACCGGCGACTCATTCGATCACTGGCGCCGGCCCGCAACGATCGGGCAGCGGATCTTCGAAGCGTCACGGGCGGCCTCCTCATGCAGGAACGCGACAGCCCCCTGGCGACGACGGCCGAGCTGCGGCGCGAGCTGAAGGTCGTAACCGACCGCCACCCTACCGGCGACGAATGGCAAGACCTCGACTTCGCCTGGCGCGTGGCGAAACACGTAAAAAGCAATGCTATCGTATACGCGCGCGAACGCCGGACGCTCGGCATCGGTGCCGGGCAGATGAGCCGGATCGATGCTTCGGAGCTCGCCGTCATGAAGGGCGGAAAATCCGACCTGGACTTCGGCGGATCGGTCGTAGCGTCGGATGCGTTTTTCCCGTTCGCGGACGGCCTCGTCGCCGCTGCGGAAACCGGCGCCGGCGCGGCCATCCAACCGGGCGGCTCCATCCGTGACGATGAGGTGATCGCCGCGGCGAACGAACACGATATGGCGATGGTCTTTACCGGGCGCCGCCACTTTCGGCACTAGAATTGCGAGATGTAGAAGCGCAGCCATTCATTTCCGGTTCAGAATGGCGATATTGCCGCACCACCGGCTCAGGCACTCTTATTCGAACAGACGCAGATGGGCTTTTTCAATTTGTCTACCGACGTTGCAATCGACCTAGGTACCGCAAACACGCTAATCTATATCAAGGGGCGGGGGATCGTACTCAACGAACCCAGTATCGTCGCACTTCATCGCAACAGCGGTAAGACGCTCGCCATCGGCTATGAAGCGCAGCAGATGCACGAGCGGACGCACAAAGAAATCGAGACGATTCGCCCGCTTAAAGACGGTGTGATCGCCGATTTCGAGGTCGCTGAGCAGCTCATACGCGGACTCATCCGCAAAGTACAGAAAAGCTGGATGGCCTCGATCCGCAACATGGTCGTCTGCGTGCCGAGCGGCATCACGGAAGTCGAGAAGCGCGCCGTGCGCGATTCGGCAGAGCATGCCGGCGCGCGGAAAGTCTATCTGATCGACGAGCCGATGGCCGCCGCCATCGGTATCGGACTCAACGTCGAGGAGCCGGTCGGAAATATGATTGTCGACATCGGCGGCGGCACCACCGAGATCGCCGTCATCGCGCTCTCGGGCATCGTCATCAACGAGTCGATTCGCGTCGGCGGAGACGAGTTGGACAACGCCATCGTTCAGTATTTCAAGCGGAATCACAACCTGCTGATCGGCCATCGCACGGCCGAGCGGATCAAATGTGAGGTGGGCAGTGCCATCGAGCTCGATCCCGAGCTCGAAGTCTCCGTCAAGGGCCGCGACCTCGTCAGCGGCATTCCGAAGGTGCGCACGATCTCATCGGAAGACGTCCGCGAGGCGCTGCGTGACTCCGTGGCCCAGGTTACCGCCGCCATCTTGCGGTGTCTTGAGCGGACACCGCCGGAGCTCGGCTCGGACATCCTCGAGCGAGGCATCATGCTCACCGGAGGCGGCGCGATGCTCAAGGGCCTGAACACGATGGTGCGCAACCGCGTCGAGCTCCCCGTCTACATCGCGGAGGATCCGCTGACGGCCGTCGTCCGAGGGACCGGAAAAGTGCTCGAAAGCATCGAGGACTTCGAGCGCGTACTCACCTGACGCCGAAGTTACCGGCCGCATACCGGTTCAGATCGGCAGGCTTCCGTCCGTGAAGCTCGACCGCTCGTGAAGTCTCAGCAAGTGCGGATCCACGCACGATTTCGCGTCGTTTCGAATAGCCGAACGACCCTCGTAAGCCCGAAATCTGCATGACCTTGCGCCTCTGGGACCGGATCCGTGATTGGGTGATCTTGGGCGTCCTGCTCGCCGTCTCGGTCGGAACGATGCTTATGCAGAATCAGCCCCTCGTCCGCGGCGTCCGAGCAGGGGCCCTAGAGAGTACCGCCTGGTTGGAGGCGCGCCTGTCGTGGGTCGGTGGATACTTCCGCGCGCTGAATGAGAACGAAGTTTTGCGCCAGGAGAACATCATTCTTTCCAGCCGTGTGGCGCGCTCTCGTGAGGCCATCATCGAAAATGAACGGCTGCGCCGACTTATCGGCTTTCGCGACACGACCGACCTTCAGCTCAAGGCCGTCCGCATCATCGACAAGGACGTCACGCAGCAGCAGAACTATCTTACGCTCGATGCCGGCTCGCGCGACAGCATCGAAGTTGACATGGCGGTCATTGACGAGCGGGGGGTTATCGGGAAGGTGGTCCTCGTCAGCGAGAATTACTCCAGAGTGATGCCCTTCCTGAACACCCATTTCCGGATTCCAGCCAAGGTGCAGCCGCTGCAGGCGTTCGGAATGATCCGTTGGGAAGGCGGCCGTACCGACCGGCTTCGCCTCGATCACGTTGTGAAGACCGAGCCCGTTCAGCAGGGACATCTCGTCGTCACGAGCGGCTACAGCGGCGTCTTCCCTCCAGGACTTCCGATCGGAACGGTGGATTCCGTCTCCGCACGCACGGGGCGAAATGAGCTGACGGTGTTCGTGCGTCCGGCCGCATCGATCTCAAGCGCGGAGTACGCGTTCGTCATCCTTCAGAAGCCAGAGCCCGAGCGCCTCGAACTGGACGACGAGCTTACCGAGTAGTCCCACTCTTCGTCTCGCACGAGGTTTGGGCTGCACGTATCGCATCGGCCCGTCGGAGAAGCATATAGCATCGCACCGGTGCGAGAACGATTCATCTGAACGCAAACGACCGTGAAGTAATGATCGTGAAGTACGCACATGGCGTCGCTTTAGCTCTGCTCCTCATGCTGTGCCAAGCGGCCGCCGCACAACCTGCCGTCTCATCGACCGATCTGCAGCGTGACATCGACCGCGTGCTTGACGCGGACGAGTTCTCCGGCGCATTTTGGGGCGTTCGCGTCATCGATCTCACCACAGGCGACGTGCTCTATGCGCGCAACGACGAGAAGAGCTTCGTTCCCGCCTCCAACGTGAAGCTCTACACCACTTCGGCCGCCCTCGACCAGCTCGGCTGGATGTACCGCTACCGAACACGGCTCTACGTAGACGGCCCCGTCGAGAGCGGCGTTCTCCGCGGAAATCTCATCGTTCGCGGCGCGGCGGATCCGACAATCGGTACCCACTACGAAGCCTCCGAAGGCGACTGGGAGGCGGACGTCGACGCGACCCGGCTCTTCCGCGATTGGGCAGATTCCCTGCGCGCGGCCGGCATTACCCGCATCGAAGGCGATGTCATCGGCGACGACGACGTCATCGACGACGTCCCGCTCGGCACCAACTGGTCCTGGGACGACGAGACCTTCTACTACTCCGCGCAGCTCAGCGGTCTGCCCTTCAATGACAACGTCATCCACATGTACGTTACGGGCACCCGGCGCGGGGCTCCGGCGAACATACGCTGGTATCCGTACGACACGGATTACGTCGAGGTCATCAATCGTTCGGAGACTATCCACCCGGACAGCTCGGGCGAGGAGGGATACCGCCGGATTCGGGGCACGAACACCATCGAAGTTACCACGCGCGTTCCGGAGGGCGACGAAGAGATCGAGGAGATTACAGTCGAGAATCCGACGGAATTCTTTGTACACGTGCTCCGCGAATCCCTTCATCGTTCCGGTATTAGCGTATCGGGAGATGCCGTCGACGTCGATGAACTCTCAATCAAGCCCGATTACTCGGAGCCGCACGTCCGACGAGTCGCGTATCACGAATCTCCGACACTGGCCGAGATTGTCGCGCTAATCAACAAGCCTAGCCAGAACCTGTTTGCCGAGCTGCTGCTAAAGAAGCTCGGAGCCGAGTTCCGGACGCGCGACGAGGATCTCGATCCGGGGTCGGCCGAAATGGGTGTGGCGGCCGCCTTCGAAACGTTCGTCCGCGCAGACATCGACACGAGCACGATTCGCCTCGTGGATGGTTCTGGACTCTCGCGACTGAATCTCGTCACTCCGGAGATGACCACGCGATTGTTGTCGTACATGTGGCATCACGAGGACCGGAACGTCCACAGGGCCTTCGTCAATTCTCTACCGCTGGCCGGAGAGCAGGGGACGCTCCGGAATCGCTTCCGGCAGGGCCCTGCATATGGCAATCTCCGGGCGAAGACCGGGACCCTCACCTCCGTGAGCAGTCTGAGCGGCTACGTACATCTGGATGGGCCACGCCCCCTTGCCTTCTCGATGATGAGCAATCATTACACGACGCGTACGGGAGATATTCGTGATGCGCAGGATGCAGTCGTGGAGATTCTCTCTCGTTATCGGCCCTAGCGCAGCGGCCGCCCAGCCCCGAACGCATCACCCTCCGCCTGAACCTTGGTCGCACTGTTTCGTCTAAGCCGACCAGCACAAACATGCACGTTCCCCGCGATAATTTGGATTCCACGTCCCCCTCGCCTCGCCTGCACGGCACGACCGTCCTCGGAGTTCGGCACAACGGCACCGTAGCGCTCGGGTCAGATGGTCAGGCTACGATGAAAGACACGGTCATGAAGCATCGGGCGCAGAAGGTGCGTACGCTCTACGAGGGCAAGATCCTCGTGGGCTTTGCCGGGGCGACGGCGGATGCCTTCACGCTCTTCGAAAGATTTGAAGAGAAACTTCAGCAGTACAGCGGAAACGTCACGCGGTCGGCCGTCGAACTCGCCAAAGACTGGAGGACCGACCGGTTTCTTCGGCGCCTCGAGGCACTTCTCGCGGTCGGCTCACCGGAAAGGCTGCTGCTCATCAGCGGCAATGGAGACGTCATCGAGCCCGATGACGAGATTGTCTCGATCGGATCCGGCGGGGCGTATGCGCTTGCCGCCGCGCGTGCCACGCTGAAACACGCCGGCCACCTGAGCGCAAAAACGATTGTGGAGGATTCGCTTCACATAGCCGCTGATATCTGCATTTATACCAACGATCACCTGACAGTTCTGGAAATCGAGGCAGAGTAAACCTCGTATGATACATACGTGCTGCTCGTTGTGCGCAGCATGTGAGATGTAAGGTTATATATCACAAATTAGCACTATTAGTCCATTGTAAGCCCATCCATATTTATGTCGCACCCAAGTGAAGATTCCGGGCGCGAAGACGTACGCGCCGCCATTTTTGTTGATTACGAAAACATTTTTTACACCTTAAACGACCGGCTGAACGGACACGGCAAGCCGGACGAGCTCATCGCTGAAATGATCGACGCACTGCAGCGAAGCCTGGTCGAAGAACGCAGCACGCGCACCGTCGTCTCTCGTGCTTACGCTGACTTCGCGTCGCTTCCGGGAAAAAGCGACCGCATCCAGCGATCACTTTACGCTCGTGGAGTGGAGCCGCTGTTCGTTCCGCGAACGTCCGATGCACAAACGGTAGAGCTGCAGCTATGCGTGGATTCGATGGACCTGCTGCACCATCGAACCGACATCTCGGCGTTCGTGCTCCTAACCGGCCGGCGAACATACATTCCGCTGATTCAGACCTTCAAGCGCTATGGACGGCGCGTGCTCGTCGTCGGACTGGAGGAGCCGCGCGTGATCGACGATGAGCCGCATCTCGATGTGGAGAGCTTCTTCCCGGCCGGCGACCTGTTGAGCACGACCTCGCGCCGTGCCCTCGCAAACCCCGAGTCCATCGAGTCCGACCTGCTCGAGATCGCTTCCCATGACGGGCAGCACAGGCCGATTGAAGATCCGATGTTGATCCGGGCGCTTCAGATCATCGAGGAGTATTTCGGCCAGTACGAAGAAGTGTATTTGACGCCGCTCCTGCGCAAGATGTCGGACATCCTCGACGAGAACGAATGCGATCCGAAAGCCGTCGTCAGTGATCTGGAGGACCACATGGCGGCCCGGCTCGAAAAGCGAAGCGGGGATCCACACGACTACACCGTGCTCATTCTCAGCGATGGCCACCCGGACGTCGCGCGGGTACGCGAGGATCTCCGAAAGGCCGCCGAACACGTCCGCAAAGACGGCCAGGATACCTCCAACACATACGTTGAAGACTTCCACGGCGGTGGTGCGTAAGACCACAAGCCGCAACCTGCAGTATTCAAGATTGACAAGTAACCGTGCAAGATACGCTCCGGAAGACGTCCTACGAGCTCACGCCGCGCGACATCGTCACCGAGCTCGACAAATACATCATCGGGCAGGACGATGCAAAGAAGAACGTGGCCATCGCCCTCCGCAACCGCTGGCGGCGCCAGAACGCTGCCGACGAGATGCGCGAGGAGATCATGCCGAACAACATCATCATGATCGGACCGACGGGCGTCGGCAAAACCGAAATCGCTCGACGCCTGGCAAAGCTCGCCGGCGCGCCGTTTATCAAGGTGGAAGCGACGAAGTTTACCGAAGTCGGCTACGTCGGCCGCGACGTCGACAGCATGATTCGCGACCTCGTCGACATCGCGATCAATCTCGTCCGAGAAGAACAGACGGAGTCGGTGCAGGATCGGGCCCAAGAGCTCGCCGAAGAGCGCATTCTTGACATCCTCGTCCCGCCGGCCAAAAAGCAGCAGCGTTCCGATAACCTTATCGGCGGTCCCGGATTCACGATGCAGTCCGGTGAGAACGGCGACAATGACGCCGAAGACCTCAACGAGGAGGAACTGCGCGAGCGAACGCGTCAGAAATTCCGCGAGAAGCTAAAACGAGGGGATATGGACGAGCGGGAGATCGAAATCGAGGTTTCCGCCGACAGCTCACCGATGCTTCAGGTGTTCGGTCCCATGGGGCTTGAGGAAATGGGCGTCAATCTCCAGGACATCTTCGGGAATATGGGCGGCAAGAAGAGCAAGAAACGGCGCGTGAAAATCGATGAGGCACGCGAGATTCTCGCCCAGGAGGAAGCGCATAAGCTCATCGACATGGACAAGGTGAAGAACGAAGCGCTCGATCGCGTCCAGCAATCCGGCATCGTCTTTATTGACGAAATCGACAAGGTAGCCGTTCAGAGCGAGAAGGGCGGCGGCCCGGACGTCTCGCGTGAGGGCGTGCAGCGCGACCTGCTTCCTATCGTCGAGGGCTCGAACGTGACGACGAAGCACGGCATGGTCCGGACCGATCACATCCTGTTCATTGCGAGCGGCGCCTTCCACGTCGCGAAACCCAGCGATCTCATCCCCGAAATGCAGGGCCGTTTCCCGATTCGCGTGGAGCTCCGCAGCCTCGATGAGGATGATTTCTACAAGATCTTGACGCAGCCGAAAAATGCGCTCATCAAGCAGTACACGGCGCTTTTGGCTTCGGAGAAGGTGGAGATCGTGTTTACGGACGCCGCCGTGCGGCGCATCGCCTCTATCGCGGCCGAGGTGAATGCGGAGGTCGAAAACATCGGCGCCCGCCGCTTACACACGATTCTCACGACGCTGCTCGAGGACGTGCTCTTCGACGTCCCGGATCGTATCTCCGGCCGCGTCGAGGTTGACGAAGCGATGGTCGACGAGAAGCTGAGTTCAGTCGTTAAGAACCGTGATCTGAGTCAATACATCCTGTAGCAGCGCTTCGCGATGCCGGCCGCGACCGAGAAGGTGGAAGAGCGCTGGGGAACGCTGTGGGATGCCTCGCCGCAGCGTTCCCCGTTTTCACGTCTCGATTATCTCCGCGCCGTCGCGGCCGCCGCCGGTCAGGAGCTCAGCATTCACATCGTCGAGGATGAAGGCTCCATTTCGGCGGGGGCAGCACTGACGTGGAAGCGTCGTGGTCCGTATCGGATGGCCCTCGTACCGCCGTTCACGCCCTTTTCCGCACTGCTTCTACGCGAGCGAACGCTAGCCTCAGACGTGCACTCCCGGTCGTCCTCGTTCGGACGCCTACTGCGTGAGCTGGAACGCAGCTATCATGCCGTTCACCTTCACTTGCACCCGACGATCCGTGACGTTCGTCCGGCAACATGGGGCGATTGGAAGGCGCATCCGCTTTACACGTACGTCGTGCCTATCGATCGTGACGGCGACGCAATGAAGCGGTGGTCAGCCAGTACCGCGCGCAATTACCGCACTGCTCGGGACTCCTTCGAGCTCATAGAAGGCCCGGAGGCGGCCGCGGCGGCCATCGAGCTCTGCCGAGCAAGCTACGCTAGGCATGGGCGGTCCGCGCCACTCTCGGAGTCGGCGCTGAAGAAACTCGTCACCGAAACGACTAACTTGCACGAATCCTTTGCCGTGCGCCGCCGCAGCGACGGGCGACCCGTCGATGCCGCCGTCGTAGTGCTAAACGCCGCCGATCGCGCCTACTACTGGATTGCCGGAAGCCGACCCGGCAACGCCATGACGGTACTGATCGGCGAACTGTTCGCGCGATTCGATCCGGAGCGCGTTCGCGAATTCGACTTCGTGGGAGCCAACACACCCACGATTGCTGAGTTCAAGCGACGCTTCGGATCGACGCTTGAAAATTACTACGGGCTTAGCTTTTACCGCAGAAAAGATCTAGAATTACTTGAAGTGATACGCGAGCAATTTAGACGCTAGGCGCCCGTCCGCTTTTCGTATCTTCCGGCTACTCGGAGCCTGACCCACCCCAAACTAGATTTGCAGCGATTCCGACGACCACGAGCGGACGACGAATCCTCGTACGAGGAACGTCCGCCACTCTTTATTCTGCTCGGGTCTCTCCTACTCTACTTCACCCGCTTCGGCTACGACTACGGCAACAGTGATCAGGACGAGATCATTCCGTACGTCCTGCACCGTCTCGATCCCGCCCTGTTTACGCAGGACTGGTTCGTCAACATTCAGATGAGTGAGTTCAGCGTCCGGACCTATTTTGTCTGGCTCATCAATGCGCTTTCCCTCCTTCTGCCCGTCTGGCTCACGGTGCTCATTCTGTACGTCGGCAGCTGGCTGCTGATCGCCGCCGCCGTTTACAAGTTGACCTACCACTTTACGCGAGATCAGCTGGCCTCCGCCGGTGCGGTGTTGGCCGCGTTGATTCTGACGCCAGTCTGGACACTGGGTGGGAATGACCTCGTGCACAGCATGTTGGTGGCGAGCATGCTCTCGTGGGCTCTGGGTTTATGGGCGATCTATCATTTCCTGCGATCGCGGTATCTCCTTGCACCCGTTCTCCTGGGAGTGGCCAGCTGGTTGCAAGCGCTGGTGGGATTACATCTCGCAGTCCTTCTCTTTTTCATCCGCGTGATCAAATACGTACGTGGCGAGCGCGGAGCGCACACGCTCGGAGGCATCATCGCATTCGGATTTCTCTTCGCGCTTTGGTCCTCCCCTGCTCTCGGGCCGATCATCTATCAGCAACTGTTCTCACAGCCCGCGAACTTCAACCCGGATCCATCGCTCTTCTATATCCTCGCCGAGTTCCGGCTTCCGCACCATTACCTGCCACTGTCATTTCACTTTCACAACGTCCTCCGCTTCTCGATACTGACGGTAGCGGCCGTCGGCACCCTCCTCTGGAAACCCTTTCGCGTGAGGCTTCAGGATGCAGACTTCATCACCTACATCCTCGTCCAGATCGGCTTATTCTGCCTCGCCGGATTCGTTTTCACGGAGATCATCCCGCTGCTGTTTGTCGCGAAGCTCCAGCTCTTCAAGATGACGGTGCTCGCAAAGCTTCTCGTCGTTATCCTTCTCTCGGGTGCGATCGGCTACTGGCTGCCGGGAAGCCTGCGGGCCTTCGGCCGCGCCGTACTTCACCACTACCGATGGGGATTGGCGATCGTGACGGTGGCTGCTCTCGCCATCGTCGGATCGGCCGTTGTAGGTACGGGCTTCTTCCATCACAAAGTCGAGCCGTTTCGACGGGCGGAATCGCCGCTCGGGCAGGTTCAGGATTGGGCCCGGCGACACACTTCCTACGGCGCTATTTTCGCCGTGCCGCCGTCGATGTCGAGCTTTCGCTCGGCAGCTCAACGAACCATCGTCGTCAATTATAAGGCGATCCCCTACGAGGACGAGCAGATGGTAACCTGGTTCGAGCGTCTGACCGACTTGGCGCCGGTCGATCTCCCGGCGCGCGGAGATTCGGACCTCCCGGCTCGCCTCGACTCCGCCTATGAATCGCTCGGTTCCGATCAGCTGCTGCGGCTGGCGGACAAGTACCGATTCGATTATGTACTTCGGCGTACCGCGCTCGAACGGCCCGGACCCCACTTCGAGGAGATCTTTCGCGCGGGTGACTGGATTACCTACGAGCGTTCGGAAGTGCTGGCGTCACCGAATACAGGTAACTGAAAAGCGTCTCTTCGATGCTCTCCAGTGGCGTACCGTCTCACTCTTTATTTGGCTCCAACGAGCCGCAGCTCCGAGCCGTTTATTTGATCGACCGGAAGGTTGGCGGCACGTGGCCATTGCCCTCGGAAGACGGCGTCGCGTCGGGTCGCTCCAGTTCGCCGTCCTCTGCGGCACCTTCGCCGCAGAATTTGTCGAATGCTTGCACCA
>CAZQAS010000118.1:0-10849 GCA_964591285.1 uncultured Rhodothermales bacterium
GGGACGGAAGATAGGAGGTGGGAGATGGGAGATAGGTGCTCGATCGTACGAAGAGCCATCTCCGATCGCCGGATAGGTCCAGCACAAATTGGAGATGCAACATGGTTGACCTACGAAAGAATCGGCACCTCGATGAGGAGTTATCGACGCTTCGAGCGCTGTTGATTGAGATGTCCGAAGTTGTGGATGAACAGGTGGCTGGCGCCATCGACGCAGTGGCGAACTGCGATCTTGAACTCGCACAGCGGGTGCGTCATCGGGATGACGAAGTCGACGAGCTCGAACTGAAGGTCGACCATCAGTGCGAGCGCATTCTGGCCCTCTTTACGCCGGTCGCCGTCGACCTGCGGCTGATCATCGCGGCGGTGAAGGTGAATACGGACCTGGAGCGTATCGGCGACCATGCGAAGAACCTCGCCAAGAACACGCAGCACCTCGAGCGGTGCTCGGATCTGATCGGCAGTACGAGCATCCGCGAAATGGCTGATGAGGCCCGAAAGGTGCTTCACGAGGCTCAGGACGCGTTCCTGAAGCAGGATCGCGTGCTTGCTCGCGAGGTTCTCGTCCACGACGAGCAGGTCGACCGGCTCCACGACGAGTCGCTCGAGATCATCGCACGGCTTTTTCAGGAGTATCCGGATCGAGCGAGCGAACTCGTGCATCTGGTCAACATGAGCAAGTCTGTGGAGCGCATCGCCGATCACGCCACCAACATCGCCGAGCTGGTGGTCTTCCTCGTTGAGGGCGTGGATATCCGGCACGGCAACGTACCGAGACCGGCCGAGGCCGAGTAAAACGGGAACGACGCCTTCGTTTCGTAGTAACGCAGAATCGCCCCCTCAGCCTTCCCTTCCAACAGACGTCTGCGTGTATCGGCTCGAGAGCTACGGTTTAGATGGCGCCGCCGGTCACCATTGCGCGGTCCTTTCTCCGACGATCCACCGCTTTCCTGCCGCTGCAAGTCATGACGTTCCTTCAGTCCTCACTTCTTCGATGCTGTGCGGTATTCGGCGCGGCACTTTTGTTTGCACTTCCGGCGCAGGCCCAGAAGATCGTCAACTACGGCGCCGACTTTCTCGCCGGCGGGGTCGGCGGACGGGCACTGGGAATGGGCGGGACGCACGTCGCTCTGGCGACGGACGTTAGCGCGGGGTACTGGAACGCGGCCGGCCTGGCCGGCATCAGCTATCCGGAAGTGGCCTACATGCATGCCGAGCGATTTGCCGGCGTCGTTTCGTTCGACTACGGCAGCGTAGCCTGGCCGATCAATGCGCGATCGACGCTGGGTATCTCCTTCTTCCGCAGCGGCGTGAACGACATCAAGAACACGCTTGACGCCTGGGACCCCGAGCGCGATCGCCCGAAGCCGAATCCCGAAGATCACGTCTCGAGCTTCTCCGCGGCGGATGCCGCGTTCTATCTCAGCTATGCACGTGCCGTCCAGCGGAATCTAACCGCCGGTGCATCGGTGAAGATCATTCGGCGGAATATCGGCTCGTTCGCCAATGCGTGGGGATACAGCTTCGACGTGGGGGCGCGGTATCGGCTTGGAAGCGTCGTCCTAGGCGTGAATCTGCAGGATGCGGCCAGCATGCGACAGTCGTGGAGCGTAGACCAGGAGAGCCTAGGCAACATCGAGGACGTCTTCGGTGAGACGCTGCCGCAGGGCGGGGTGGAGGTGCTCCTTCCGGTGGCGCGGCTCGGCTCGGGATACGTGCTGGGACTCGGTGACAACAGCGTGACAGTGGGTTTCGACGTGGATCTGGCGTTCGACGGTCAACGCTCCTATGCGCTGAATACGGGCGACGTCTCGTACCATCCGCGCATGGGCGCTGAGTACAGCTACAAGGGGATCGTGGCGCTGCGCGCCGGCGTCGGCGATATCACGAAGTCCGAACGGTTCGGATGGAACGCCAGCCCCACCGTAGGCGCCGGACTTCGGCTGAATCAGCTCAACGTCGATTACGGATTCGGCGATTTCGCGGGTCTGGCGTCGGACCTCGGTTTTACCCATCGCATCTCCGCTCGTCTTACGCTCGCCAGGTCGGCCTGGCAGCGGACGGGCGATTGAATGTGATCCGGCGAGTCCGTCGGATCAGGATTTTTCGCTGTCCTCCGCGGTCGTGGTTAGGACGGCGAGCCGCTTATCGGCACTACGCTTACCGGAACTCAATACGCTTACCGGAACTAGGGCGCGAGGTGGTTCAGAATCGCCTTCTGAACACCGACCGCGTGTATGGCCTCGCCCGGAAGTAGATCGTCGCGCCGTGAAATGATGAGCGGCGAATCGGCGTCGCTCGACGGGCGCCGTCCATGGGATCCCTTGACGAGGGACGGATCAAGCGGAATGACATCCATCAGGTACCGGAATCCAAGCTTCTTCTGGAGGAGCCGAAGGCCGACACGCGCCTTGGGTGCTCGGATATCCGGATCCAGGAATAACTCGACCGGATCATACCCCGGCTTGCGATGAATGTCTACGGTGCGCGCGAAATCGGGGGCCCTCTCCTCATCCATCCAGTAGTAATAAGTGAACCACGCATCCGGCTCGGCCACTGCGATCAGGTCCCCGGCGCGGTCGTGATCGAGTCCCAGCGCCTTTCGGCCGCGGACGCCCGTGACCCGGGCCACGCCGTCGACCTCCTCGAGTAGCGCGCGGACCTCTGGCAGGGCGGATCGGTCATTGACGTACACGTGCGCGATCTGGTGATCGGCGACTGCGAACGCGCGGCTCGCGCCGGCATCCAGCAGCTCACGACCTAGCTCCTCGCGAACGGCGATGAAGCCGTGCTCGCGAAGAATGCGGTTGAGCGAGACGCCGCGCCGAACCTCCGTAATGCCGTATTCGGAAAGCACGATGACGTTCGTTCCGCGCCCCTCAAAAAACGTGATCAACTCCTCGCACAAGCCGTCCACGGCGCGAACCTCGTCGGGGATGCCCGCGCCGTCCGGCCCCTCACGCTGCAGCGCGTAGTCGAGATGCGGGAGGTAGATGAGCGACAGCGTCGGATCGAATCTCTCGGCCACCCGCATCGAGGCACGTGCGATCCAGGCGCTCGATCGGATCGACGAGTTCGGCCCCCAAAACTCGAAAAGCGGAAACTGCCCGAGCTCGTCCTGCAAATCGAAGCGCAGAGAGGACGGCTGCGAGTAGACGTCCGGAATTTTCCGACCATCCGCCGGATACATCGGCCGCGGCGTCACCGAGTAGTCCGTGGATGCGTACATGTTATACCACCAGAACATGTTGGCGCACGTAAAGTCGGGGTGTGTGCGCCGTGCAGTTTCCCAGATCTTCTCCGACTGCACGAGGTGGTTCGATTGCCGCCAGAACTTGATTTCAGCCTCATCACGAAAGTACCAGCCGTTACCAACGATGCCGTGGACCGCAGGCAGTACGCCGGTCAGGTAGGTGGCCTGTACGGAGCAGGTCACTGCGGGGAGTACCGGTTTCACCGCAGAGGATCGGCCCTGCGATGCCCACGACGATAGGAACGGCGCGTGGCGCATCACTCTGGGAGTGAGTCCGACGACGTTCAGAACAGCTAGCTTCTGCATGTAACTCTGTCGGAGAATCGGCGGGTCGTCAGCGTACGGGGGCGAGCGCCAGGCGGCCGATCAGCCACTCGTACTCCCTTTCGATCGACGTCAGGACGTCGGTCTTAAGCCCCTGCGGGAGCACGTCCCACGTATACGTTTCGATCTCCAGGTGGGGCGTCGCACGCGTGCGAAGTGCATGTTCGACTGCGGAGATGATGTCGCGCTGCGTGGAGTGCAAGCGTTCGTACCGCTCGACGAATATCGGCACGTGGTAGTGGATTCGCCATTCGTCGGCTTCGGAGGTTGCGAGATGCGGCAGCGCCTCCGATAGGTCGGGATAGTGCGTTAGATGTCCGTCCTCCGCCTTCGCGACGACCTGGTGGAGGTAAGTCGATTCCGCGAACGGGTCCAGATCGTGCCGGAGCTGGTCGCGATCCGCACTTGCATCGAGCACGACCCGGAGTGCCGCGCTGATCTGAACCTTGCTCAGGCGGATCCCGGCTTGCTCGAATCGCGAGAGGACGAGTCCGGGCGATTCAAACTCGACTGCAAAGTGGCAGGTGTCGTAACAAACGCGAATATGCTCGACGAGAGCCTCCTCGGCACGCTGTGCGGACATGCCGTGCTCGCGCTCGAGAAAGTCCACGCCCGTTGGCAGCAGCCATTCCTTAAAAAAGTCTACCGTTTCGCGACTGTTCTCGATCAGACAGTCGGGCTCGGGCTCGATGCCGATGTGGATAAGCTTCCCACTCTGCTCGCGCAGGTCGTGGAGCGCTGCAGCGACCGCGGCGAGATTGCAGGCACCCACGCGCAGTGCCTCTCGGCGCTCGTCTTCTCCAAGCCAAGGTTTATAGGAGAGGGGCGAGGTGGATATGCTGCCCTCTGAACCCGTCGGCAGCAGCTCGGTCAGAATCCGGATAAGCCGAAGCGTATAGTCGAGTCGCTCCGGCCGGCGCCAGTCGGGCACGTACACCTGATCCTTGACGGTCATGCGGTGGAAGCCGCCGTACGGGAAGCCGTTTAGCGTAAAGACGTACAGTCCATTTCGATCCAACTGCTCCTTGAACCGCTCGAGTCGGTCCGGTTCTTCGAGCTCCCGGGCGGCCTGGTTGGATAGCCGAAGGCCCACGCCGAAAGATCGCCCCGGTGCTACGCGCTCCCTGAGCGGAATGGTGTAGGACTTTAGGTTACGCTCGACTTCATCGAGCGTCTCGCCGGGGTGAATGTTCGTACAGTAGGTGAGTTCGAAAAAGCCGTCGGGATCGACGTGCATATGTCTGCTTACGTTGGCCGGAGGCGATCCGTAATGGAGGAGCGGTTCAGGGTGATCGTGGATTAGGCGACATTCTTAGTCATGCGCGGGCCGGAGTCCTTCATCCGGTGGCGGCGCCGAAGCACTGCGATGGCCTCGCGATACGCGTCACGATCGACGCTGTGTACTTCGCTGCCCTGGCCAATTCGGCGTAGGAGCATGATCGTAAGTTCACCGCCAAGATGCTCCCGGAACGCTTCCAGGCCGTTGAATATGCAGCGTGGATGATCCGTGTCGGCCGCATGTTCGTCGAGCTCCGGCACATAGAGGTCGAAACCCACGCGCTCAAAGAGATCGAGGGTGCGGTTCCACTCGGACTCGACGAGCATTCCACGAAGATACGAGTAGGTGGTATCGAGGGCGATTCCGATCGCTACGGCTTCGCCGTGTCGCAGTCGGTAGTCGGTTAGCTGCTCGAGCTGGTGCGCAGCCCAGTGCCCGAAGTCGAGCGGTCGCGACGAGCCCGTTTCGAATGGGTCTCCGGAGGTGGCGATATGCTCCAGATGAAGCTCCGCGCAGCGGTGGATGAGCTGCTGCATGGCCTCCATGCTTCGATGCGGCGGCGAGAGTCGCTCGGCATTCGACTCCAACTCCTCGAAAAAATCAGCATCTTTCAGCAGCGCGACCTTTACGGCCTCCGAAATTCCCGATCTCCAGTCTCGATCCTCGAGCGAATGGAGGAATGACAGGTCATTGATGACGGCAAACGGAGGCGCGAATGCGCCGAGGAAGTTCTTCACCCCGAAGCGGTTGACGCCGTTCTTGACGCCGACTGCCGAGTCGTTCTGTCCGAGCACGGTCGTCGGTATGCGGACCATTCGGATTCCTCGATGGGCCGTTGCGGCCGCATATCCCGCTAGATCGATAACGGAGCCACCACCGACGGCGATGACGTAGGAGTGCCGGCAGAGTCCTGCGCGAAAGATCGCCTCATGCAATCGTTCGACGAGGGCGGGGTCGTTCTTGGCCGCCTCGCCTCCCGGCACAAGGATGGGCGCTCCCGTTAGGTTCAGGAAATCTCGTCCGGAGATGTAGTCTTTCATCTGATCGACGACGCCGGGATAGTGCGGGAGCAGGCCGTCGTCGATCACGGCAAGCACGTCATGTGGAGGGGGATCATCGCCCCGCTCGAGAAGGGTCGCCAGGAGGTCGTTTCGCGGATCGAAGACGCCTTCGGTGAAGTGGACGTCGTATTCGAACGAAGCGCGAAACGCCTGGTGGATGGTCTGCATGAGAGATACAACTTGGTCCCAGTGGCGGAATACATACACCTGAATTCGCGAAAAGATGCTCGGCGAGCGGGTGCTGTTGGCCGTCTTAGGTGACGGCGAATGCCCGGCCAAGAAGATACGATACCGGCAGCAGCGCGAGCACGACGAGCCCTGCCGGCCAGCCGCCAAAGCCTGCGGCCAGCGCCGCATCCATCACGACCAGAGACAGCACGGCTATCTTCACAGCCGTGCGCAGTCGGTCGGGCGACGGCTCAACGGAGGCGCGAACGAGCGGCGGAAACACGAGTGCGACAAGCAGCGCGATGAAGGGCAACGCGTGGACGATCGAGTACTCGATCCGAATGCCGAGCAGCAGCAGCGCTGCGGTCACGCAGCCGACGAGCAGGATGGCGACCATACCGCTGGCACGCGTACCGCCGAGGACCTCGCCGGCGCTCACGGCCGTAACCGCGCTAATGTACGCGACGGGGATCGCGGCCAGGAACCACAGTTCGGCCACCATCGCGGGGATCACGCTGACGCCCAGGAGCAGGTTGCCGCCCCGGCAGAGCCCCATGTTTATGGGGCCCAGGATCGGCTGATGTTTCCCGGCTGCATCGTACAGCACGGCGCAGGCGGCCACGAACGCGGCTATTAAGAGAGGGAGCACGCCGACCATCGAGGCCGCTGCGACGCCGATGACAAGCAGTGCGGACCCGAAGGCGGCCGCATGGCGTCGCGGTACGCGGCCGCTCGGTATGGCGCGTTCCGGCCGTTCAACAGCGTCGAGGTCTGCATCGAACACGTCGTTCAATACGACCCCGCCTGCATACAGCCCGGCCGTCGACAGTAACAGCCAGGCCAGATCTACTGCGAGTGCGCCGGCATACGGCCCGTCAACGACGCTCGGCGCGCCGAGCGTATTCAGGAGCCTGCCCATGGCACCGGCTGCGGCGAATCCGGCCAGGATGTCCGCGAACGCCGTGACGACGTTCGCCGGACGGCTGAGCTCCAGGTACGCCCGTATCCGCGGGCTCATTCGATGATGATACTTTCGCCGCGTTCCGGCTTCTCCTCGATTATGGGCTCTTGCCCGCCGCGAAGAATCGAGTTGCCGCCATAGAGCTCACGCTGGTCGATCGGTTCCGGCTCGAGCCAGTCTTTCTCATCCATCTGCCCGCTGCGGCCGTATGCGGCCAACGCGTTTGCGTACGTCACGGCTCGCACGTCCTCCTCCGGGATTCCTCGCTCGAGCATGAGGCGGGCCGTTTTCGGCACCGCGAGGGGGTCGCTGATCCCCCAATCGGCGGCGCTGTCGACAAAGATTCGCTCGCTCCCGTACTGCTTGACGAGCTCGACCATCCGCTCGTTGCCCATTTTCGTGTGCGGATAGATGGTGAACGCGGCCCAGAATCCGCGATCCAGCACTTCTCGCACGGTTTCCTCGTTGTTGTGGTCGACGATCACGTTCGCCGGATCGAGGCCAAGCTCTTCGCAGATGTCCATGCTGCGGGTCGTACCGGCCTTCTTGTTTCGATGCGGTGTGTGGATGAGCACGAGTTTGTCGAGATCGCGAGCCATTTCAAGTTGCAGCGCGAAGTATTTCTCTTCCGCTTCCGTCATGTCATCGAAGCCGATCTCGCCGATGGCCACGACGCCCTCCTTCGCCGCGTAGAGCGGAAGGAGCTCCATCACTTCGTCGGCCAGCGGCTCGTTGTTGGCCTCCTTTGGGTTCAATCCGATTGTGCAGTAGTGGCGAATGCCGAACTGCCCGGCTCGAAACCGCTCCCACCCTACGATCATCGAAAAGTAATCCTTGAATGAGCCGCGGCTCGTACGGGGCTGCCCGAGCCAGAAGGCCGGCTCGATCACCGCTACAACCCCCGCATCGCGCATGGCCTCATAATCGTCCGTCGTGCGGGAGATCATGTGCACGTGCGGATCGACGAATATCATATCGTGAATGGGCATCGCATCCTCTTATCGGTTTACGTCGCTAGAGAATCTAGACCGGCACTCGCGTTCTGCTGAACTCCTCCCACGTCAACTTTCCGCTGCGAATGTCCTTCATCAGCTCGGGACGGCTGGCCAGTAGCGAATGCGCCCTCTCGGTGTCACTGGCCGACAGGGCCAGCGCCGCCGCTTCCTGCTGCACGTCGTCGGGATCGTTGAGTACCAATCCCAGATCTTCCAGGTAGTCGGGGTCCGCGAACGGTCCGACCGGCCGCCACAGTTCGGGCGAAACCGACCGCTGCGCCGCCCATCGCTCATGTGCATAGTCGACGAGCATTCGAGCGAGTTCTGGATTGGCGCGCTCGTCCAGTCCGACGATAGGGAAGAGCGGGCTGCCGACGAAGAGGGCCTTCAGGACCATCTGGTTCCAGGCCGTTTCGTCGAAATATTCCGCAGGGTACGGATTGTGATGGGCAACGGCGTTGAAGACCGAGGTCATATTGCTGCGCACACCCTCGGCGGCTCGCGCCTTGAAGGCCTCGGGATAGGGCAGCAGGGGGAGGCACTGATAAAGCGCGACCGACTCGCGGACGTCCGCGGTCGAGAAAAGCTGCTCGAGGGCGTCGACATATCGGCCGCGGTCACCCGACGGATACGACAGGACGAGGATGGCCCGCGCGGCCTGATCGGTGCTCCAGTTGTGCGGATGCCATCCACTGCGAAGGCCATCGGCCTCGCGCAGGTCTTCGTCCGAGAGATCGAGGTCTCGCTTGCCGACGTGCTGGGGAGCACCGCTGAAGGCCGTAAATAGCTGCCGGTTCGGAGCGCCGTCCTCGACGGCCGTCTTCTTCTCGCGCAGCCACACTACACCCTTTTCGTCGGATGTCTCGTCTACCCAGCCCTCGAGCAGCGATACGACTCGGCTGACGTCAACCTGATGGTTCGGAGCAGTCATGTTCGCTTCGCGTAAGAGCCATTCAATCCATTCGGGATGCATCTCCGTTCGATGCACCTCTTAATAGGTATCAGACCTTTGCTCGAATGATCCCGCCTCTGCGCTGGAACAAAGCGGACGAGTGCGTCGATCTTCTGGATCAGACGCAGCTTCCGACCGAGGAAGTATGGCTCGCGATCACAACTCCGGAGGAGATGGCGGAAGCCATTCGCAATCTTCGCGTGCGCGGCGCGCCCGCCATCGGGATTGCGGCTGCTTACGGGGTCGTGCTCTCGCTGCGGCGGCCGGTTGAGGAGCCGATCAAGCACGTGCTCGAAGCCGCCGATCTGCTTGAGACGACGCGTCCTACCGCCGTCAACCTGTTCTATGCCATCAAACGGATCCGCGACGTCGTGATGCGGCAGCCGTCGTCGGTCGAGCAGGACGTGCTTAGGGGGGTACTACTCGAGGAAGCCGAAGCCATCTTCAAGGAGGACCAGGCGGCCGGAAGAAGGCTCGGCGAGCACGGACTTACGCTGCTTGGGAACGGCAAGACCGTTCTAACGCACTGCCATACGGGCGGAGTGGCTACATCGGGGTATGGAACGGCACTCGCTCCGCTAATACTTGCCCGCGAGAAGGGCCTGAGCATGCGCGCATACGTCGACGAGACCCGCCCATTGCTCCAGGGAAGCCGCATCACGGCGTGGGAACTCCAGAAATCCGGCGTCCACGCCACACTGATCTCCGACTCGATGGCCGGCCACGTGATGAACGCCGGTAGGATAGACGCTGTGATCGTCGGCGCCGATCGCATCGCGGCCAATGGCGACGTCGCCAATAAGATCGGGACGTATTCGCTTGCGGTTCTCGCCCACGTCCACGAGATACCGTTTTATGTATCCGCACCCCTTTCGACGATCGATCTCGATACGCCGACCGGAACGGACATTGAAATTGAGGAGCGCGCCGCCGACGAAATCACGCACGGATTCGGCCGGCAGACGGCGCCGGATGGAATCACTGTCTACAATCCGGCGTTCGACGTTACTCCTGCCAGGTATGTAACAGCCATCATCACCGAGCACGGCGTCGTACGCCCACCCTACGAGCCCGGGCTCCGATCAATATTTGAAGAGCTACCGGTATGAAGAAGAACGACTGGATAGGTCTGGGAACCAGTCTCGCGCTCCACGCTGTGCTGATCTTTCTGTTTACGTTCTTGACGGCTGCGGCGCCGGACCAGGAGCAGCTTGGCTTCATCGAGGTCGAGTTCGGAACGTTCGCGGAGGGACAGCCCGTTCAGCAGTCGCCGGTGGAGACTCCAGATGCCACGGTGAACGAGACGACGCAGCCGCAGGAGGAGCAGCCCGAAGCGGCTCCACCGGAAGAATCCAGGCCGGTCGATCTGCCCGATCAGCCGGAGGAGATCAGCGATCCCGACGTGGTGGCTACGCCGGAAACGGACGCTATCGCACCGGAGACGCAGGACAACGAAGCCGACGTCACCGATGAGGAGCCCACACCCGAATCCGAGCCCATCCGGCCGCTGGGGAGCGGCTCCGTAGATGGGGCGGAGGGTGAGCAGTCCGGCGATGAGGGCGAGGGATCCGATGAGCAGGAATCGGCTCCGTACCAGATCGAAGGCCTGAATCGCGATCCGATCCGCACGGTGTCGCCCGATTATCGGGAGCAGGTAGAGGCGACGATTCGGATTCGGATCACGGTTGATCCTCGCGGTCGGGTCACGCAGCGTATCCCGCTGTTAAAGGGCAATCCGGTTCTCGAGCAGGCCGCGATGGATGCGCTACAGCGCTGGCAGTTCAAT
Organism: uncultured Rhodothermales bacterium; assembly: GCA_964591285.1. Lineage (GTDB taxonomy): Bacteria > Bacteroidota > Rhodothermia > Rhodothermales > VXPQ01 > CAZQAS01. The sequence goes on from CAZQAS010000118.1 coordinate 10,779, forward strand.
CCCCTTCCGCCCAATGCTCCTCAAGAATCGCAGACGGGCGTTGTTACGTTCAATTTCCGCCTGGAATAGGC
>CAZQAS010000119.1:0-10828 GCA_964591285.1 uncultured Rhodothermales bacterium
AACGGCACCTATCAATATACGAGCCCCTCGCTGTACCGCTTGACCGGCTACTCGCCGGCCGAGATTGCCGGGCGATCCGGCCTCGATCTGGTCCATCCCGAGGATCGTGCCAGGATCGGAGATAAGCTGGAAAGACTTGCCCGCAGTCCGCACGGCAGCGTCAACGACGTGGAGATTCGGATTCTAACCAAAGAAGGTGACGTTCGCTACCTCGAAGCGATTGCGACGAATCTCTTCGATGATCCGAACGTCGGCGGCATCGTCGTCAATTCGAGAGACGTAACCGATCGTAAGCGGGCCGAGCAGGAACTCAGGCGCCACCAGGCGCAGCTGGAAGTCCAGGTCGAGCGCCGCACGAGCGAGCTCCAGGAAGCGAACGATGCGCTGAAGGAGCAGGTCGTGCGCCGCTGGGAAGCCGAGTCTGAACTGATCGAGCGCGAGCGCCACTTCAGGAAGATCATCATGGGCGCCAGCGACCCCATCCTGATCCAGGAACTGGGCGAGGAGGGGGTCCAAAGCACATTTACGGAGGTCAACGAAGCCGCGTGCCGTTTTCTCGGCTACAGCCGCGAGGAGCTACTCAAGCTCTCGCCCGCTGACGTGGTGGAGGGATTCGTGGCACTCGGTCCGGACGCCCTGGAGCGGATGCGCAACGATCGAACGCTGGTCCAGGAGATGAACGTGATCACAAAAGACGGCCGTCGGCTGCCTTTTGAGTGCCGGATCGATCTGCATGAGATCGGCGACACGAAGATTCTCACGTCGGTGGCGCGCGACATCAGCTCCCGCCAGGCCGCCGAACAGGCCATCCGGCGAGAAAAACAACACCTCGAGAAGCGGGTCTCGGAGCGGACCGCACTGCTGGAGGAACAGCGCCGCGAGCTCGAAGCCGCGAACGACGAGCTGGAAGCCTTCGCCTACACCGTCTCGCACGATCTCCGCTCCCCGATCCGATCGCTGACCGGCTTTTCGAAGATGGCGATCGACCGCCTAAACGGCAGTGCCGACGAGTCGCTGCACCACTATTTAGCGCGCATTCATGCGAATGCCGAAAAAATGGAGGCCCTTCTGGAAGATCTCCTGGAGTACTCGAAGATCGGGCGCGCCACCGCTCGCCGCACGACGGTCGAGCCGCGCCCACTAGTAGAGGAACTCCTGCGCGACCTTCTTTCGGCGGACGAACAGCGTGCGGTCGCGATCGAACTCGAGGATTTGCCCCCGGCGGAGGCCGATCGTGTCCTGCTTCGCCAGGTGTATCAAAACCTCTTGTCCAATGCCATCAAGTTCACTCGCGGGGTCGCCGCGCCCCGCGTCGTGATCGGCGCGGCCGAGCGGGATGGTGAGACCGTTTACTACGTCAAGGACAACGGCGTCGGCTTCGACCCGCAGTACGCGGACAAGCTCTTCGGCGTATTCCGCCGGCTGCACAGCGCAAAAGAGTACGAAGGTACGGGCGCCGGTCTCGCGATCGTCGAGCGTATCATCCGCAAGCATGGTGGCCGCATCTGGGCGGAGTCCCGGGTAGGCGAGGGCGCCACGTTCTACTTCACGCTGTGCAGCGGAACAGCACAAGAAACGTCCGTGCAAGCGGCTTGATCAGTCCGGAACACCATGATGAATGACGATACATATCCCTTGCAGAGCCGGCAGGAGGGCACCAACGGCGTGATCCCAGCCGGGTACGGGCAGTTTGCCGCGCTCGTAGAACATTCGCCGGATGCCATCTTGCGCTTTGATTCCGATCAGCGATACATCTTCGTGAATCGGACCGCCGAACGTTATCTCGGAGTCGCGGCCGATAAGCTGCTCGGAGCCCGAATCGGCGATTTGCAACTGGGCGGCGATCAGGTGGAAGCTTGGAATGCGGCCCTAGAGCGCGTCTTCGGTACCGGAGAGCCGACCTCGTTCGAGTACGCCATGCAAACCCGCCGCGGAGAGCGATTCTTTGAGGTTCGCCTCGTTCCCGAGCGCGAATCCGACGGGGCTTTTGACACCGTTTTGGTCGTCGGGCGCGACGTCACGAAGGAGAAACACCACCGGCGGCGGCTGGAGGAAAGTGAGGATCGCTGGCGCCGGCTCATCGACTACAATCCGGAGTCGATCGTCGTCTTTGCCGAGGATCGAATTTTCTACGCCAACCGCGCGACGGCGCGGCTTTACGGCGTCGAGCATCCGGCCGACCTGATCGGACGCTCCGTCTACGACTTCTTCTCCGCGGAGGATTATACGGACGTCCAGCGGCGCCTCTCGAGGCTCTACGCCGGCACCGAACTAGATCCGCACCATTATCGACTCATTCGCGCCGATGGACGCGAGGTCGACGTTGACGTCTACTCCGTACCCATCCGATACGCGGGCAAGAATGCCGTGCAGTCGGTCATGCGGGACGTCTCCGAGCAGCGCGAATACGAACACAAACTGATTGAGGCGCGGCTTCGCGCCGAGGAAGTCGCGCGCCTGAAGTCATCGATCGTCACGAATCTAAGCCACGAGATCAGGACGCCTTTGGCCAATGTTTTGGGCTTCACCGAGGTACTGCGTGAGCACGTCGACGACGAAGGCGGGCAGATGATCGACATCATCGAGCACGGCATCGAACGACTGATGGCGACGCTCACGGCCGTCCTCGAACTCGGACGGCTGGAATCCGGCGACGCCGAACTGACGCCATTGGAGGTCGATCTGACGGCCGTTCTCCGTCGTGCGATCGACGAGGCGCAGCCGCTGACGGAAAAGAACGATGTGACGATCGAGCTGGCGGCCCCGGCGGAGCCCTTCATCGCACTGCTCGATCCCGACGTCCTCTACGATATCGTGTGGCGACTGGTCGACAACGCATTCAAGTTCACGCACGACGGATCGGTCGTGGTGCGGCTCGAGGCCAACAACGCCGACACCTGTATCACGGTGGAAGACAGCGGCATCGGAATCAGTACCGAATTCCTGCCGCATCTCTTCGACGAATTCGAGCAGGAATCCAAGGGCATGGATCGCAACTACGAGGGCGTCGGACTCGGCCTCTCGATCGTCAAGCGCCTGATCGATCTCTCCGGTGCCCGCATCACCGTCGAAAGTAGCCGGGGAACCGGCAGCTCGTTCTGCGTGACGTTTCCGAACACCCTCTCCGTGACCGCCTAACACCCTCAGGGTTGCCATGGAAATAACGAACGAACAACTTAAGATCCTGCTTCTGGAGGACAACTCCGACGACGCCGAGCTCATCCACAATGAGCTCGTGCTCGCCGGACTCCGGACGCAGGTCGAGCACGTCGAGGACCGCGAGTCATTCTCCCGTGCGCTCAACAACGATCCGGACGTGATTCTGTCCGACTTTTCGCTACCGAGCTTTGATGCCATTTCGGCGCTCGAGATCGCTCGCACCCGGCACGAGCTGACGCCGTTCATTATCGTTAGCGGCGTGCTGACCGACGAGGCGGCATCGCAGGCCATCCGACAGGGAGCCTGGGATTACCTGCTCAAGGACCGGCTCGGCCGGCTTGGCTCCTCCATCCGCCACGCGCTGCGCGAGCGCGAGATGCGTCGTGAGCGTGAGGAGGCGCAGAATCGGCTCGAGGACGTCCACCGGCGGCTGGAAAGCGCCTTTTCGCAGCTTCAGGTGACTCACGATCAGCTGGAAGACGCCTACGAGCAGCTGAAGGAGAACCAGGCACAGCTCGTGCAGGCCGAAAAGCTGAGCTCGCTCGGGCAGCTGACCGCCGGCATCGCACACGAAATCAACAATCCCGTAGGATTTGTGCGAAGTAATCTCGAGCGGCTCGCCGACTACGCCGGCGTCTTCACGACAATGCTGGACGCCTACGAGCGTGCCGAGAAGCGCATCACGGAAGGCGGAATTGATGCGGCGGTCGAGCTGGCGCCGCTCTTCGAGGAGGTGCACCGCCTCCGAGGCGAGAGGAAGGTGGACTTCATGCGTGAGGACATCCACGTGCTCATTGCAGAGTCGTGCACCGGCGTCGAGCAGATCACTGAGATCGTGCAAGGCCTTCGCGATTTCTCGCGCATCGACGAGCCGGATTTTCAGTCGGCGAACGTCAACGAAGGTATCGAGGCCACACTGCGGCTCATCTGGAACGAGTTGAAGTATCGCTTCGACGTGCGGACCCAGCTGGGTGATCTGCCGGACATTCACTGCCATCCCGGCCAGCTCAATCAGGTATTTATGAATCTGCTGCTGAACGCCGCGCAGGCCACGCCGGACAAGGGTGTGATCACCATCGAGACGAAGGCCGAAGAAGACCACGTCGTCGTGCACGTCTCCGACAGCGGCGAAGGCATCGATCCGGACGTGCTGCCGAAGATCTTCGAACCATTCTATACGACGAAGCCCGTCGGTCAGGGCACCGGGCTCGGCCTCTCGATCTCGTACGGCATCATCAAGCGCCACAACGGCGAAATTTTTGTCGACAGCGAGCCCGGAGAAGGAACCACATTCACCATTAGACTGCCGATACGGCAACGAGATGAACTTGACGATTGACGAGAACGTGAAGACAAATGGCGCCGCCGGCGACGGGATGGCGGATGGATGTTACTCCGTCCTGCTCGTCGATGACGAGGCGCGCATCTTAAGCTCGCTCCACCGGCTGCTGCACGAGAAGTATCACGTCGAGCAGACGGAATCGCCAGAACACGCGCTCGAGCTGCTGGCCAGGGAGGAGTTTGCGCTTGTAATCACCGATCAGCGCATGCCGGACATGGAAGGCACCGAGCTCTGCGCGCTCGCCTCCGAGATCGCGCCCGATACGAAGCGCGTGATCCTCACGGGCTACTCGGACATGAAAGCAGCGATGGACGCCATCAACCGAGGCTCGGTCTACCGTTTCATGCTGAAGCCGTGGCGGGACGACGAGATGAGCGCACTCGTGGATGAGGCGGTCAAGCACTACAATCTGGCCGAGGAGAACCGCCGGCTGAACGCCCTGACGGTACGCCAGAACCTGGAGCTTCAGGAGCTGAACAAGCGGCTCGAAGGATTCAACGGAAAGCTCCAGGAGAAGGTATTCGAGCGCACGCGCGAGATCAGCGAACTCAGCGAGAAGGTCACGCGGTACTTCCGCGGTAGTATCGACCTGCTGTCGCGGCTGTCGGCGATGCACAGCCAGGTCCTCGGCAATCACGGCCGACGAGTCGCCGAGCTGTCCGTCAAGATCGGTCAGCAGCAGAGGCTTTCCGAAAAAGATCTATCGGAGCTGGAAATCGCAGCTACGCTCCACGACATCGGGAAGATCGGGATGGACCCACGAGTCGTCTCCAGTAGCGGCGAGCAAACCGAACGCGAGCGGGCCGTTCTTCGCACACACCCGGTCGAGGGAGCGGGCCTGATCGCGCGCATCCCCGGTCTGAGTGATGTGGGGCGGCTCGTCCGGCACCACCACGAGGCATACAATGGAGACGGCTTTCCGGATCGGCTCCGCGGCGACGCCATCCCCGTCGGCTCGCGAATTATCGCGGTTGCCGACGCGTTCGACAATTTCCTCAATATGCGGAGCCGCTATACGGAGGCCGAGGCGAAGGCCGCCATCACCCACCTGGAGCAGCGGAGCGGTTCGCAGTTCGATCCGGCGATCGTGCAGGTCCTTGCCTCCCTTCTCACGAGCGATCGCATCGACATCCCGGAATCCTACGAGGTCGAGATCGCGCTGCGCGAGCTGCGCCCGGGTATGGTCCTCTCGCGAGATCTCGTCACGGCGCAGGGCACGACGCTAATGAACAAAGGCACGATGCTGTCGGATTCGCGCTTGCCCGAACTCTTCGAGCGCGCGTCCGCTGATCCGATCGTGGACGGCCCGTTCGTCTACCGGCAATTTCCACCGAAGCCTCCAGCCGCCTGACGGCACCTACATCAACAGCGTCACGAGACGAGCCGTACGGCGCTCCGCGCTCTCGAGAGCGCGGAACGGCGGTGGCCCCACCTGGCGCAGGAGGCCTTGGCCGCTCAGAAATCGGTTGCCATTAGAAATCGGTTGCCATTAGTCCGAAATCGATCCCTGGTCGATCCCCGGTATGATCGCGAGCGCATTCTCGTGATAGATTCTGCGAAGCACCTCATCGGGCAGATCGAGACCGTACATGCGCCAGAAGGCGTGGCGTTTGCGGTAGTAGGGGAAGTACTCGTCGGCGGTTTCGAACGTGCGGAAGTAGACGTGATATTCGGAGGGCTCCCACGAGTCCTTGCCCATCAGCACGCGATCCTGATAGTCGATGAGGAACTGCCGGGCGGTCCGCGGCTGGCGCCCCAGCTCGGCGAGCACCGCGCCGAGTTCGGTGTACATATTTGGCATCTCGTCGAGGAGCCGGCCCAGGCGGCCGAGGTCGTTTCCGAGCCAGCTCAGGTGGGCGCTGATGAAGGTCGTGTTCGGGTGATTCCCGATGAGGGTCCAGTGCTCGCCCATGATCGTCTCCCACGACGGTTCCGGCGCGCGTTTTCGGCGCGGACGCTGCTTGAGTTCGAACCAGCGTTCGTTGAAGCGGTCCTGCGGCTCCCAGAACGGCGCCGGATCGCCGGTGTGGATGAGGACGGGTATGCCCAGCTCGCCCGCGGTCTTCCAGATGGGATCGAGCTTGGGGTCGTCGGTTCGGAGGCGACTGCCGTCCTCGTAGAAGACGTGCATGCCTAGATTCTTGAATATTTTCAGCCCGCTCGCGCCGTTTCGAACGTCCTCTCTGAGCTGGGCGGCGGCGTTTTCTCCGAAATCCGGATCGTCGATGGCCGAGAAGTCGACGTTCGCGAAGTGGACGAACCGGCCCGGAGCGTGCGCTTCCGTGTTCCGCACGTTCTCGCGGAGCGTCTGGCCGCTGCCGCCGCTGAGGTTCACCATGACCGCCATGTTGAGGGCGTCCATCTCCGCAACCAGCGCGTCGATCTCCTCCTCCGACTTCTGTCCGATCTCCCACTGATGCGCGTGGGCGTCCACGAACGGATAGCGGGCTCGGGTGACCGGATTCTCATCGACGACGAGCGTCGAGCGCGGCTCATAATCCTCCCACTGCATCTCCTGTGCCTGGGCGGACGGCACGTGCGCGAAATACGACAGAAGGGTCGCAGCCGCCAGAAGGCCGGCGGCACGGCGTACGAATCGCTTAGTAATCATCGCGGAGGAATTGTAACGTCAGGTGCGCGTTCTCCGGGAGGGCTGAATCGGAAGCTGTCGAAAGGTGCGTATCATTCGTCATGAATGCAACAGCGGCCGACAACGCGAGGTTCGCCTAGACCATAGCCGCCCGGCAAGACGTCCGGCATAAACGCCGGGCATAGACGGCCGGCCCTGGGGAACGTGACCTCGGAACGGCCCAGGTTGGCGCCCTCGTGAGTTCCTCCTGGAACAGTAATCGTCGTAATATTTGCGGAATAAGCCGTCTGGCATGTCTCACCTGGAGAACGTCTCGGACCTGCGCTCGGCGGCCGACAGTAGACTGGCTACGAAAACCGTCCCCAATCGATTTTCTTGATGTCGTGTTCATGGCGCTGACCAGAGGAGTGTGGTTTCCGCTTCTCTGGATGACGTTCTGTATTCCTGCCTCCGGCCAGGATGGCGCACCAGACTCCACACGGATACTTCCTTCGGATTCCACGCTCGTGGCCGCGAATAGTGGCCGGTCTGATTCGACCGAGCACAGCGCGGCGGACTCCGCGGACACGCAGTTCTGGATCGGCGGGAGTTCGCGGCTCCGCTTTGCGATTATCCCCGTCATCTTCTCTTCGCCGGATACCCGGATCGGCATTGGTGCCGTGCCCAACGTCGTTTTCCACACCTCCGAAGGGGCCCGGTCGTCGAACAGTCGCCTCGAAGCCACCTACACCCAGAATCATCAATTCAATCTGCGGCTCTCGACGTCGGTCTGGCTCCCTGCCAATCGTTACCGTTTTGAAGTTCGCCTTCAGTTCCAGGACTGGCCTACGAGCTTCTACGGCATCGGCAACAACGTTTCCGGCGAACAGAGCGAGAAATACGCGAGCCGGATTTTCATCACGACGGCCGAGCTCCAGCGGCGGATCGCCCCGGACACGTACGCGGGCTTGCGGCATGACATCCGCAAAGACGAGATCCACTCCGTGGAAGCAGGCGGGCAGCTTGCCGAAGGGGAGGTTCTAGGGAGCGACGGCGGTTTTTCGTCGGGAATCGGAGCCTTTGTCGGCTACGACACGCGCGATCACGTGCTGTATCCGACCGACGGGCTATTCGTGCAGGTCGGAACGCGCCTGTTCTATCCCGCCTGGGGTAGCGAGTTTGAATACGCTCGCCACCGGTTCGAGGCGCGCACCTATCATACGGTGGATGAGCGACGCGTGGTGGCCGGACAGTTCGTAGCCGCTTTTGCGTCGGGCGATCCGCCTTTTCAGATGTACTCGACCGTGGGTGAGTTGCTGCGCGCCTACGGTTCGTCGCGCTACATCGACCGAAACATGCTGGCCGCACGCGTGGAGTATCGGCACACTCCCGTCTTCTGGCGGTTCGGTTATGCCTTGTTCGTGGGGGGCGGCCGCGTTGGTCCGGATTTCGGCAACTTCGATCTTGGGTCCGTCCACCTCTCGGCCGGCGCCGGCATTCGGTTTCAAGTCATTCCGTCGGAGCAGGTCGTCGTGCGCTGGGATTTTGCAGTGGGCACGCGGACGACCGGTACCCATCTCGATTTCGGAGAGGCTTTTTAGAGGAGGTCGCGATGCCAAACAGTGTATCCGGACTCATCCATCGGGTCGAAACGTTCTTCGACCGCCTGAAACTCGGTTACAAATGGAGATATGACCGCTGGAAGCACCTGCGAATCGTGCTTTATCGGGGCTACGGGACGCAGGAGCGCATCTACTTCCGTGGGCGCGTACTCGACGACAAGGACGTCGACATCGACGACGAGCCGCAGAATGCGTGGCAGAACATTCTGAATACCTGGCGCCGCATCGAAACGGACGAAATTCCGGGGGCCAGGGTAGCCGTGCACGTGGGAGGAAGACGGCTGGACCTCGTCACTGACGAAGACGGGTTCTTCACGGCCGACGTGGAGGTGGCGGAACTGCCGCAGGCCGACGGACCGTGGCACCGCATTCGTGCGGAGCTCCTTAAGCCGGAATCCGACGAGCCTGTCGTAGAGGAGGGGCACGTCCTCATTCCGCGTAACGACGCCGAGTTCGCCGTCGTGAGCGATATCGACGATACCGTCGTAAAGACGGGCGCGGCCGACTCTCTTCGGATGGCCCGGACCGTCGTGCTGAATAACGCCACCACACGCGTTCCATTCCCCGGAGTCAGTGGATTCTACAAGGCGTTGGAGAAGGGACCGGATCGACGGGGGCACAATCCGACCTTCTACGTATCGAGCAGCCCGTGGAACTTCTACGGTATGTTCGAGGCCTTTAAGCGCGTCCACGACATTCCGCTGGGTCCGCTGTTCTTAAAGGACTACGGGTTTTCTGAGGACAAATTCTTCAAGTCCGGTCATGGGAGTCACAAGATGGGTCACATCCGCAAGCTGCTCGAGATTTATCCGGATCTGCCGTTCGTGCTGATCGGCGACAGCGGTCAGGAGGACCCGGAGATCTATCGCGAAATCGTCCGCAGTCATCCGGGCCGCATTCGCGCCGTGTACGTCCGGGACGTGACGACGCCGCGTCGCGATCGAGAGGTTCGGTCGATCGCGAGGGAGGTCGAGGAGCTTGGCGCCGAGATGATCCTCGTTCAGGATAGCATCGAGGCGGGCGAGCACGCAGCCGAAGTGGGGCTCATCCATCCGGACGCTATCGACGAGATCCGCGAGGCGAAGCAGGAGGACGAGTCGCAAGGCCGGGCTCCGAACATGCTGGATCGTCTGCTTGGTCTGCCCGGCGAAGGTCGCGCCGCGGAGCAGAGGCGTGGCTGATTTGGTGGATGAATCGTACCATACGAGGCGGCCGGGCTGTCGTGGTACGCCGTCCGGGCTCGGCCGTGATCGTGAGACATCAAGTTAGACGGAGAGTTAGACGGAGGGAAGCATGACGTGGATCTATCGTACTGCAGCACTACTGACGCCGGGAGGCGCGGCCTTTGTCATTTCACTGCTGGCCTACACGGCGCTCGTGCCGGCGGCCGGCACTGCTCTCGCCCAGGAATTTGCGCTGGACCAACTCGAAGCATCGCCTCGGCACCATGAATGGGTGGAGGTCGCCGCAGGCGATGACCGAACGGTGCACGCCTTCGTCGCCTATCCGGAGACGAACGAGCCGGTGCCGGGCGTGCTCGTCATCCACGAGAATCGAGGGTTGACCGATTGGGTACGCAGCTTTGCCGATCAGATCGCCGCCGAGGGCTACGTCGCTATCGCGCCCGATCTGCTGTCCGAGTTCGACGAGGCGCATGCGCGCACGGCGGCATTCGAGACGTCCGACGCCGCACGCGACGCCATCTACCAGCTCGAAGCGGAGCAGGTGACGTCCGACCTAAGCGCGGTCCAGGATTACCTGTCCGCCCTGCCGTCCACGACCGACGACATCGTGGTGATGGGCTTCTGCTGGGGCGGTTCGCAGACATTTCGATTCGCGACGCAGTCACCGGATATCGCGGCCGCATTCGTTTTCTACGGATCGCCGCCGGAGACCGGATTTGCGGACATCGAGGCGCCCGTCTACGGTTTTTACGGCGAGAACGATGAGCGCATCAATGCGACCATCCCCGAGACGCAGGAACGCATGGCCGAGCACAGTAAGGTCTACGACGTCGTGATCTACGAGGGCGCGGGCCACGCCTTCATGCGGCAGGGGGACGATCCGGAGGGATCGCCTGAAAGCAAAGCCGCCCGGGATGAGGCCTGGGAGCGCGTGCGGGAGATACTGGACCGC
>CAZQAS010000120.1:0-7506 GCA_964591285.1 uncultured Rhodothermales bacterium
TTCGCTGCATCCTGAAGGGCGGGCGTTCTCGTGTTGGGCTCGAGTCCACGGTGGTCGACTGCACCTCCTCCCCGCCGGCAGTTCTCCGTCCCGGCGCGGTGTCCCTGGAGCACCTGCGGGAGGTTATCCCCGGCATTCGGCTCTCCACGAAACAGCAGGATGATAACGGCGGCCCGCGCAGTCCCGGCCTCCGGCATCGTCACTACGCTCCACTTGCACGGGTTCGCATCGTGGAGCACCCGCCCCACCGCGCAAGACCCCTAGAGGCTTACATCGGGTTGGATACGCCGAACGCTGAGTTTGCGCGCATGCGTGTCTGCGCTTCTGTCGACGAGTATGCCCACGAGCTCTTCGAATTTTTCCGCGGTTGTGATGCGGAGGGCATTCACACCGTCCTTTGCCAGAGGGTCGAGGAGAGCGGAATCGGAAGGGCCCTGATGGATCGACTCCGCCGCGCCTCTGAAGCCCGTTAGCGAGATCAGTTAATGGGACGTTCTCGTGAACTCGGCATCCGACTGGAAGCGTCCTGGAGAATGTGCCGTGTTCGTTCGTCAGCCGCGGGTGACTGATACGAGGCGGTGCGCGATCGCCGGAAAATTCCCTGCCAGCCGCAAGCCGGGGCGTAACAGGCTCGGCCGCACGAAAAGCGATTGCAGAAGGCGCCCGGCCGCCATACGTACGGCGAATTCCCGCGTCCATGCACGGCCGTATCGCCTACGTAGATCGGCCGGCGAAATCTCTTTGTTTAAAAAATTCTCGATGTGCGGAGCAACAAGTAACGCCGACTCCATGGCCATGCCCATCCCGTCGCCGCACAACGGTGCAATCATGCCGGCGGCATCACCGATGAAGCAGACGTCGTTTGCAAAGAGTTGCTTCCTCCGGAAGTGTATCTGACTGACAGCAAGAAAGGGCTCGGTACGCTCGAGTCCTCTCAACCGATCGCCTAGCTGCGCGCTCGATGCAGCCATCCGACCAACGAGCGCATCGGGCGATCCGCCCGCCTCCTTAAGCCGATCCTGATGCGTGATCCAGCATACGTTTACCCGATCGTCCTCTTCGAGCAGCAGACCGCAGTAGCCCCCATCGAATGTGTACAGCTCAATCTGTCCGGGTGGTAGTTCACCCTCGTAGTGCGCTTTGAAGGCGACGTACGGTGATCGAGCGGACAGGGACGGACGATTCAACTTCCGGTCGAGCGCCGTTCGCCGGCCGTATGCCCCCACGACGACCCGCGCGCCGTACGTGCGGCCCGAATTTGTATGAAGATTGAAGCCATCCGCAAGAGAGCCGTCGATATCACTCACGGATGATCCATCGATGGCTTCAGCGCCCAACTCGCTCGCACGCGAGAACAGGAGCATATCGAACACTCTTCGACTCAACCCCAGTGCTGTGCCCGGCAGCTGAAACTCGAGTACCTCGCCACGCGGCGTCGAGCAGCGGGCCTTCGACACGGCCTGTGCGCCGGCGGACATCATCCGGTCGAGCACGCCGAGCCTGGAGCAGATGCCGCCCACTTCCGTCGATAGGAATTCGCCGCAGAGCTTGTCGCGCGGCATCACTGCCTTTTCCAGGAGGAGGACGCTGCATGAGCGCTGAGCCAGCTCGATGGCGAGTGTGGAGCCGGCGGGACCCGCCCCGACAATCGCAACGTCGTAAGATGCGCTCCCCATCAAACCGTAGAGAGCGTCAGCCGAAAGGCCCAGTGACGCCCCACAACGGCGTCTGGAAGCCCAGCCTCTACAGCCATGCTCCGGAGCTCATCAGGACGGAACGCGCGCCGCACGGACAAAGGCCCGTCATTCGCAAACATGGCCGATACGGGCATCACACCGGCGATCGCACGGATGCCCATGTAGGCGAGTCGATGCCTGTGGAGATCGTTGACCAGAATGCCGTCTGACGCGATACGTGCCATCTCCCGAAGCATCCACACCACTCCCGCATCGTCGAAATGGTGCAGAAAGAGCGAGCCTGTGACCACGTTGAACGAGTCGTCCGGAAACGAAAGATCGGCTGCGTCGGCATGGATGACGCGAGCTCGCGAGCGGAGGGAACGCGGAAGCCGCTCATCGAGATATGATCGGGCGCAGGTCACGGCCGCGGGGTTTGCATCTACACCGGTGACGCTAACCTCAGCACCTGTAGCGGCGCCCCATCGTACCATGCGTTCCGGATAGTCAGCAATGCCGGTTCCAATATCAAGAATACTGATCGTCGTACCGCTACGAGCTGCCAGGTAGGGGGTGAGGCGTTTGCGCAGCGCGCGGTATCCACCGAGGAAGATATTGACGTATCGCAGTTCGTTAAGAGCGCGGCGGAGCTGATCGGTATCCGTGGACAGATCGTCCATCAGCTCTTCGGCATAGATGCGCTGCGCAAGAGAGGGGAAAATGGCAGACATGAAGAGGAGCCCAGCGGAAGGGCTGCGGAACAGTGATTCACGAAGGCGCTCTTGGAGGTAGAGCACCTGGCGCCACAAAGTTCCATTTACGCGCGCCACGGCGGGCGCGCGGGCGTCATTCGAGGACGGCCTCGAGGGCCTCAAGCAGACGCTGCTTCGAAAACGGTTTGCTCACGTAATCGTCAAACCCTTCGGCGAAGAATCGTTCTTTATCGCCAGGCATCGCGTAGGCCGTTACAGCCACGATCGGCGTTTCTTCGTAATCGCCGAGCTTTCTCACCTCGCGGAGTACGTCTTCGCCACTTTTCCCCTTGCCAAGATTGATGTCAACGAGGAGCACGTCAAACGTGCTCGAGGCCGCGAGGTCGAGGGCTTCTTCGCCCGTCGCCGCCAGAGCGACATCGTAGCTCTTCCGCAGGAGATGATTGACCAGCGTTCGCGTATCCGCATTGTCTTCTACGACGAGGACCCGTGGTCGAGCCCGCTCATTGCGTGTCTGGCCGTTGTCGGCGGATCGCTCCTTTTCGCCGTTGCGTGGTAGGGCCACCGTGAAGACGGAGCCGTGCCCTTTCTCGCTATCAGCCATGATGTTACCTTTCATCAGTTCAACTAAACGTTTAGTAATAGGTAATCCGAGTCCGCTGCCTTCATGTACTCGAGAAAGGCCCTCAGATTCCTGTTTGAATTCGTCAAATAAGTAGGGCATGAACTCTGCACTTATACCGACGCCGGTATCCGCCACGTGAATGAGCACGTCGGTATCATCGGCCTCCAGTGAGACCGTTACGCGGCCTTCGGAGGTGAATTTGATCGCATTAGTGACGAGATTGCTGACCGTACGCTCTACGGCGGAGGTGTCGAGATACGCAATTACGGGCTCATCCGGCACGCATATCTCGAGCGAGATGCCCTTCTCCAGCGCTAGCGGCTTTAGAAGCAGGCATGCATCAAGGATCACTGCAGCGACGTCGAAGCGCTTCGGCTCGAATCGAAAACTGCTCGATTCAAGCCGTGCCAAATCAATGATCGACATCAGCGTGTTCAACAGGCGCTTTCCTCCCTGCTGGATCAGGTGAACGAATTCTCGTTGGGAATCCCCCACCTCCTCTTCCAAGATTTCGGCGAATCCAAGAATAGTCGTAAGAGGCGTTCGCGTCTCGTGACTGATATTGGTCAGAAAAACGGACTTAAGTTTGCTAATCTCCTCCGCCCGCTGCAGCGACATTCGCAGCTGCTCCCGAGTGGACTCCATTTCCTTCCGCCGTTCCATTTCGGCCTTTGCCAGGTCGGCAAACTGGCGAAGAAGGGCGATGTCCGTTTGAGAGAATGTGCGGTCGGCGTAATCGAAGACACAAATCAGTCCGGGATTCGAGCTCACTGCCCCGACATGTAGGGCGGCAAAACTGCGTATGGCGGCACCGTCACCTCCGGCATGGCCTGACCTGGAGACGATCGCATCTCCACCCGCGCCGAGGCCGTCGGCAAGAGACGTGATGAAGTTCACATGTTCTGAAGCGCCTGGTCCGTAACAGTTGCGCTCATCGGCATCGGTCGGACTCGGAAGGCAGATGCACGCGAACGGCGCGTCGAGAGCACTCGCCGCCGTTTTCGCCAGCCGGAAAAGCTGATCGCTGCCGTCAAATCGGGTTGACCGCGATACTCGGAGTTCTCCCAGGGAGGCAGAAGGTACCTCTGTCACACGCACTTCCATCTGCGACTTTTCAGATTGACGGGCGTCGGTAGACGACCCGCGGGTCCACGTGGATGTTCGTATGCAGGGTATCGGCAGTGCTCCGGCAAAAGTTAAGGGCGAGAAGGACGTCCCTCCCTCCCTGTTTCTCTCGAGGAGATCACTCGGAGCTCACCCGCTGATGCAGGCTCACCCAGTGCGCACTTGAACACGGACAAGAAATGCTGTCCAGATCGCGCAAATCATGAGCCCCATGGCTTCACGTCCGGTTTCGTCGAAGACAAATTCCGAATTGACAACGACTCCAATCCAAAGTACCAGCGCCCAGGCGATGCACAGTCCGCCGTAGAGCAGCGCAAGGATTCGAGGTAGGCGACCCATGAAGAAGAGTACGCATTCAATAGCCGCAGCACCGTAGACCGCCATCCAGAGCAGCCCGTCCGGATCGTTGTACTGAAAGCCCGCCCAGAACAGGAAGAGGATGAGCATCACGGCATTTGCGATACGGACAACGGGTCGCATGCGCTAGCTCTCCTCTCGTGCGAAGGCCGCGTCGAAGGCCGCCTGCGACGGCTGAAAATCGACGTCCTTCGTGAAGAGGCAGGCTTCCGCGGCCCCAGCCTCGCGATCCATCCCACTATCCTCCCATTCGATGGAGAGCGGACCATCGTAGCCGATGCGATTCAGCGCTCGGATCACTTCCTCGAAGTTGACGAGCCCGCGGCCCGGCGATCGGAAGTCCCAGTATCGTTCCAGATGACCGAAGTCGAGATGCCCGCCGAACACGCCGGATTTCCGCGGTATCTCCGACCACCAGACGTCCTTGACGTGTGCATGGTAGATGCGATCGGGGAAGGTCTCGATGAACCGAACGTAGTCGACGCCCTGGTAGGCGAAGTGGCTGGGATCGTAGTTGAACCCGAACGCTTCGCGTCCGTCCAGGGCGTCGAGCGCGCGCTGGGCGGTAACGATGTCGAAGGCAATTTCAGTAGGATGGACTTCGAGTCCGAACCGCACGCCCACCTCGTCGAAGACATCGAGGATCGGGTTGAAGCGATCGGCGAAATCCCGGAATCCCTCGTCGATCATGCCGGGGACGTTGGGTGGAAACGAGTAGAGTAGATGCCAGATGGAGCTTCCCGTGAATCCGTTCACGACCTTGAGGCCGAGCTCTGCGGCCGCCCGGGCCGTGTTCTGCAGCTCTGCGGCCGCGCGACGTCGGACACCCTCCGGATCTCCATCACCCCAGACCCGGTCCGGAAGAATGGCTTTGTGCCGCTCGTCGATTCGATCGCAGACCGCCTGTCCTACGAGGTGGTTGCTGATCGCCCAGAGTCCAAGTCCATGCTGCTCGAGTAGATCCCGGTGGGAGCGCACGTAGCCGTCCTCCTCGAGAGCACGATCGACTTCGAAGTGGTCGCCCCAGCACGCGAGCTCCAGGCCGTCGTAGTCCCACTCGGCGGCCTTTTCGGTGAGCGTCTTGATGGGCATATCCGCCCACTGACCGGTGAAGAGCGTAACGGGTCGTGCCATGGTTCTTCCTCGTTGATGTTCAATCAATGCTGTCGTGCAGGTGAACGCCGTGCCGCTCGAGTTCGGAGCGGAGCTGCTCCGGGTTTTCGAACCGAATCGCGTGGAATCCCAGCTCGCGAGCCGTCGCCACGTTAGGCGCCGAATCGTCTATGAAAACCGTTTCCTCCGGCGTAATGTCGAACGTCTCGACCAGGTGATGGAAAATGGGCGGATCGGGCTTGATCATCCCGATTTCCCCGGAGACGATGATTCCCTCGAACCATTCAAGGAAAGCGAACCGATCTCTTGCGACCGGAAACGTCTCCGCCGACCAGTTCGTGAGTCCGTAGAGCGAGTAGGGACTCTCCCGAATGTCCCGCAGAATCTCGACGCTTCCCTCGATGGGGCCGGCGATCATCTCCTCCCAGCGATCGTAGTAGGCTCGAATGAGCACTTCGTGCTCGGGGTGCTCGGCGACCAGTACCTCGCACGCCTCCTGCATCGTGCGGCCGGCGTCCTGCTGCGCATTCCATTCCGGCGTGCAGATGTTCGCAAGAAACCACTCGATCTTCTGGGATTCGTTCTCAAGCAGCTTGCGGTAGAGATAGCGCGGATTCCAATCGATCAGGACACCGCCCAGATCGAATACGACCGTACTGATGTCGTTCTTCATTCACTTCGGGATGATCAGGATTGCGGACGCGTTCATGCCGGGGGTGTATACGACGCATCCACCCAATCGCGTTTCTTGCCACTTTCGATGGCTTTGTGAATGAAGTGGACACCGATAGCGCCGTCCTGCACGGTCGGGTAGTCGACGTCGTCGGAAATGTTGCCCTGAATGCGCGCATCGAGGTCTTTCGCCGCGTTGGCGTAGATGTTCGCAAAAGCCTCGATGAACGCTTCATGATGGCCGGATGGCAGACGCGAGTTGCGCTTCGCCGCATCCACGAGGTAGTCGTTCCCACGTTTGTAGATCTTCTCCGGACCGTCGCTCGAGCGAAACGAGAGATAGTTCGGGCTCTCCTGGTGCCACTCCAGCGCAGCCTTTGTGCCGTAGATGCGGATGTTCAGGTCGTTTTCCTCACCGACCGAGATCTGCGAGCAGTAGAGAATGCCGCGGGCACCGCCTTTGTAGTGTACGAGCATGTTCGCATCGTCCTCGAGCTCGCGTCCGGGGACGAAGGTCGTGACGTCGGCACATAGCGACTCGATCTCCAGACCGGTAATGTAGCGCGCGAGGTTTTCGGCGTGTGAGCCGATGTCGCCTACGGCCGAGGAAACACCTGCCTTTTCAGGATCGGTACGCCATTCGGCCTGCTTGGAGCCGGTCTCTTCGAGGCGGGTGGCGAGCCAGCCCTGCGGGTACTCGACGACGACCTTACGGATCTCGCCGATCTCACCCGATCCGACCATCTCGCGTGCCTGCTTCACCATCGGATAGCCCGTGTAGTTGTGCGTGAGTGCAAAAACGACGTCATTGCTGCTCACGAGCCGGCAGAGGTCCTCGGCGTCCTCGATTTCGGTCGTCATCGGCTTGTCGCATACCACGTGGAAGCCGCGTTCGATAAACGTCTTCGCGATGGGATAATGAAGGAAGTTGGGCGTCACGATGGCGACGAAGTCGATCCGCCGGTCATCCGGAAGGGCGGCCTCCCGTTCGGCCATCTCCTCGAAGGAGCCGTAGACTCGGTCCTCAGCCAGGAAGAGCTCTTCACCCTGTTGTCTCGACTTCCCGGGATCGGACGAGAAGGCGCCGGCGACGAGCTCGGTCAACCCGTCGAGGGCGGCTGCCTTCCGGTGAACGTCGCCGATGAAGGCGCCGGGCCCTCCTCCTACCATTCCGTACCTTAGCTTGCGATGCATCTATCGTGATTGCTGTTGTTCGTTGCTGGTT
>CAZQAS010000120.1:7606-9319 GCA_964591285.1 uncultured Rhodothermales bacterium
TCCGTACCTTAGCTTGCGATGCATCTATCGTGATTGCTGTTGTTCGTTGCTGGTTGCGTTGTCGATGGGCGTTTCGGGATTAAACCGATGTCTTAGCCTCGCGTTGGGCCTGTTGCAGGTCATCTTCGGTGATCTTCTTGACTTGGTATCCGCCCGCCTTCCGATCACGGAAATACATCACGCCGAATATGATGATCAACAGGCCGGTAAAGGGCACAATGTAGCGGAAGGAAATTCGCCCACCGAAATTATCAGCCGGACCGAGGATGGCCCCGGCACGGTCCGTATACTGAAGTGCATCCTCTGCTCCGGCGGTAGCGAGGGCCGTTTGGCTGTCGATGATCGCCCTCAGTGCATTCGCCGTCTGCGGCTCCGGAAGCTCGCCCTGTGCCTCGTACTGCGCAACGACGTCCTGCGCATATTGCGCCGCCTGGCTGATCTCGCCGCTGAGCTCGCCCGCCTGCGGTGCGATGTCCGGATACGCCGTCGCGACGCCTTGCAACAGTTCCACCGTTCCCGTCGCCTGCTGCTCGGCGATACGATCGTGGGCGTAGTCGTCGGCAATGTCACCCATCACGGGTGAGGTCACAAGCCCGACGATGGCCATGCCCATCGCACCGAGGAGTCCGAGCCCGAGAGCGCCGCTGCGCGGCACTCGTTCGGAGGCCACACCCAGCATCGTCGGCCAGAAGTAGCATATTCCGACGGCGAAGACCGTGGCGGAGACGAATGCCATCACGACCGTCTCCGCATAGCTCAGCCAGAGAAGTCCGATCGACGAAACGACGGCCGATGCGAAGAGAATGCCCGTCGGCGAAAGTCGATGTACGACCGGTCCTGCCTTGTAGCGCAGCACAGCCATCAGGCCGCTGATCCACACGAGGACGAGAATGCCCGGTATTCCGCCGGCCTGTAGGACGGCCGGAATCCAGCGATTCGGCCCCAGCTCCGTCGACGCCGTGATCGCCATGCAGAAGAGCAACAACAAGAAAAAGGGCGACGTGAACGTCACGCGGAACATCTCACCCACGCTCACGCCCGCCTGAACGTTCTCGGTAGGCGGGAACGACTGCGTGAGCATCAGGATGCCGTAGGCGACGGTCGGAATCAGGATGAGTGCAATTTTAATTTCCCAGGCCCCGACTCCCACGAGGCTCAGCAGGTAGGCAGCGAGTCCGCCGAGCACGATGCCGCCGGGAAACCACACGTGAAACTGGTTGAGCTTAACCGTCTTCTGGTTGGGGTAGATTGTGGCGACGAGCGGGTTGCAGGCCGCCTCCACAAGGCCGTTTCCGAGCGCGATGATGAGCGCGCCGAAGAAGAGTGCCCAGAAACCGCCCGCCGCGACCATGACGATGACGCCGAGCAGGTGACCGACGAATGCCATCCGGAGCAGGTACCGCATCCCGAGCGTGTCGCAGAGCGGCGCGAAGATGAGCTGTGAGACAGCGAATCCCCACAGGGCGGCGCCGCCTATCCATCCGACTTCTTCATTGGTCAGGATGAAGTCACGCTTGAGCTGTAGCAGAATGTCGCCAACGGTGGCGAACGCCACCGCCGTAGCGATCAGCGCCACGCAGCTGCCGATAAAGAGTCGCTGCCGGTTGATATCCGGAAAGGGCGTTCGTGCGGTTTCCATGGGTCATCTCTCCTGCTGGGTGACGGGATGGAGGCGGCTTTTTGCAGCCTACAGTGGTCGCTAAGCTATAAAAT
>CAZQAS010000120.1:9419-10778 GCA_964591285.1 uncultured Rhodothermales bacterium
AACCGTGGCTGCCGCAGGCGGCCCAAACCGTGGCGCCGCGGGGATCCCGAACACGGCTCCGCTGGCCGCGGCCTAAAGCGCGCGCGTTTCGAGTCGCCCGATGCGGAGCGTCCCCTCCCCCTCGATCTTGAGACCGACTCTGCCCGGCGGAAGCGGATCAGCGTGGCCGTGCACGATCATCCGATCGTCGATGTAGCCTCGAAAGTGAGTGCCGTCGCCCGTTACGCGCACGCGGATCCAGCCGGAGGCGCTCGTCGACGCCTCGTCGAAGCTGCGATTTGCGCCTGAGGTGGCACGTCCGAGATCTGCCGTGCCGTCGGAAAGCGTGAGATGATCGTACGTGCTCGAATCCTGAAGATGATGGACGAGGCCGATCGCGCCCGAGAAATCCGCCGGGTCCAGCTCCGCTGTGAACTGAACGGACTCAAGGGTGTCGTCGATGACGAAAAGGACGGTCCCACCGGCTAGATCCATGGAGATTCCGCCACCGACGTCGTCTGCCGAAACCACCGATACGTCACCTACATCACCGATCAGCCAATCGATTCGCTCGTCGTCCAACGATCCGGCTCCTGTCGGATCTAGAATCCATCCGGCATCGTGCACATCGACCGCCGAAGCGGTCTCCATTGCGGGACGCTGTTCACCAGAAACTTTCCGGGAGGCGCGCGCACGCGTCGCCCCCAGACCTGTGCGATCCTGAACGGCGACGGCGTGGACGTAGACCATCTCCGAACCGCGTTCGCCTGTCTCCCAGATCAGGAACAGCCCGCCGACGGCGACCACGACGAGTGCTGATCGGACCAGTAGATTCGCGGAAGGTACGAGCCATTCGACCGCCAAACGTATCGCCGCAAACACGACAAAAAAGATGACAGTCCAGAGCGCAAAGTCTGCATGCTCGGTGAGGATGGGCTCGGCGTCGGCCGGGATTGCTAATCCATCGGCGGCGGCTTGGCCCGTGAAGTAGGTTGCGATGGCGGATAGCGCACCAACGACATAGAGTACCGGAACGGCGCGTCGGATAACCTGCGTTCGCGGAATCAACGAAATCACATCGAGCGCGACGGCCGTCATGAGCAGGCCGATCGGGAAGTGGACGAACATCGGGTGGACGTTCGGCGCCCATTCAGGAACGAAATCCATCATCTATGGCACGTGGTTGCGATGCAAGGACGGGCAGAAGATGCGGAACGCGCCAGTCGCGGTCAATCCAGAAGAAAAGCCGCCCGGCAGAATGCCGTACGGCTAAGCACGAAGACGTGCCCGAGCGTACCCGGGCGTTGTCAACAGAGAGGATATGTATGTCGGGACGGCGGGATTCGAACCCACGACCCCTTGCACCCCATGCAAGTGCGC
>CAZQAS010000121.1:0-10759 GCA_964591285.1 uncultured Rhodothermales bacterium
CTAATCCCGACGAGCCCGAGGGGAGACAAGCGATGCCCGGACAACCCACCACCGTAGTAGGCGAAGCTTTTATTGAAGGTGGTGCGGCTTTTTGCTTTTTTGCTGGTACCGAGCAGCCGTTCTCGAATCGACGGCCGTTTCGCTCTGCCACCTGATGGCATCGGCTCGCCGGCGCGGACATCGAGGCATGCAGGCCATTCTGCCAGAATATTGTCCGGCGCTGTTTTCGAGAGTCGGTCTGCTGTTTTTTAGTCGCCTTTCTCCATTCCTTCCGTTTTATCGTCTATGTCTGATTTCGAATCGGCGTTTGGCTGGTATCGGACATGGGCGGATCGTGCTCCCGGAAGCCTCGCTGTCGTAACGTCGGAGGCGAGCATCACCTACGGCGAGCTCAAGGGAAGGATCGAGGCGGAGCAGGATCAACTGGCCTCCGAGGGTTTCACTCGGGGAGCCCGGTTCCTTCATGACGATCTTCCGTCTACGGTCGAATGGATCGTCGTGCTTCTCGCCGCGCTCAATCTTCGGCTGGAGGTCGTTATTCCCGACCAGGACTGGCCACGCGAGGACATCCCGATTCACACGGGTCCCCTGCTTCGCGAGAGACCGCCGGCATCGGCCGGCTCATCGCCGGGAGGCGTGTGGCTCTTCACCTCCGGAACGACCAGCGCGCCAAAGCCGCGATTCCGGTCGCTGCCAAATCTGAGAAGCAACGTCGCCGGTGTGCAGGAGCGCCTTCCTGCGACGCTACGCGCCCGTAGACCGGCATGCCTCTGTCTGCTGCCCCTCTCGCATGGATTCGGGCTGACGAACGCGCTGCTGCTCATGCACGCCATCGGCGGCACGGTCCTGATCAGCGATTTGGCGGATCGTCCGCGAATCACGGCACTGCTCGAGCAGCACCGCGTAGAATTCTTTTATAGCTGGCCGGCCCAACTGGAGGCGCTAGCTGACGAGCACCTCTGGGCGCGCTCGAAAGTACCGCTCGCCTGGTGCGTCAGCTCGTCGCTCAGTTTGTCGCCCGAGACGGCGTCTCGATTCGAGGCGGCGTCCGGCTGCCCCGTCCGCCAGCAGTACGGGGCGACGGAAACCGGGCCGCTCAGCCTCGACAGTGGCAGTCCGCCGCACCACGACCCTCACTGCGTCGGCACGCCTATTTCAGGCTTAGAGTTCATGATTCTGGGAACGGACGGCGAGGCCTTGGGGGAAAATCGGGAGGGCGAACTGGCCGTCCGGCTGCAGCATCTACGCCTTCCGCCAAACGAGTTGCGCGCAGATGGATTCTGGCCGACAGGCGACTGGGGCTGCCAAGATGAGGCCGGCAGGATCTATGTGCTTAGGCGCCTCAGTGGGTTTACTGATGAGCGACGATTCATCATTTCATCTCTGTCTTGACTGATGCAAGCATCTAACACGACTGATACCTCCTTCGATAGGCGTAGCTATTCGGACGCGATCCCCCAGTGGACGGCGGCATGGCCGATCACGAAGAACCATGTGCTAGGCGTGCTGCCCGGCGAGGGCGTTGGTCCGGAAGTGGTTGATGTTGCGCTCGACGTGCTGGAAGTCGTCACGAGATACTCGAACCATCGCTTCGACCTGCGGTCCGGCGGCCCGATCGGCGTCGCGGCGGCGCGTGCGACGGGCCAGAGCCTGACGCCCGAAGTAGTCGATTTCTGTAACCACGTCTTCGATGAGGGCGGTGCCGTCTTCTGCGGCCCAGGCGGCGACCGGTTCGTGTACAACCTCCGTGCAACGTTCGATCTCTACTGCAAGCTCATCCCGCTGCGCCCTGTGCCGGCGCTGCACGATTGTGGGCCGCTGCGGCCGGCGTTTGTTGACGACGTGGACATCGTCGTCGTGCGAGAAAATACGGGCGGGTTATACTTCGGAGAGTGGGACGTGGAGATGAATGGAACGTCGAAGTTCGTCGCGCGCCATCAATATCTATATAAGAGGGAAGAAGTCGAACGCATCCTGCGCGTAGCGCTTAGCCTCGCGCGGATGCGGCGAGGGCGTCTCGCGCTGGTCACCAAGCCGGGAGGTCTGCCGGCACTAAGCCAGATCTGGGAGCACGTGCTTGAGGAGTTGAACGGGCAGTTTGAAATCGACACGCGCATTCTCGAGGTCGATAACGCGGTCTATCAGCTGATCGCGGATGCGACGTCGTTCGACGTCATCGCGTGCCCGAATATGTTCGGAGATATAATAGGGGACTGTGGCGGGCTTCTCCTCGGCTCACGTGGGATGTCGTTCTCGGGCAACTTTGCTCCGGATGGCCGCGCGGTCTACCAGACCGGCCACGGCGCGGCCTGGGATCTTGCCGGCACGGATCGGGCCAATCCCATCGGCCAGGTGCTCTCACTCGCGATGATGCTACGCGAGACGTACTCTATGCGGCGAGAGGCGGCGGCGGTGGAGCAGGCCGTTCAAATGACTCTATCCAGCGGCGTGCGCACCGCCGATATATCAGGACCCGAATGCCACGTCGTCGGCACGCGTGAGCTGGGGGCGCACGTTTGCGAGATGCTCGAGTCGGTGTTGACCAGCGCGAGTTCGTGAACATGCGAGCCGCGCTACTGCTGGTCGATCTTCAGCGCGATTTCCTGGCGCGCCCGGGCCTCGATCTCCCCGCACAGACGGTCGTCGCACGGGCCGCATCGCTGCTCAGCGGCTTTCGGGACGCCCGCCAGCCCGTTGTGCATAGCCACACCGTTGTGAGGCCGGATGGAGTCGATCGCATGCCGCACTGGAAGCACGTCAACAAGTGGGCCTGCGTCGATGGTACGGAGGGCGTACTCCCGCCGGAGGATCTCGCGCCCCTTTCCGACGAGGCCGTATTCCGCAAGACCTTCTTCAGCGCCTTCGGTAGCGGAGGCCTCGCTGATCACCTGCAGGAGTTGTCGATCCAACGACTCGTCGTCGCCGGTCTGTACACGCATGGTTGTATTCGAGCGACCGTCCTCGACGCCTATCAGGCCGGGTTCGACGTGTGGGTACCGAGCGACGGGGTTGCGTCGTACGATCCACTGCACGGTGCGGCGACGCGCGAGTACCTCGATGGACGCGCGTGCCGCTTTCTGTCGGCTGATGAGATTCTACAGAGGATTGGCGCCAGCGTCGGGAATAAACGCAATTCGGAGGTGGCGCTCCCCTTGGCATATCTCAACGGTGAGTGGATTCCGGCTGCGGGACACCCCGTCGAGACGCGTCGCAATCCCTCGATCTGGTCGGAGCAAATCGCAAGGATACCGATCGGTCAGCCGAGCGATGTAGGGCACGCCGTGACCGCAGCGGCTCGGGGCCGGCACGGCTGGGCCGAATGTCCCATCGAGGAGCGAACGGCGGCCGTTCGTGACTGGGCGAAGGAGATCGACCGCCGCCGCGACGACTTCATCCACTTGCTCGGCCGAGAGATCGGCAAGCCGCCGGCGGAAGCAGCGGGGGAGATCGACTACGCCCTCGCACTGATGGACACGTGCGTGCGGCATGCGGAATCCGACGTCACTGAGTGGCTCGCATCAACTGTCTCCGTGCGCCGCCGCCCCCGCGGAGTAGCGGGGATCATCACGCCCTGGAATAATCCGCTCGCGCTTCCGGTGGGAAAGATCGCACCGGCCCTCCTCTGGGGAAATTCGGTCGTCTGGAAGCCGGCGACGGAATCGCCGCGCGTCGCGATGACCTTGATGGAATCGGCGCTGGCAGCGGGCTTATCGCCCGGCTGCATCAGCATGATCTTCGGTGGGGCCATTACCGGCCAGGCGATGCTTGCGCATCCGGCCATCCGCACGATCTCTTTTACCGGCTCCGACAAGGCCGGCCGCCAGATCGCGATGGCGTGCGCGGCATCGGGTAAACACCTGCAGGCTGAGCTTGGTGGCAACAACGCTGCACTGGTCACCTTCGAGTGTGACGTCGAAGCTGCCGCCCTCGAACTCGCTGCCGCCGCATACAGCTTCTCCGGGCAGCGCTGCACAGCGATCCGGCGTGTGATCGTGATGCGTGAAATCGCCGATCAGTTCGCCGATGCATTCGTCCAAGCGGCCCGTGCCCTCACCATCGGCGATCCTGCCGATCCACATACGCGCGTCGGACCCCTCGTCTCGTTGGCCGCTCAGCAGCGAATTGGCCGGACCGTTGCGTCAGCCGTCGAAGACGGTGTCGACGTGCTCTGCGGCGGACGCATCCCCCCTGGATACGAACACGGATGCTGGTACGAGCCGACGGTGCTGCGCGGCCTTCCTCAGACCGCACCGGCCGTTCAGGAGGAAAGCTTCGGACCCGTCGTGGTGCTCTCGGAAGTGAACGACTTCGAGCAGGGGATATGCTTGATGAACGACGTGAAGCAGGGCCTCGTGGCCGTGCTCCACAGCACCGACGCAGAGGAGCAGCAGCGATTTCTTCAGACGGCCGAGGCGGGCATCCTTCGCATCAACCGGGCGGCGGCGCCTGTGCATCCCAACGCGCCGTTCGGTGGATGGAAATCGTCGGGCATCGGGCCGCCCGAGCATGGAATCTGGGATCGGGAGATGTATACACGACCGCAGGCCCTGTACGTGCGCGGCGAAGATTAGGTAGCTGCGCCGTCACGACCGGTTCACCCCTGCACAAAGCGGCTTCGTGCCGAAAAGAGGCGCCCGAGAAACGCTCTCTTGCACCGGGAAACAACCTCCGCCACCTTCTCAGTCACCCGCGTTGCTACGATGCCCCATCCAAGATCCATGTCGAGCATTCGGGCCTCTTGATCACCCGCCAGGGATTCAAAGGCCTCCTCGATGCGACGAGCGAAAAGGCGGTGCGTTTCGATGTTTCGCTCTTTGTAGGTGCTCGGCTGCTGCAAGATGTAGGGATTCGTGTTGATCTCCCACACCTGCACTCGGCCGTCGAGCAGCCCGTAATCGATTCGGCCGTAGTCGACGTTCGCATCCCGGCAGATCCTGCGAAGCTCAGCCTCGTGCGGATTCGCCTCGACATACCGACGCTGCTCCTCGGCGAGACCGTCGTCGGAGATCTCGGGGTTCTTCAGCATCCAGCTTCGTCCGAAAATGAGATGACGCGGGATGATCCTTCCGTCCACAATGAAGGCGGAATACTTGCGATAGACTCCATCCGCGTCCGCCGTGTCGCAGAACTCCGTGATGAGCAACTCTGATGCTGGCCAGCCCTGCAGCCTGAGCGTGCGGACGGCCCGTCGTACCTCTTCCGGACTGGTAAGCAGATCGGTGCGGCTTCCGTAGTGATCGTTCGTCAGCCGGACGAAGACCGGGAAGTTGAGGTCATGCAGCCTATCCCGACATCCCTGGGCCCTGAACTCATTGATCCCGCTCGCATGCAGGTGCTTCAGCAACGCCAACCGTCGGTGCGTGCGCGTCGGATGGTTTAGAAGGCGCGCCGGTGTCTCCGCCCTCAATCTATCCCATAATTGAAGGGCGATGGCCTGCCGACCGAACGTAAGCCGCTCGATATCCGAGAAAATGTAGGTCGCTGCCCCCGGGATGGCTGCATCGCGCGCCATCGATTCGTAGCTGACGACTCGTACGCGCGAGGCAATGCCCGCTCCCCACGACTCGAGATACGATCTAATCGTATAGGTGTGGGCTCCGGTTGCCAGGTAGCAGATCATCATTCACTCATGTCGCTCCGGGGGATGGGAGAGGCGTCGGGCACGTGCGCCGTGACGCGTCGCCTCTCTCCTAAAAACGTAGCCCGCCTCCGGTACGATTGCAATGGTTGGCCAACTCGCGTCCGGGCGTCCCCATCTCGCGGGAGCCTCGGACTCGCGTCCGACGCCGGTTTCCGAGACGGGCCATGCGTTGCGGTACGGCTCAAGATTCAGAGGCCGAGCCGCGCACACCGCTCGTTCATCAGGTCCGCATACGCCGAACGCCGGTCCTCGGTGAAAAAGCACCGACCCAGTTGCGACGTCCACTTCGGCCGTGCCGCCCGTAGATCCGCGGCCACGCGATCGACGGCCCTCTCACTGAAAGACGACCTCTTCGGAGGAGGTGCCGATCGGGGAACGGCCACGCTTAGGCCCACTTTCTGCCGCTTAACCGACTATGAACTTGCGGCCAAACTTGCGATGGCAGCATCGTCGATCAGTTATGCATCTAGGACGTCTCGCGAGCGATCACTACAAGCTTTGCTTTCAGCGCATCGAAGTCGATGGGCTTCGTCAGGTATCCGTCACTGCCAAACTCCGCGGCTTTCCGCCGATACTCGTCGTCTCCGTAGGCCGTCATCATACAGACGGGCAGCGGCGTGTCTGGCGGCGGCGGCAGACTTCTTATCTGCCGCAAAAGCTCGAGGCCAGTCATTCCGGGCATGTTGATATCCGAAAGAACTAGAACGATATCGGCTCGGTGCTCCTGCAGGTACGTCAGGGCTTCCTTGCCCGAGAATGCAAAGTGCAAGGAAAACACTCCGCTACGAATCTCTCGGCGAAACCGCTGCCTGAAGAGAAGCTCTACGTCGCGTTCGTCGTCTACCACCAGTACATCAATTGGGTCACTCACTGGCTTCCCTCCACGTTGATTGGGCGGTTGTCGGATCCGCCGTCGCCGGCGGGCGCACGTGCCGGCAGCCAGACGACGAAGATGGCACCATCGCCGTCGCCGCTTTCGATCTCAAGTGAACCGCCGTGACCCTGCGTCACGATATCGTAGCTCAGGCTGAGCCCCAGTCCGGTGCCGCTGCCGGTCGGCTTCGTTGTAAAGAACGGCTCAAAAACCTTGTTTTGGATCGACTCGCTAATGCCAGGACCGTTGTCTGCCACACGCAGTTCTACGCCTTCGGTTGTTCGCCGTGCACTTACTCGCACAAGCGGTTTGTACTCCTCGTCGAGCTTTGCCGAGCTCTCGTACACTGCATCGAATGCATTGCCGAGTAGATTGAGTAACACTCGGCCGATGTCTTGCGGCACGAGTTCGATCTTTCCCACGTCGTCTGCCAGATCTCGCTCGATATCCGCATTAAAATCGGGGGTCGATGCTCGCTTTCCGTGATAGGCTAAGTTGACGTATTCCTCCACAAATGCCTTGAGGTCGACGAGTTCTCTCTCCCCTGATGTACCGCGAGCGTGCTGCATCATGGATCGGACGATCGAGTCTGCGCGGCGGCCGTGCTCCTCAATTCTCTCGACGTTCGTTATCAGATCGCGCGTGATCACATCCGCGGTGTCGAGGTCGCCGCCCTTCTGCGCCTCCCGTATCTCTTCGCAAAGCTCCTTAGAAAGGCCTGCAAAGTTCGTGACGAAGTTGAGCGGGTTCTTGATTTCGTGAGCGATGCCGGCGGTAAGCTGGCCCAACGATGCCATTTTTTCCTGCTGAACGAGCTGCGCCTGCGCCTGCTTAAGCCCACGGTACGCCACCTCGAGCTCATCGTAGGCGTGTTCAATCTCCTTCGCCTGCTCGAGCTCACGCTCTCGCGCCTTCTCACGTTCGCGCTGCATAAGCCGGCGGCGCTGGAGGCGATCGACTGCGAAGATGCCTCCAAGAAAGAGCAGCCCGTAAAACACGTAGGCCAGCCAACTGCGCCACCAGGGCGGCAGTACCGTCAATGGGAGTAAGGCGGAAGCGCTCCAAACTCCGTCGGCGCTCATCGCCTGTACCTCGAAGCTGTAGTCGCCGGATGCGAGGGCCGGGTACCGGGCCGTCCGCTGCGTACCGCCGTCCACCCAATCCGCATCGAGCCCGTTGAGCCGGTAGCGGTATTGAACGTCGGCCGATCGCCCGAAATCTATTCCAGCATAATGAACAGTCACATCATTCTGATCATGCGTGAGCCTTGCCCGATTCAGACCGAAGGTGGGCACGTCAACCTCCCCATCAGCCCCGCGATACATGACGTGCTCGACGACAGCACTCGGAGGAGTGAGGTCCGGCGCCAGCTCCGACGGGTCGAAGTCAAGTAGACCGTCCCGACCTCCGAATACCATCCGTCCGTTGCGCATACGGTGCGCGCCGAAAGCGAAGTCGATGCCGGGGAGCCCATCGTCGGCGTCGAACGTTCGGAACGTTTCTCGATCAGGATCGAAGCGCACGATGCCCCGCCGCGTATTAAGCCATAGGTGGCCGTTGTCGTCCTCAAGGATTCCCCCTATGTGCTCGTGAACGAGCCCGCTTTCCTCGTCGTAGCGCTTCACATTTCCTGTCTGTCGGTCGAACCGTAGCAGTCCATATTCGGCTCCCAGCCACAAGCGACCGGCGCTGTCTTCGAAAATGACCTCGACGTCCGCGATACCCTTCGCCTCATCATAGTACGATGTAAAGGTACTTGTCTCCGGATCGAAGCGATTTAGACCGGCGCTAGTCCCGATCCACAGCGTCCCACCTCGGTCTTCGTAGATCACGCTGACCTCGCCACTGTCGAGCGTATCGGAGACGCCGGCGCGGGAGAATCTCTCGCGATACGGATATCGTTCGAAAAGACCGGATCCCCGGTCCAGCCGGTGGAGACCATCTCCAAAGGTCCCAATCCAGAAACGCCCCTTGCTGTCTTCCAGCATATCCGAGGGGGCTCCGGCGAGGCTTTCGTTCTCCAGGCGGCTAACGTCGTACCTCTCGGTGATTCCCGATTCTGGGTCGAAGAGAACAAGGGCAGTGTTCGTGCCAACCCAGAGCCGGTCGGAGCGATCGAAATAGACACTCTGAGGCCACCGGCCGGGAAGCGGACCGGGATGGTCCGGACTCTCCTCGGTCCCAAACCGCGCGATGCCGCCCGTCTCGTCGTCGATGCGGTACACGCCTGTCGGGGCGATCGTCCATAGCATTCCATCTTCTGCTTCCGTGAATCGGAAAGCGTGCGCGGCTCGGCCGCCGGCTTCCTCCGACGCATCGAACAGCAGACGAAAGCGATCTCGGGTGCGGTTGAGCCGCGCAAGCC
The DNA here is from genome assembly GCA_964591285.1 of uncultured Rhodothermales bacterium. Lineage (GTDB taxonomy): Bacteria > Bacteroidota > Rhodothermia > Rhodothermales > VXPQ01 > CAZQAS01. The sequence goes on from CAZQAS010000121.1 coordinate 8,881, forward strand.
CACCACCCCGCGTCCCCACCCACATCGACCCGTGCCGGTCGCGGAGCATCCGGCTAATGTTGCCTTCGCCGAGTGTATGATCATTCGTCTGCTCATGCTCGTAGATACGCACCTCCCCCGATCTCGGATCGAAGTGGTGCAGCCCTAGAAACCATCGGAGCCAGAACGTCCCGTCGGTTTCCTCTACAATCTGATATATGCGATTTCTAAAATCTTTCCGTTCCTCGGCAGTAAACGCATAGAAATTGCTCGGAGTATCGGGCATCTCGTAGCGACGCACCGTCCTGCGTTCGAAGTCGTCGACGCGGAAAAGGCCATCCCCATACGTGCCGATCCAGAAATTTTCCTGCTGATCCTTATAGATCGTCAGGATGAGCGATCGATTCAGGACGCTGCCGTCAGCTCCCTGCATCTCAATGCGAGAGAAGGTCCGGCTCTGAAGATCGAATCGGTGGAGACCGGCCCGCGTGCCAATCAGCAGGTCACCGCCCGGCCCTCGAAAGGTACCCAGTACCATCCACGGGGGCGTGTCATTCAACGAGACGCTCGAGCGTGTTTCGGTCGGCGTCCGCGCTTTGTCGGTGACCGGCAGGACGTGCACCCCATATAAGCCGGGGCTGTCGGGAGGCTGAGTCGCCCATCCTTCGCCGGGGCTGTGTCCGACATCCGTGACAAACCGAAGACGATAGCGCCCGGCAGGAAGGGTTGCGCGCGCCACGACGAGACGGTTGCGGAGCTGGCCGCCCGCCCACGCCGATTCCTCAAGGGTCATTTCCCAGACGATCTCGCCGTCTCCGTCTTCCAGCCATCCGTAGTCATGCCTTGTGTGCGCGGGCATTTCGCCAAGGCCGACGAACAAGACATCCTGCGGACTTTCTATTTTGAACGACTCTGTCCGATCCTCCTCACTGCCAAGGCTTGATATGGCGGCAAGGGGCGGAATTTCCTGGATCGCCTTCTCGAGGCGAGCATGACCTGCGTCGCCGTAGGGATTGAGGAGAGCCGGTCGGTGATGGATCAGCGTATCGGCTGCCGGGTCGTACTCGAGCAGGCCCTGATCCGTGCTAATCCAGACGGTACCCGACTCATCATGATGGAACGGATCGAAGCGCTCCGGATTCGCGAGAACGAAGCACGAGCCTTCGCTTCCAATGGACCCGTCGCGCTGCAAACGATAGCGGCGAGCGTGCCCCGTCTCGGCGTTCAGAAGGTCGAGGCAGTAGCCTGATTGGTCGTCGTCTGACGCCAGGGTCAGGGCAAGCATGCGCCCTGGTTTTGCTTCGTCTACCTTGACCAGCCAATCGCTACTTAGCGTGAGAGAATCGCCGGGATCGTGCCGGTAGTGACGCCAAGATCGCGTCGACTGGTCGAATCGGGCAAGTCCGCCCCCGTTCATGCCGCCGGCCCAAACGTTGCCGGTCGCATCTTCATGGATGGTCCTGATGTTCTTAAGCGCCTGGCCCCCATCCTTTGGAACGGGCCGGTACGTTCGCATGTCCTGACCGTCATACCGGACGAGACCGCCCTCGGTGCCGATCCAAAGGTAACCGCGCCGGTCCTGGACGACCTCGCTAATGTGATCGGCGGGAAGTCCATCCGCGATACCGAACCGATCGAAGCTGTATTGCGGCAGCGGTCTTGGTGGACTAGGTAGCCGCCCCTCCCCGTCCTGCGCACGCGCGCTCCCGGCGAAAAAAATGACGATCGCTGAAATGATGCTAACTACAAGTCGGCCGCAGCTCATATCTTTGCTCCACGAAAGTTGATTCGAGTCTGCTGCTCCTACGAGGGAGTTAACCATTTCGTGGATGCAGCGATCGTGCACTCACAAATGGGCCTGGAGTATGCAAGATATCGACGAGGGCTCCTCCTTCGTACA
>CAZQAS010000122.1:0-9168 GCA_964591285.1 uncultured Rhodothermales bacterium
CAGCCCGCTTCACCGCGGGATCGGGACGGACCGCTTCGTCGTGCGATGGAATCTGAGTGCCGCCGGATCCCCATCGCTCGAATCCGCCGCCCGACGGCTCGACTGGGAGGATGACCAGGCGACGGCACAGATTCCGCTCGACTCTCGTGGCGAATCAGGTAGCGGCGACGTCGACGCAGGACCGTCTCCGGGGCACGCCGGGCTCAACGCAGGACCGTCGACGGAGCACGCGGGCCTTGAGGCAGGTCGGTCGCCGGAGCACGTCGGCCTCGACCCACACCGATCCCCGGAGCGCGTCGAGATCCCGCCCGACATTCAGCGGCTCAAGGCATCCGATCCGGAAGGAGCCGCAGCATGGCGCACGGCCACGCGAGCGGCGTTCACGCGCTACCTCGCCGAAGGCCGAACGCCGAGCGCATTCACGCGCGATCCGGAGACCGGCGCCTGCTTCTACATTTTCGGCCGCAAAGGAGCCTCCACGGCAGCCAACGACGAGCAGGCATGATTCGCATCGATCGCGTCATACTTCGGGAGATCCGGCTGCCGCTCCGCGAGCCGTTCGTCATCTCATCAGGCGTCCAGGATCTCCGGCGGATCCTGCTGCTGGAAGTGCACGACTACGCGGGGCATGTCGGATGGAGTGAATGCGTCGCGCCGGAGCATCCGAACTACTCCCCCGAGACGATCGACACGGCCTGGTACGCCCTGCGGGAGTGGCTCATCCCACTGGCCCGCGGCGCCGAGCTCGACCATCCCGAAGCCGTGCGGCAGCACCTCGATGAAAGCGTCCGCGGCCATCAGATGGCGAAGGCGGCCCTTGAGATGGCGGCCTGGCACCTCGAGGCGCTTCGCCGCGGGACCTCGCTCGCACGGCTCCTCGGCGGCACCCGCTCGCGCGTGCCCGTCGGCATCTCGGTGGGCATCCAGTCCGACCCGGACCGCCTCGTCGAAAAGATTGCCGCCTACCGCGAGGAGGGCTATCGGAAGATCAAACTGAAGATCAAGCCGCAGGCCGATCGCGCGTTCCTGCGCGCCGTCCGCGATGCGTTCGGCGACGAGCTGCCCCTCGCAGCCGACGCCAACGCGGCCTACAGGCTCTCGGATCTCGACCACCTCCGGTCGCTCGACGAGTTCGGCCTGATGATGCTCGAGCAGCCGCTGCAGCACGACGACCTGATCCGCCACGCGCGGCTCCAGGCGGAGCTCCGTACCCCCATTTGCCTCGACGAGTCGATCACGAGCCTCGAGCGCGCCGAGGACATGCTCGAGCTGGGCAGCGGCCGGATCGTGAACGTCAAGCCGGGACGCGTCGGCGGCCTTGGCGCCTCGAAGGCGATTCACGATCTCTGCGCGTCGAAGGACCTCGCGGTCTGGTGCGGCGGCATGCTCGAGAGCGGGATCGGCCGAGCATACAACGTCGCCCTCGCGTCGCTTCCCAACTTCACGATTCCCGGAGACATCTCACCCAGCCGCCGCTACTGGGAAGAGGACGTCGTGAAGCCGGAGTGGACGATGACGGCGGACGGCTTCGTAGAGGTGCCCATGGATCGGCCGGGCCTGGGCGTCACGGTCGACGTCGATCGGATCAACCAGCTCACCGTCCGAAGGGAAGCGCTATAGCCAACCGCGCGGAGGGAAGTGCTGTAGCTAACCGTCCTCACCCGGCCCGGGAACGGCGGCGATCTCTATCCGCCGGTTCTGGCGCCGCCCCGCCGCACTAGCGTTCGACGCCACGGGCTGCGTCGTGCCGTAGCTGATGACCTCGAATCGGTCGTCGCTCAGCTCATAGGAATCGATGAGATGCCGGACCACGGCCGCCGCTCGCGCAGCCGAGAGCTCCCAATTCGAGGGATACGTCTCCTGTAAACTCCCACCGATGGACGTATTGTCCGCGTGACCCGCCACGCGGAATCGATAGCCGGACGGCAGCGACGCCAGGGTGTCGGCCACGCCGGCCAAAATGCCCAAGGAGGCTTCCGTCAGGTTCGCACTGGCCGGTTCGAACAGGTCCTCCACGAGCAGCGTCTGGATCGTCCGACCGCCCTCCGCACAGACGACGAGCTCGTATTCCAGCCGGTCGATCTCCTGTACGAGCCGCCGCCGATCCCGATAATACTGCCCGGAGTCGATGTCGTCATAGAACTGCAGCGAATCGCGAAGCACACCAAGACGCGTGCGAAGCTCGCGGTTCTCCGCGTACATCGAATCGAGTTCGGCGCCCTGGTTGGCATAGAGCGGTTCCTGAGTCCCGCAACCCATCGTGAGGATGCCGAATGCGAAAAGCAGGATGCCCCCGAGGGCGGAAAGAGACGTTCGGGTCATGGACTCATTCTGGTTTGGATAAGCGGCGCGGCGGCCGGGTCATCGTCGCAGCATGATAGGAACTGCCGCGTCGAAGCGAAAACATGTTGTCTCGGGGAGCGTTCCCATTCTTGTCTTAACGAATCGCTACGCTGCCTCATGAAGTTCGCTGGTGCTGTCTTCGTCGCCGTCGCGCTCGGAATCTTCGCCGTCGCGGAGGTCGGTGCACAGGAGAAATCCACTTCGGAGACCGCGGACTCCTGGAAGACGTCCGGCCGGAGCTTCTCCGAAACGCTCGAGCCTGAGTCCGATGAGCCGTGCGTCGACGGAATGGCCGGACAGTTCACGTGCAACAACGTCGACCTTCTCGCTTTCGTGCCGCTCGACTCAATCGGCGGGCGCCGCGGAAGCGATGGAAAGCCGATCACGCCCTTGAACGACATCTGGGGATGGACGGACCCGGAGAACGGACGCGAGTACGCGCTCGTCGGGCGGGCGGACGGGACCTCGTTCGTCGACGTCACTGACCCGCGGGCGCCCGTTTTCGTCGCCGATCTGCCGAAGACGGAAGGGTCGCGTTCGAGCGGTTGGAGAGACGTCAAGGTGTATCAGGATCACGCCTTCATCGTCGCCGACAATGCAGGCGTACACGGGATGCAGGTCTTCGATCTGACGCAGCTTCGGGACGTCGAGGACCGGCCGGCAACCTTTGAGCCGACCGCACTCTACGAGGGGATAAACAGCGCCCACAACGTCGTCATCAACACGGAATCGGGCTACGCCTATACCGTCGGAAACAGCGGGGGAGGAGAGACGTGCGGCGGCGGCCTGCACATGATCAACATCCAGGATCCGACGAGCCCAACCTTTGCCGGATGCCATGCGGCCGTCGGCACGGGTTACGGGGGGACCGGCTATACCCACGATGCGCAGTGCGTCATCTACCACGGTCCGGATAGTCGATATACCGATCGCGAAATCTGCTTCGGTGCGAATGAATTGCAGGTGATGATCGCCGACGTCACCGATAAGGACAATCCCGCGACCATCACCGCCGTCAGCTATCCGGCGGTTGCCTACGCGCATCAGGGCTGGCTCACGGAGGATCACCGGTACTTTCTTCAGGATGACGAGCTCGACGAGTCACGTGAGGCGACGGTCGTGAACACGCGAACACTCATCTGGGACATGACGGAGCTCGACGATCCGCAGCTCGCCGGCGTGTACACCGCATCGACCGAATCCATCGACCACAATCAATACGTCGTCGGCAACCGCGCCTTCCAGTCGAATTACACGAGCGGACTTCGGATTCTTGACATTTCCGATCCGGCAAATCCATCCGAAGTCGGTTTCTTCGACACCTATCCGGCGCACGACGACCTCGGTTTCATCGGCACGTGGAGCAACTATCCATTCTTCGAAAGCGGCAACGTCGTCCTGACCGGCATCGACGAGGGGCTGTTCGTCGTTCGTCCGACGGGCGGGGCAGACCTGTCCGACGGCATCGACGAAGCGCCTGACGGGTTCGTCCTTCTGCCCGCCTATCCGAACCCCTTCAATCCACAGACCACGATCGAGCTGCTCGTCGATCAGCCGCAGCGCATCAGGGTAGCCGTCTTCGACGTGCAGGGCGCGGAGGTCACCGAGCTGTTCTCCGGATTCGTGGCCAATCCCGGCCGACTGGAGTTCGTCTTCGACGCGACGGACGTCGCCAGCGGCGTCTACTACGTGCGGGCCTTCGGCGCCTCTGGGAGCGAGACCCGGACCGTCACGCTTCAGAAGTAGCTGTGACGGCCGAATAGCTAGAACGGCAGAGTAGCTACGACGACAGAATAGCGCGTCGGCACAGCAGCCACATCCGCAGAAGTCGCTAGGACGGCACGCGGCGCGCCTTGGCCTCGATGCGATCGCCGAAGAACGCCAGGATTGAGACGAAGACGAAGCCCGCAACCGCCAATACGAGCACGCTCACGAGCGGCTCGCCGGTCTCCGGCAGGTCCAGCGATCGGCTGGCGCCCTGCCAGGGCCACAGCGCCCGGAGCGCTCCGGCCATCAAGCCGACCAGCGCCGCCATCGTCACGTCCGACCACCGCTCCAACAGGTAGTTGAGCAGCTTCGAAAAAATGCCCAGCCCGACGACCGCTCCAAGGATGAAGACGAGCACATAGCCTGCATTGGCATCCGTGACGGCCAGCAGCGTGACCTCGTAGATGCCGAGCGCCTTCAGCAGAAAGGCCCCGGAAACGCCCGGGAGGATCATCGCGCAGATGGCCACGGCGGCCGACAGGAAGACGCGGAGATACGAGGGATCGACGCTTCCGCCGGGAGGGATGCCGGTCAGCAGGAACGCGATCACTCCCGCAATCACGGCCACCGAGACCGCAAGCGCCGACTTCCGTTCGATCCGCTGCCATGGAATCGCGAGCGATCCGGCCACGAGCCCGAAGAAGAGCCCGAGGCTCTCATGAGGATACCGTGCGATGAGCACGGGAATGATGTGCGCGCCCGCGATCAACGCGGTCGCGATGCCCGTAACCAGCGGAAGGACCAGGCGCCACTCGACCTCGCGAAGATGATGCGCGGAGGTCTGCCCATCGAACCGAACCCCGGCCACGACGGCGGAAAAGCCGCTGCTCAGCGAGGAGATGAGCCGGCGATAGATGCCGACGATGAGTGCCATCGTGCCTCCGCTGACACCGGGAATGATGTCGGCACCTCCCATCAAGAGGCCCTGCGCAAAGTGGACGAAGGCCGAACGTACTTTTTTCATGCGAGCAAAAATAGAAAGGGCAGGCACAATGGCCTGCCCTGCACACTGAATCTCTGCGATTTGTTTCGATGCGGCGGCCTGCGCCTCGGCCGTCGGACTCGCCCCTCGGCCGTCAGACTCGCGACGAGGATTCGTTGTCGAGCCCCAGCATGCGCCGGATCTGCACGTCCCGATAGAGATCGGGATACGTATGCCGGAATTCCTCTTTCTTACCCGGATCGAGGCGGAATGCCATCTTCAACGATCGGATGCTCTCGTCCGCGCGGCCGAGCGCAAAGAGCGCCTTCGCCTGCTGGAAATAGGCCCCGGCGTCCGCATTCAGCGACAGCGCGCGTCGATAGGCATCGAGCGCATTCTCGACGTGCCCGGCTTCGAAGAGCGTCTCCGCCAGATCGAGCCACGCGTCGCGGTTCGTCGGTTCGATGTCGACCACACGCTGATAGGAGTCGAGCGCTTCCTGTACGCGTCCGGCATTGTACTGGCAGTCCGCCTTCGCATACCAGAACTCACCCACCTCGGGCCGCAAGGAGAGGGCGCGGTCGAAGAGCGACAGCGCTTCGTCGTGGTGCTCGAGCGCATCGAGACAGCAGCCCAGCCCGTACCAGGCCTCGGGATAGCTCTCGTCCTCATGCAGCGCACGCTCGAAGAATTTCTTCGCCTCTACGTAGTTCTCCAGCTCCTCATAGGCCAGCGCGAGGTTGTAGAACGTGGCCGAGTCGCCGCCTTCCAGCTCGATCACGCGCACGTAGCACTCGACGGCGTCTTCGAGCCGTCCCATGTTGGCCAGAGCGTTTCCGCGATTGTAGTAGGCGGAGGCGAAATCGTCCTGAATGACGATGGCCATGTCGTACGAGTCGGCGGCCGCTTCAAAGCGGGCCAGGCGATTCAACACGATGCCCCGGTTGTACCACGCATCGTGCGAGTACGGCTCCAGATCGAGATGGTGCTCGTAGCACTCGATGCTCCGCTCGTTCTGACCGAGCCGGTCGTGGCAGAAGCCGAGCTCGTACCAGACCTCCGGATGCTCCGGATTCAGGTCGGCACATTTGTCAAAGGATTCGACGGCCTCGCCCAGGCGATCGAGCCGCTCCAGCGTGACGCCCCGGTTGAAATACGCCTCGTCGTTCAGCGGGTCGATCTGAAGGGCCTCGTCGTAGGCCTCCAGCGCGTCGGCATCGTGGCCCAACGTGTCCAGCGTGATGCCCCGGTTGACCAGCGTTTCGGTGTCCGAGGGGTTCAAGGCGAGGGCGCGGTCGTAGGCGTCGAGCGCCTCATCGTGGCGACCGAGGTTGTTCAGAAGAATGCCGCGTCGCATCCAGGCATCGGAGGAGAACGACATCGACTCGAGCAGGCGGTCGATGGCCCCTAATGCGTCTTCGAAACGGCCTTGCTCGAAATAGAAATTGGCGATGTCCTCGAGCGTCTCTGAGTCGAAATAGGTCGATTCGCTGCTTTCGTAGGCCGCCAACAACTCGTTGAGCCGGGCTTCGCCGGCAGGGCCGTCAAAATCGTCGAATTCGAAGTCAAACATACTCATGCTGACGCCGCGTAATGAGTAGCAGTTTTGTGCGTGTCGGGATGGGGCGGATGAACACGCGGAGTTAAACCTGCATGGGGAAAAAGGTTCGCCGTATTATAAACGGGTACTCCCCAATTTGCAAGCAGTTCACTCGCTGGCTGTACGTATCTCCAACGCCCCGTGGACCCTCCTTGTCTTCACAGCTACTGAACAAAAACTGCGCCATTCTGCCGAATGCCGTTCATCACATTTGAGGGAATCGATGGCAGCGGGAAGACCACCCAGGCGGAACTGCTCGCGGAGCGGCTCGCCGACGCCGGGCGACGCGTCACCCTGTTCCGAGAGCCGGGGGGTACCCCGCTGTCCGAACATATCCGATCGATCCTGCTCGATCCGGCCCTCCAGATCGGTGGGCTCGCGGAGCTCTTCCTCTTCTCCTCTGCACGCGCGCAGCTCGTCGAAGAGCGGATCCGGCCTGCGCTGAAGGCCGGAGAGGTCGTCGTCTGCGATCGCTTCTATGATTCGACCACCGCCTACCAGGGTGCCGGCCGAGGCGTGGCCGATCCCGACTGGATCGCCGACCTGAATCGGCGCGCGACCGGCGGACTCGTGCCGGACCGCACGTATCTCGTCGAGCTCGACTACGAAACGGCCTCACACCGCCGCATGGACGGGCCGGAGGCGGAACCCGCCGATCGGATGGAGCTCAGTGACGCCGACTTCTACAACCGCGTCGCAGCCGCCTACGCGCGCCTGGCGGAGAGGGAGACCGACCGTTTCGTGCGGCTCGACGGCAGAAAGTCCGTAGAGGCGCTGCACAGCGAGATCTGGTCGGACGTACAGCGTCTCCTCGCACAAAACGAAGGAACCGCGTCTTCCGGCTGACGGTTGAGGAATGACGCTGAGCACGGCACGTCTTTATCTATATACCTCATAGGTATCCGCCTCGTGGAGGAAGTCAGGTCGATGGGAGTCCCCGCCAAGCAGATGGAGGAAGTCCGCAAGGTGTTCGGAGCCTTCCTGAAGAAGCGGGGACAGCGGCAGACACCGGAACGCTTTACCGTCTTGGAGGAAATTTACGCAACCGACGACCACATCGATGCGGACGAATTATATCTTCGGATGAAGAAGAGCGGCCACCGCGTCAGCCGTGCGACCGTCTACAACACGCTCGAGCTGCTGATGGAGTGCGATCTCGTCGTCCGCCATCAGTTCGGAAAGAATCAGGCGAAGTACGAGCGCGCCTTCAGCTACTGGCAGCACGATCACCTGATCTGCATCGACTGCAACGAGCTGTTCGAGTTCTGCGACCCGCGCCTTCAATCCATCCAGGAAATGGTCGCTGAGATCTATAAGTTCGACATCAAACATCATTCGCTGAACATGTACGGCCGGTGCTTGCGGGACGAATGCCCCAATCGGTCGGCCGAGGCGGAGCACTCCTCCTGAATTGTGCACGAAGAAATCCAGACCGGTTTTGACTTTTGTTGTGCTGCCGATATCTTTGGAAGTTGCAGTATGGCGATAACCACCCCTGGATGACGCGGCTCACTTACATACTTCTCACCGTGCTACTGGCCGGATGGGCGTTCGTCTCAAGCGACGTGAGGCTCGACTCCTACGGCTATACCATCGAGAACAACCAGCCCGTAGTGAGATGGGTCGCCCTGGTCGAAAATCAGCTCGAGCGTTATGAGCTGCATCGCAAGACGATGTTCGACAGCCGATTCGATAAGATCGCGGAGATCACGCCCCAGGGACCCGGCAATCCCTACACCTATCGAGACGAGCAGGTCTACAAGTACGCCGCCGAAACCGTTGAGTACGAACTCTTCTCCGTCTCCACCTCCGGCGTTCACGAAAGCCACGGCGTGCTCTCCGTCAACTACACCCCCACGGCGGTCCGCCGAACCTGGGGCAGCATCAAGGCGATGTTCCAATAGTTCGACGTGATGGCGTCCGCCGGGTCTCGTAGACTGATCATGTCTCCCGAACGCGTGCGGCGAATGCTGACGCGGCTGGCCCACGAAGTCGTCGAGCGGAATCGCGGCTCTTCGAGCATCGAAATCGTAGGCATCCGGCGTCGCGGAGGAGCCGTCGCGGAAGCGCTGGCCTCCGAGATCGGCAAGATCGAAAGCCGGGACTTAGAGGTGCAGGAGCTCGACGTGGCAGCGTATCGCGACGATCGAGACCCCACCGAAGACGTCGACGACCAATCAACCATTCGCGGGGACGTTACCGATCGCGACGTCGTGCTCGTAGACGACGTGCTCTTTACGGGGCGAACCGCACGCGCAGCGCTCGATGCACTCGTGCAGTACGGCCGGCCGCGAAGCATCCAGCTTGCCGTACTCGTCGATCGCGGGCATCGCGAATACCCGATCCAGCCGGACTATCTCGGCCGCTCCCTTCAGACGAAGCACAAGGAACGCGTCGTCGTGGACGTCGATAGTGACTTCGCCGTCTACGTCGTCGAATAGCCGTTCGAGGCGGAGACGACGTCGCTCTCGACGCTACCCGTTGTCCGGCGGCGTAGGGGCTTCCTCTTCGGCGTAGAGCCGTACCTCGAAACCGG
>CAZQAS010000122.1:9268-10723 GCA_964591285.1 uncultured Rhodothermales bacterium
CGCGTGACGGTATTGCGGTTCGGCGCGGGGATCGAATCCGGCAGCGTCTGCTCGACCTGAAGCCCGCGCGCCTGCAGCCGGTTGATGGCTTCGCGCAAGGAGAGTCCCTCCAGGGCCGGCACGGCCACCCGCTGCAGCTCGCCGCTGTTCACCGTGACGTAGATGTGCCGCCCCGGTTTGACCGTCGCGTTGGGTGGCGGATTCTGGTCGACGACGACGTCGCGCGGAAAGTTGGCGTTGTATCTCTGCACGACGCGCTGCACGTCGAGGTCATTCGATTCGAGCTCGGCGCGGGCCTGCTCGTAGGGTTGATTGATCACGTTCGGCACGCGCACGGCGGTCCCCTGGCGGGTGACGGACGGCATGACGACGCTGTCGATCACTACGTACCCGACGGCGATGATTCCGAGGAGTCCGGTCAGGCCTCCCCAGAAGTACTTATTTCGCAGGAGGGATCGGAGGTAACCGAGGGTTTCGGCGGCTTGCTGTTTGAAATTCGGCATCGCGTCCGATGGCTTGAATGGGAGCTAGCGGGGGCACGGGTGGACCTGCCAGGCAGCCCGCCCCACACCGCGTGTGGACGGGCACAGACCCAGTGTACCGTAACGGAAGAAAAGGCGCTATAGATGGCGCCATATATATAAGGTATACGCCGGCGGTGGAAGCCGTCGCCCACGTTCGGGTCTAGACCGAGTCCGGCGCCTCACTGTTCGGCGCCTCCATCTGCCGCGGCTGATGTGCTACGGCCAAACGGGGCGTAGGTGCCCTTCCTTGCAGGTGCCCTTCCATTTTCGTCCTTGAGGGTTGAAACCAGCGAGGCGCTCCGGCGCTTTCTCATGGGGGCCTGTCGTGCAGGCTGCGGCGGGCGACTTTGAAGATCAGGATAAGTCACGTGGTAGGGAAACCTGATGGGACAGCCTGTGTTTTACCGTTCCCTTTGACAGAATGGCGCGCGGTGCTTTGGCGCCGCGATTGGAGTTTGCACTCGGACGTGTGTCGTCCCTAGGGACGGCGGTGGTGGTGCGCTCTGATGCTCACGCAAGCTTCACGAACCGAAGCTGGAACCGAGCGCGCTCTTTGTCGTGTAAACCTTCTGCACTTTGAGATCGGAAGACGCGATTGCAGAGATTGCGATCGCGAGCAACCGGCGACCTCAGACCTCGTGTTTGGAGCGCCGGTTTTTCGTGGGCGGGAGTTGTCGTGAGGCGGCTTTTGCGAGAGTGTGGAAACGTTGTTTGAAGGTGTGGTTAATGCGCGGTGATCGGCTTGACAGAGGTCGGCGGGTCAACGTATATTAGCTGTCCGCGCTCTGCGGAAAATCGTCTCTTATTGAGGGTCATTTTCGGCGAGCATCGGCAACGCACGACCGGCCACGTGGTCGGTCGATAAGATGTTCTTTGATGAGATTGGAAGCATAGCGAGTCCCGTTGATTCTTGTGCGTCGGAATGACGACG
>CAZQAS010000123.1:0-1690 GCA_964591285.1 uncultured Rhodothermales bacterium
AAACTGGAGGTGATATCGTGCGACGTCTTCTTGCACTCGGCTGCATCGTACTTCTTGCCGGCTGCGGCCGTGAGTCTGAGGAGGAGCTGAGCGACGTGCAGCGCCGCGTGGTCGAGGCGGTCCACGAGGTGGACTCCCTGCGGTCGGCGCGCGCCGCAACCATTTCGGACGAGGAACTCGTCGATTTCGACACGTTTGCGCGGGTCTGCCAGCCGGCAGGGCTGCGTGCCCGCGAGCTCGCGCGGACAAACGGATGGGAATTCCGGCAGATCTCGGTCAGGAATCGGAACCCTGCGAATGTACCGGACAGTGCGGCGTACGTCGTCTACCGTCAGTTTCAGGAGGATCCCTCCCTCGACAGCCTGTGGCACGAGACGGACGACGGCTTGGGGTACTTCCATCGGATCGCAGTGGAAGCCTCCTGCCTGCACTGCCATGGCGAGGCCGACAACCGGCCCCGGTTCGTCTTCGAACGCTATCCGGCCGATCGCGCCTATGGCTTCGAGCCGGGCGATCTGCGAGGACTCTACAGCGTCTTCGTCCCGGATTCGTCCAGATAGTGCCCCTGGTTTCGATTCTACCCGTCACGCTCGTATTTCATACCCGCACCGGCTGGTGGGCACCGGATAACCGCGAAGCGGGACGGGCTGGCATGCTTTTCTCTGAAGCCGTTCGGCTCTGTTCCGTCCGCTTATCCGGTGACACCAATGAAGCAGTTTGTTACCGCATGCTTTTGCGTATTTCTGTCACTCAACGCGGCGCACGCACAGAACGTCGACCTGATCTACGCCAATTACAAGCAGGCGAATCAGCTGTGCACGAACGACGGTCATGCTGCGTTTTTCTGTGCCGAAACGGCCACGGTCGCCGAGTCCACGACCGGCGTTGCCGCCGACTTGTTCGATGGGGATGACCGGGTCGACCTGCTCTTCGCCAATATTGACGAGCCGAACCGCTACTGTCGGAATAATGGTGACGGCACGTTCGAATGTTCACAGATCTCCGCCTCCGCGAATACCTCGCGCGACGTTGTAACGGCGGATTTCAACGGCGACGATCTCCCCGATGCCGCGTTCGCCAACTACAACAGCCGCAACCAACTGTGCCTTGGCGATGGTCAGGGCGCTTTCTCTTGTGCCGAGGTCAGTAACGTCTCTCGTTCGACCATCGGTGCGGTCGTCGTCGATCTGAACGATGATGTGCAGCCGGACGTCGTCTTCTCCAACTACGGCCAGCCGAACTCGGCGTGCGTCAACGGCGGCGAGGGAGCCTTCGTGTGCTCGGACGTGAGCGACGACACCCACACCAGCCAGCGCGTTGCCGCTGGTGATTTCGACGGAGACGGCACGATCGACCTCGCATTCGCCGGGCTTCATCAGCCCAACACTGTCTGTCTTAACGACGGCAGCGGAGCTTACACGTGCGGAAACGTAGAGGATGGCAACTATCAGACCTTCGGGGTGGCCGCCGTAGACATCGACGCGGACGGGGACGTCGATCTCGCCTTCGGAATCAACCAGCGGTCGGATCGCTACTGCCTGAACGACGGCGACGGTAGCTTCACGTGTCAAAATGTTGACGGCATCGCGCGCTATTCCATGGATGTCGTCGCGGCCGACCTCAACGGAGATTCGGTGATGGATCTGGCCTTCGCCATCCGCGACAACCGCAATCAGGTGTGCTTTGGTGA
>CAZQAS010000123.1:1790-9121 GCA_964591285.1 uncultured Rhodothermales bacterium
GAATCAGGCATGATGGATGCAGGCCGGCACGAGGCGCGCTTCGACGCGACCACGCTTCCGAGCGGACTGTACCTGTACCGCCTGACGACGGCCCATGGATCCGACCAGCGGACCATGCTCCTGTCAAAATAGAACAGCCGCTCAGCAGCATCCTTGAACCATCGCTCCGCAGCGAACCTGGACCAAGCAACGTTTTCGGAGGGCACTCCTTCCTGTCGGGTCGTCGGCCGATTGATCAGGCGAGCCAAAATTCGATGATCGGGCCGCCGAACGCCAGGATGAGGCCCGCCGTCAGCAGTCCGACGACCGCACCAATTAGTGCGATGTCCCTCGTATCGAAGACCGCCTGGGCGTAGGCGAGCGCATTCGGCGGCGTGCTGATGGGAAGGGCCATTGAAGCCGACGCGGCAAGCGCGATACTGATGCCAACCTGCGCCACGAGCACACCGCCCGTCGCGGCACCGGCGGCGGCGAAGGAGATACCGAGGGGCAGGAGAAGGTTGGCTGCCGCTGTGTTCGACATGAAGGTACTGAGCAGCAGCGTCGCCCCGACCAGGACGACGAGAACAAACGATCCCTCGGCGACCATCTGATCGACAATGTAGCGATCGAGTCCGGTGACGGCCATCCCGGTGCCGAGCGCCAGGCCACCGGCGATCAGCAGCAGGATGTCCCAGTTCAGCCGGTTTACGTCCTCGCGTCCAAGCAAGCCGGTCGCGGTAAAGGCGACAATTGGCAGCTGCGCCACGACGGCGGTCGGCAGTCCGTGCAGCGTTTCGGTGAGCCAGAGCCCGATCGTCACCACGAAGACGGCCACGACGAACCATCCGCGCGCGTGCATCGTCCGCTCCGGCGGTTCGAGCCGGAGGTCGCGATTCGTCGCATGAAACGAGGCTGAAAGCAACAGCCAGGCGACGACGAGCACACCGATCATCAACGGCACGGCGATCAGCATCCAGTCGAGAAAGCTCACGTCGACGCCTGCATTGGAGAGGAATCCTACCGCGACGGCGTTCGGCGGGGATCCGATCGGCGTTCCCATCCCGCCAATATTTGCTCCGAACGGGATAGCCAGAACGAGCCCCTTTCGCAGCCGGTCCTCCTCCGGCAGCTGGGAAACCATCGGAACGACCAGTGTGAGCATCATGGCGGTCGTCGCCGTGTTGCTCATAAACATCGAGAAGAGAGCCGTCACGGCCATCAAGCCGAACAGCACGTAGAACGGCCGGCCGCGGAAGATGCGGAGGATGACTCCCGCCATCGCGCGATCGACGCCTTCCTTCGTCGCCGCGCGCGCCAGGAGGAACCCGCCAAAGAAAAGTATGATGACGGGATCCGCGATGGGGCTCAAGAACTCGCCGTAGCTCGGCGATGCCCCGTCGGCGAATCCGAGGTGTGCCCATCCACCCGGGTTGGCGAGCAGGATAATTTCGAGCGCAATGACGAGGAGGGCCGTCGCGAACAGCGGCAGGGCTTCGGTCACCCAAAGGATTGCGGCGAGCACGAAGATCCCCGACATGTATACCGCCTCCCGCGTCATGCCGCTGTCGCGGAGGAAGGCGACTGTCAGGGCGGCGGCGACGACGGCCACAACGAAGAGCACCAGGTTCCGCAGCCGTAATGTTGCGGGTCTGAGCTCTGCGACCTGATTCCGCATTCGGCCGAGCTCGTCCCGAATATTCCGGTGGTGCGGCAGCCGCATGCTGATCGTCGTCTTGAGTACCTGCTCCTCGGGAGCGGTCTTTTGGTCAGGCCCTACAGTCAGGCTGGTCGGGGCCCACCGTCCGTCGCGTCACGACCCCAACGCTTTCTACTCAGGCCCTGAAGCTTTCGTGTCCGGATTCGCGGTTTTGTCCTCCGAAAACTCTTCTCTGGAGCGTTCGAACGCGCGGCTCAGCTCCTTCCACGCGCGGTTGATGCCTTCGAGGAGCTCGTCGAATGCTTTCTCGCCGGCCTGCTGAATCTCCGGAAGACGCTCGCGGAGCTCGTCGCGCCGCCTGCGGAGGTCACTAAGACGTTCCTCGGCTTCCTCACGGGCGTCGGCGCTTCGATGCTTCGCCTCTTCCTCCCACCGGCCTATCAGCCGGTTCCACTCGTCGATCTGCTTCTTCAGCCGCTCGGCGTATTCGTCTCTTTTGGTACCCATGGCATTTCTTTCGTCTTGTTCTTAGGAGTCCGTAACTTATTTCTGCTCGTAGAGTAATCAAGCCGCGTGGTACGGCGGGCCGGTTTTGTACCGATTCGACATCCGAGGTCTCTACCCGGCTCGCTTGAATATACACAGCCATTCGTGCGTTCCTGCCCCACCACCACCTGACAAGCGCCACCCCCGCCATGGACGACTCCGTTTCCTCGTCCCCATCGGACCGCATCGTAAGCCACGTCGAGAAGATCGGCGAGATCGCCGAGCGCCTCGGAGACCCTGAAGCCGCTTCCGAGCTGGAGGCGGTCCGCGAAGCGTTCGTTTCGCGCATGCACGCCATCGCGCGCACCGCATCGGCCGTAATCGGTGCGTGCACCTGCGAGGAGCTGCGCGAGATTCTCGAAGAGGCCTGCCGGCAGATCGTCCCGCTCGATGCCTTCTTCCTGCTCGCCTACGACCCTTCCACACACTCCTTTCACGGCGTGGGCGGCTATGACGACGGCGAATACAGCGCGCCCGATTCGATTCCGGCGGCCGGTACGCCGAGCGAGCGTGTGTTCGAAGAGCGACGTTCGCTGCTGACACATCGCGCCGGCGAACCGGACGCGCAGGGCGCGCGCATCACCGGCACGGGCCGGCGATCCCAATCGTCGATCCGCTCCCCGATCATTAGCGGCGATCAGGTCATCGGCGTGCTGACGGTGCAGAGCTATACTCCGAATCTGTATACTGAGGAGGATGTCGAGGTCATCGAGGTCATCGCGTCGCTGGCTGCGAGCGCGCTGGCGAATATCGAGCTGTCGGCGCATCGACGGTCTGCCGAAGAGGCGCTACGGCGGGCGAACGACGAGCTGGAGCAGCGCGTCGAGGCACGGACGGCAGAGCTCGACCTGCGCACCGCCGAGCTGGAGCAGGCCGACCGGCGCTTCCGCTCGATCGTCGAAGCCAGTCCGAGCCCGCTCCTGCTGAGCCGTGCGGGCGATGGTCGCATTCTCTACGCCAACGACCGCCTCGAACGGCTCTTCGAAGTGCCCGAGGGCAGTCTTCTCGGCAAGCAGACGCCGGACTTCTATTACGACGCCAACGACCGGCCCCACGTGGTGGAGCTGGTGCGCACCCAGGGACACATCCGTGACTATCCGCTCCGGGTCCGCACGGCTACCGGGAAGATGCGCTGGGTCTCCCTCTCGGCCCAGCGGCTCGACTTCGACGGCGAACCGGCGATCGCAACCTCGCTCATCGACATCACCGAGCGCAAAGAAACCGAGCAGGCGCTCCAGAAAAGCGAAGAGCACTTCCGCCGGCTCATCGAAAACGCCTCCGATCTGATCTCCATCATCGCGCCGGACGGCACGACCACGTATCAGAGTCCGGCACTGACTCGGCTTCTGGGCTACGAGCAGGAAGAGATGATCGGGATACACGTCTTCGACTTCCTGTGCCCCGAGGATCGTGAGGCCACCGCGGCGAAGTTTCGGATGATGACCGAGAACCCCGGTCGGAGCGTCTCGGCGGAGTTTCGCTTCCTCCACAAGGACGGGAGCTACCGCTACTATGAGGCGGTCGGGACCACCCTCTCTCCGAAGTCGGCCGAAGACGGCGTGGTCGTGAACTCCCGCGACATCACCGAGCGTCGAATGGCCGAGGAAGCCCTCCGCAAGAGCGAAGAGCACTTTCGACGACTCATCGAGAATTCGTCGGACGTCGCCTCCATTCTGGATGCCAACGGCGTCAATCTCTACCAGAGCCCGTCCTCGGAACGCGTACTCGGGTACACGTCTGATGAGATGATGGGCACCAATGCCTTCGAGCGCGTGCATCCCGACGATCGCCCGACGGTGCAGAAGGCCCTCGGGGCGGCGCTGAGCAAGCCCGGCACCACCCACGTGGCCGAGTTTCGATACCGCCACAAGGACGGCTCCTGGCGAATACTCGAAGCGACCGGGCGTACCATCGACCCGAATGACGCCTCGGCCGGGGTCATTGTGAATTCGCGCGACGTTACCGAACGCGTCGAGGCGGATCGCGAGCTGCGGATCCAGAAGGCGCTGCTGGAGGCCCAGGGTGAGGCCTCCATCGACGGCATCCTCGTCGTCTCCGACGAAGGACGCATTCTGTCCTACAACCAGCGGTTCGTGGAGCTCTGGAAGATCCCGCAGGAGGTCGTCGCCCGGCGCTCCGACGATGCCGCCGTCGAGTTCGTCCTCGATCAGGTCGCCGATCCGGTGGGCTTCGCCGAGCGAGTCGAGCACCTGTACAATCATCCCGACGAAGAAAGCCGCGATGAGATCGCACTTACGGACGGTCGGGTTTTCGACCGATACACGGCGCCGATTGTTGGCAACGAGGGCGAATACTACGGCCGGATCTGGTTCTTCCGCGACATGACCGCCGAGAAGCGGCGGGCACAGGAGCTGGAGATCGCCCGCCAGGAGGCCGAGATCGCGAAGATCCAGGCCGAGTCGGCGAACCGCGCCAAGAGCCAGTTCCTCGCAAACATGAGTCACGAGCTTCGCACGCCGCTCAATGCCATCATCGGATATGCCGAGATGCTCGTCGAGGACGCCGAAGAAGCCGGTTTCCAGGAAGGTGTGAGCGACCTCGGCAAGATTCGAACGGCCGCGCACCATCTGCTCGGGCTGATCAATGACGTTCTCGACCTGTCGAAAATCGAGGCCGGTCGGATGGATGTTTACATCGAGGAGTTCGATGTCCGCATGCTGCTCGAAAACGTGCGATCAACGATCGAGCCGCTCGTCGAGAAGCGCCAGAACGAGCTTCGCATCGCGGTGGGCGAAAACCTCGGTCGGATGTCATCCGACCTCATCAAGGTGCGGCAAATTCTCTTCAACTTGCTTTCGAATGCCGCGAAGTTCACCGACAACGGTGTCATCACCCTGGATGCGACGCGAGACGGTGAGATGATCGTGTTCAAGGTAATCGACACCGGGATCGGGATGTCGCAGAAGCAGATCGAGCGGCTCTTCGAGCCGTTCACGCAGGCCGATGCATCGACCACGCGGCGCTACGGCGGCACCGGCCTCGGTCTGACGATCAGCAGGAGATTTGCCCTGCTGCTTGGTGGCAGCATTGCGGTCGAGAGCGAGGAGGGTGTCGGCACCACCTTCATTGTCTCGCTCCCGGCACTCGAGACGACGAGCGAGTCGGCGCGCAGCGCTCATGGTGACGGCGCTGTGGCCGCCGCGGTGGCCGCACCATCTGCCGTGACGGATGCCGCGGAGCGGCCGCTGGGAACGGCGCCCTCCGAATCGGCTCCGCTCGTTCTGGTAATCGACGATGATGCACCCTCGTGCGACGTGGTGCAGAAGATGCTGAGCCGTGAAGGGTTTCGCGTCACGTGCGCGTACGACGGAATCAAAGGACTCGAGAAGGCTCGCGCAGAACGACCGGACGTCATCACGCTCGACATCCTGATGCCGGGTACTTCCGGCTGGGAGGTGCTCGCCCGGCTGAAGGCGGACCCGTCGACGGCGGACATCCCGGTGGTAATCGTCTCCGTGCTCAGCGATCAGCGACTCGGTTATGCGCTTGGTGCTTCGGAGTACATAACGAAACCGGTCGAGCGCGAACGGGTGATAACGACGCTCAAGCGGCACCTTCGGCGCTCCGAGCAAGAGGACGCTCCCGTGCTCCTGCTCGTCGAGGATGATGCATCCACGCGCGACGTCCTCCAGCGGACCTTCGAGCGCGAGGGGTGGATGGTCGAGGTCGCCGACAACGGCCGTGACGGTATAGCGAAGCTAGCGGAGGGGCTGCCGGCGATGGTCGTGCTCGATCTGATGATGCCGGAGGTGGACGGGTTCGCATTCATCGAAGAGCTCCGCGCCCGGCCGGATTGGGATCGGATACCCGTCGTGGTCCTGACAGCGCTCATCTTGTCGGAAGAGGACCGAAAACGCCTGAACGGCCGGGTGCAGCGAATTATTCGCAAGGGAGACGTGCGGCGGACGGAGGTGGTCTCCGAGATCCGCCGTCTGCTCCCGAAGGAGGAGTGATTAGGTGGGAATCGCCGAGTGCCTGCGAAAATGAACGATACGTCGATACATCCAAACATATTGCTCGTCGAAGACAATGAAATGAGCCGCGATATGCTCGCGCGGCGGCTCAAGCGGCGCGGCTATCACGTGGTTACCGCGGTTGACGGCGTCGAGGCCCTACAAATCGCCTTTGAGATTCGTCCCGATCTCATTCTAATGGATCTCAGCCTGCCCGTGCTCGACGGCTGGGAGGCATCAATGCAACTGAAATCAGATTCGCGCACGAAAGACATCCCGATCATCGCGCTTACGGCCCACGCGATGGCCGGCGACGAGATCCGTGCGCGCGCTGTAGGATGCGACGACTTTGAGACGAAGCCGGTGGACTTTCCACGTCTCCTCATTAAGATGGAGTCGCTCCTCGCCCTGTCGAAAGACACGGCCCGATCCTAGCCGACAACCCCAGAAATGCACGTGCTCCGCGAAATCAAGCCATCCGACGTCGCAGAGTCGGCGGGCCGTATTCTCGTCGTCGACGATACCGAGTCGAATCGGGATATGCTCTCACGGCGGCTCGTGCGGCGCGGGTTCGAGGTGGAAACGGCGGAGGACGGTCGTGAGGCACTCGAGATTGTGCGCTCCGGCGCGTTCGATCTCGTGCTGCTGGACATCATGATGCCGGAAGTGAACGGGTACGAAGTGCTCGAGGAGATGAAATCCGATGAGAATCTCCGCCACATCCCGGTGGTGATGATCTCCGCGGTCGACGACGTGGAAAGCGTGGTCCGCTGCCTCGAGCTCGGGGCCGACGATTACCTTCCAAAACCGTTCAATCCGACACTCTTGCGCGCGCGCGTGGAGTCGACGCTCGCCAAGAAACGGCTGCAGGATCGGGAGCGCCTCTATGCGCAGTCGCTCGAGCGCGAACTCGAGATTGCCCGCGACATTCAGCGGGGATTTTTGCCGTCGGAGATGCCGCGCCGGCCCGGCTGGGAGATTGCCGTGCGATTTTGCCCGGCGCACCAGGTGGCCGGCGATTTCTACGATGTCTTCGAACTATCGGCTGATCGCATTGGGCTGGTGATAGCTGACGTCTGCGGCAAGGGCGTCGGCGCCGCGCTCTTCATGGCACTCTTTCGGAGTTTGATTCGTGCGCATGCCGACCGCGCAAGCGTATCGCCCTCCTCACC
>CAZQAS010000123.1:9221-10663 GCA_964591285.1 uncultured Rhodothermales bacterium
CGCCATGCGAGCATGCACGAGCACTGCCGGATCTGTGCGGAAGCGTGCCGCCGCTGCGAGGAGTCCTGCAGCCGGCTGCTGAAAGCACTCGAAAAAGCGGCAATCAGTTCGCGGGCGGGCGCTCCGTCTGCCTGAGACGTGCACCAGATCGAAATTTAATCGTACTTTTCGCCTCTCACGCGACACCCTCCCCTCTCATCCCGCGAGGATTCCTCGCGCATCACAATGATCCACCCGCTCCGTACCTGCGACGGAGAGGCGAGGCACACCTGGGCGTTCCAACGCCGGGTCCGCCTTTTCCTCTCCGCGGCATCGCTGCTACTGTTCGTTTCATGCGGCACCACGCGACCGGATACCGATCCTGAAGCACCGCACAAGGCCGTAGCCGCCGCCGATTCGATTCTCGACTTTCGCGTCTTCCTCGCGGGCGGGGTCGGCGACCCATCCAGCAGTCCGGGCCCCGCACTCTCCCATCTTAAGACGCAGCTTGCGGATGCTCCACCGCGAAGCACGGTCGTCTTCCTCGGCGACAACGTACCTCCCGGCGGGCTGCCGGAAGCCGGCCATCCGGCCCGCAAGGCAGCCGAGCAGCGCCTGAAAGCACAGCTGGATGCAGTGGCGGGATTTGACGGCCGCGTGGTCTTCATTCCGGGCGACAACGACTGGGCCGGCGGCGCGCCCGACGGCTTCGCCTCCGCGCTACGCCAGCAGTCGTTCATCGACGAAGCCGCAGATTTGCTGCCGAAGGACGGCCTGCCCGGTCCAACGGCCATCGAGCTCAGCGACAGCGTCGTCCTCATCGCGATCAACACGCAGTGGTGGCTCCATCAAGCCGAAAAACCGTACGGCGACGACGGCGATGCCGACATTGAGTTGGATGAGGACTTCCTCCTCGCGCTCGACGATCTGCTGGAGGAGTACCGCAAGCAAACGGTGCTGGTGGTGGGTCACCATCCCCTCGCCTCGTCCGGGCAGAGGGCCGGGCGCTTTCCGCTTCGGGATCATCTCTTCCCGCTGACCCGCGTCCATCCACAAGCGTACGTGCCGCTGCCGATCGTCGGCTCGCTTCCGCTACTCTACGTCCGCTATTTCGGCGGCCATCGCCAAAATTTAGCCCATCCTCGATACGCGTCTCTGCGCGAGCACCTCGCGCGAATCTTCGACCGCCACGATCGCCTAATCTATGCCTCGGCCCACGAGCCCGCGCTGCAGTACCTCACAACCGAAGGGCGCGTCGATCCGCGCGGACACCTGCTCGTGAGCGGATCCGCATCGGGGGCCTCGTACACCGCCGACGCGAGCAACTTCCAGCTCGCAGCCAGTGAACAGGGCTACATGATCCTCGACTTCCAGCGAGAGGGATCGGTGTGGATGGAGGCCTGGAGCGTCGAAAATGGTCCGCGCCGCATATTCCGGGAGATGCTGGAGAGCGCCGACCCCGA